>CAMNNM010000224.1 GCA_946545425.1 uncultured Blautia sp. | reverse complement strand
CAGATCAGATGTTTGCAGGCTGCGACAGCCTGAACGCCATCAAATTCAAGGACATCAAAATATTCATGGCGTTTACGAACAAATAAACGTTCCGGCAGTATGAATACACAAGGGGACGTCCGCAGCGCCGGCACTTGAAAAAACGGAACGCGTGAAACAGCGGGTAATCGCAATGTTTCACGCGTTCCGTTTTTTCTTAGTGCCGCTGCGCGAGGACCAAGCGGGAGCGGTCCCCGGTGTATTCATGCTGACCGGAACGAGGTTTCTTTCGCTGCCGGATTTATGCTTTATACGTTCGTTATGAAGCGGATGATCTCGTCGGTCACCTGATCGAGATGATGATCGTAGCAGTGGGTGTCGCCGGGAATGATTTTTATGGTCACATTATCGTACAGCTTTGCTGCGCGGACGGCGTCATCCACCGGGATGGATTCGTCTGCGTCGCCATGGATGACCAGGACCGGTTTTTTGAATTTCCGGATGGCGGGTTCTACGTAGATGAGCTGTGCCGCCCGCGCGTAGTTTCCGCCAAGTTCGCGCCCGTCGGCCAGGCGGATGAAGTCCGGTACGTGAAGCGGATCGAAGGGGTTACCAAGAAGCAGGCCCTGACGGGCTCCATCCGGGATCGTGACGGCCGGGGAGAGGGGGATGATGGCTTTCAGCACGTCCTCTTTCATGGCGCCGGCCAGCATGACGGTAAGACCGCCCTGGGAGTGCCCGGCCAGATACAGATCTGTCACGAAGTCCAGATTCCGGGCGTAGTCAATGACGGTAAGGGATCCGGAAAGCCATTTGAAAAGCGTATGCTCCCGGAAGGAACCGCCGCTTGCACCGTGCCCGTACATTTCGACGCGGAGGGATGCAAAGCCGTTTTCGTTCAGGGTGCGCGCGACAGCACGGATATGCGTTTCCTCCATGTGTCCGGTAAAGCCGTGGATCACGATGACCAGCGGATATCTGCCGGAAGGGGACGAAAGGTCCGGAAAATCCAGCTTTGCGTGAAGCGGGATGCCGTCGTGATCGATATAGAATTCTGTGTTTTTCATCTGTGTGTTCTCCTTTTTGTCTTTCTTTTCTTTTTTTGTTCTGCTATACTGTCTTACAGTCTGTATTTGTGCAGACTGTAAAGCGGCCTGTAAAAGGCCGTCTTACCGGACAGATCAGAAAGAGGAAAAAGATATGGATTCATTGACTGTTTTTGCATTGGTGCTTTTTGCGGCAACCTATATACTCATGTTTACACTGCAGAAGCTCCGGCCGTATATTGCGCTGGCCTCTGCCGCCATTTTTGTGATCGTCGGATCCGCAGGCGTATTCGACGGCTTTTCATATACCTTTGTGGAAGCCCTCGGCGAAATTGACTGGAATGTCATCATGATGATCGCCGGTACCATGGGAACCGTGTATCTGTTTATTCTTTCAAAAATGCCGAACCGTCTGTCGGACCTGATCCTTTCAAAGGCCGGATCCGTCAAATGGATGGTCGTCTTTCTTTCTCTGTTTGCCGGGATCATTTCTGCCTTTGTAGATAACGTGGCGACGGTTCTGATGGTGGCGCCGGTGGCGGTTGCAGCGTGTAAGAAGCTGAAGATCTCGCCGGTTCCGGTGATCATCTGCATTTCCCTGTCCTCCAACCTGCAGGGCGCCGCGACACTGGTCGGCGATACGACCTCGATCCTTCTGGGAAAAGCCGCAAATCTGGACTTCATGGATTTCTTCTTCTGCCAGGGAAGGCCCGGCATGTTCTGGGTAACAGAAGCAGGGGCTCTGGCTGCGACGATCCTGATCATCTTTATCTTCCGTAAAAACAAAGAAAAAATTTCGGTGCGAGAGATCACGCCGGTTCAGGACTATTTTCCGACCTTCCTTCTGGTGGGGACGGTCGCAGTGCTCATCGCAGTCAGCTTTATTCCTTATAAAAGCAACGCAGAGCCGGGACAGTTTTATAAACCGGATATCACCAACGGTCTTATCTGCCTGGGCTTTTTTGTGATCGGCCTGATCCGGCAGATGGTTAAGGATCACAGCCGGAAGGTGCTCATCGATGCGCTGAAGGAGATCGATTATTATACCATCGCGCTTCTGTGCGGCCTGTTCATCGTGATCGGCGGTATTTCCCGTGCCGGGATCATTGAGATGATCGGTGAGAAGATCGCAGGGCTTTCCGGAGACGGATCATTGATGTCCGTATTCACGGTGTATTCCATCATTGTCTGGATGAGCGTTCTGATGTCTGCCTTTATCGACAATATTCCCTATACAGCCACCATGCTCCCCGTGGTAGCGGTCGTTGCGAAGCAGCTCTCTGCAGCCGGCACGCTGACGGTGCATCCGAATCTTCTGTATTTCGGCCTTCTGGTAGGAGCTACCCTGGGCGGAAATATTACTCCGATCGGGGCTTCGGCAAACATTACCGGCATCGGTATTCTGAACCGTGAGGGGCATTCGGTAAGCGCGGGTACCTTCATGAAATACGGCGTACCCTTCACGCTGACCGCGGTAACGGTGGGCTGGCTCCTGGTCTGGATCATCTGGATGCCGGCCTGACGGCAATCTGTTTCAGAACCTGTGGCTGCCGCCTCCGCCGCTTCCGCCGCTGTGACTGCCGCCGC
>CAMNNM010000223.1 GCA_946545425.1 uncultured Blautia sp. | reverse complement strand
CCAAAGCAAGCATCACATCCGAGTGGAAGGTCTGTGGCATCGGATGTAAGAAGCCAAAATCAAGCGTCCCATCCGAGGGGAAGGCCTGCGGCATCGGATTTTACGCTTCCTCAAACACTTCCACTTCCACACCGGCGGGATCGATGAGCAGCATGTTGCGGACGCCAAGCTTTTCAATGAAGGACGGCGCGTCGGTAACGTTCACGTTGTACTTTTTGCAGGTCTCATAAAGCTCATCAAGATTATCCACCGTAAGGCAGAAATGACGGTAAATGCCCGTATTGGTGACTTTGTGCTCGGGAGCGGGAACCTTTTCCGTAAAGTCGATGAGCTCAAGACGGACTCCGCCGGGAAGCTGATAGTAGGTCAGATTATGATCGCCCATATCGATATAGCCGCAGAAGGTAAGGCCGAATACGGTTTCATAGAACTTCTTTGAGGTTTCCAGATCCTTTACATTGATGGTGATGTGATCGATCGCTTTGATTTTCATAAGAAGACTCCTTTCGTAAAAGTGGTATCTACGAAGATTATAGTGGAAAAATGTGATGTTTTCAAGCAGAGTAATTGTCTGAATAAGTACGAGTTTGTTGAAACTTGGCCTTAAATATAGTAGAATATAGGTATCTGTTCATCATCCCGAAATCCGGGGTGCAAAAACCATTTAAATGGAACAATTGATCCGAGGTGACTGCTATTGTACAATATCGGGATTTTCTTATCAGACTGGAATTATGGAGTGGTGGAGTCTCTTTTACAGGGATTTCAGGACTACACAGACGCCCACGAAGAAGTCCGGACATTTGTCTTTAACGATTTCGGAGTTCTGGACAGGCAGAATAAGGGACGGGAGGACATGGTGATCTTTTCGGTCCCGGAGATTTCATCGTTTGACGCGGTGATCCTGGAGGGCGACCGGGGATGGCCGTCGCCGGTACGGCTCCAGATCATCAACGAGGCAAAAGAGCATAAGATACCGGTGATCTCCATCAACAACCCCCGGCGTGGATGCGTTTATGTGGGAACTGACAATTACAGCTCCATGAAGGATATGACGGAGCATGTGCTCCGGGTCCACGGATGCAGGGAGATTGCATTTCTGCGGGGGAGAAAGCACAGCGGTGAGGCGGACGAACGGGAGCGGGGCTTCGACGATGCCTGCAGAGAATTCAGGATCCCGTATGAACATATCCGCAAATATGACAGCGACTGGTTTCTGTCAAACGGCAGGAGGATCGCCAGAAAGATCCTTACGGAAACACCGCTTCCGGACGCAGTGATCTGCTCCAACGACGATACCGCGGTCGGAGCGGCGGAAGTATTTCTGAAGGCAGGACTTCGGATCCCCGACGATATAATCATCACAGGCTTTGACAATACCGATATCGCGGAGTATTTTGAGCCGCGCATTACAAGCGTGGAACGGGATTACCGGACGATCGCCGAAACCGGAATACAGGTCGCCGTTGAGATCCTGGAAGGAAAACGCGACGAAAGGCCGGTCTACTGCCCGCACGAGCTGCTTTTTACAGAATCCTGCGGGTGCGGAGACAAGAACACGGACCAGACAGCTACACGGAAACGCCTTCTGCAGATGAGCCAGTATCTGCGCCAGCTGTATCGGCTGGAATATGAGCTCCTTCCGGTCCTCAACGAGGCAAAGGATCTGGTGGAGATCATGCCGGTGCTGGAAGAAAATCTGGCGATGCTCCAGTCAAGAAACGTATTTATTGTCCTGAACTCAAGCTTTCTGTGGAATTATAACGAGAATCTTCCGGAGGGAAGAGCCTATTCGGACCGGATGGTGCTGATGACGGCGACGGGGGAGGCGGCCAGACGGTTCTCACCCGAACCGGACAGCCATATCTATGGAATTTTTGACCGCAAGGAGCTTCTCCCGGGCGGACTTCTTCAGGATTCGGGCATGCTGATCTTTTATCCGCTGCAGTGCAGCCGCTCCGTGATCGGATACCTGGTCATGGACCGGATGTCTCCGGTTTCGGAATTCAACATGCTGGATATCATTCTGACGCTTCTGGCCAACAATATCGATATGGTGCAGGAAAAGAGCGTCATGGCCGGCCGGAACGAAGTACTGCAGGAGTTGTACCGGCACGATTCGCTGACCGGGCTCTACAACCGGTTCGGCATGGAGAATACCGGAGCTGAATACTGCAGAAAGCTGACAGCCGAAGGAAAGAAATACTATTTTTACTTTATCGATATGGACGGCCTGAAAAAGATCAACGACAAGCACGGCCACGATGCCGGCGACTGGGCGCTGCGGCTGATGGCGGATTCGCTCCGGAACGTATGCGGTGAGAACGGCGACTTCTGCATGCGGTACGGCGGGGACGAATTTCTGGCGATCGGAACGGTTTCTGTCGGCAGTATGCGAAAAAAGCTCGAGAAGGAACTGAAGAAGCAGGTAAAGATCTCGGGCTGTACTCTGGACCTGAGCTTCAGCCTTGGCGGGTTCGCGGCGGAAAAGGGTACCGAGGAAAACTTAAGAGATGCGATCAAACGGGCCGACAAGGAAATGTACGTCGTTAAGCAGAAGAAAAAGAAGGGAAAAGACAAAAAGGACAGGAAATAAGGGCGGAGCGGCAAGCTCCGCTCTTTTG
>CAMNNM010000222.1 GCA_946545425.1 uncultured Blautia sp. | reverse complement strand
TGTATTTCCTTTGCCTCGTCTTCCCGGGCAAAACGCACGGTCTTCACTCCAAAGCAGGCGTCGTCATCCGTTCGGAAGATCCTTATCTTGCCGGACACGAGACCGTGGTCCGGACATACCGCAAGACACCGGCAGACCTTCAGATTTGTGCTGAACCAGCGGACCTTCTTTTTGGTCGGCTGATGGCAGAGAGGGCAGCGGACGATCGTCATTTCCTTATCCCGCATGACCTGATCTCTTCCCGAAAATTCGCCTGAAATATGACGTATATAATAAGGACCGTAAATGGTTTTTCCTTCGGGTTCCTTCGGATGCTGATAAATGTCCAGAGACGTATTTGCAAGAAAATGCGTCCTGTCCAGATGCGTCATTACTTCAGCCGTAAAGGCGGCGTCGGCCAGCGCTCTGTGAAAATCGTCCTCCTTCTTAAGAGAAAGCGCGTCGATGGCGTGCTCCAGAGAACAGCGGACTGCCGGCTCTTTCTGAGAAAGAGAAAAGATCTTCTGAACGTCCAGATAGGTGACAGGACCCCGGATCAAAGGCAGCAGCTGATAAAAATCCATGTTCCGCTGCAGCTCCATTACATCGTGCGGACCCCAGGTGCAGAAGATGTAGTCGTTCCCGCACCACTTAAGAAAACGGCAGGCGGCTTCGGGAAAAGAAATACCGTTGGAGAGATCCTTCATATCCATATGAATGACATCGTGGATGCTGCTGTGGATCGACTTATATACCTGCGGCTTGATCAGCTGGTGGAAGGAGTCGGTGATCTCCATCCGCTCATTCACCCGGACCGCCCCGATCTCTATGATCTCAAAAGGAAGACGCTTGTTGGAACCTCGTTTGCCACGGGGGCTCTGGTTCCATTCAAGGTCAAAAACTATATAATCCATGTCAGAAAAATGCTCCATGCTTCGTATATACTTTTGCAGAAGGCGTCTGCGGGCCTGCCAGACAGGCAGAAGCTTCTTTTAGAGTATATCAGTAATTGTCTGTTATGTAAAGCGAGGCTGTCTGTGTATGTGAGGCTGTTATTCATGGCTTTTTTGTGGCGTCAGCCGGAATCGCCAATTTCCTGATACTGGCTGCCGCCGCACCAACGAAGCTATGAATGATTACTGAAATACGCCAGGATTCCGAACAAAGGCTTGACATCTCTTTTTTTCTGACCTTATAATAAAACTTTGTAATACAGAAAGCGTTTGTGTCCGGGTTTTACGGGACGCGGACATGTTTACGAGATACATTATACAGCAGAGACGGAGGTAGAGACGTGTACCAGAAGGTAGACACCGGTCTGAATTTTGTCGACCGCGAAAAAGAAGTTGAGCAGTTCTGGAAGGAAAACCATATCTTTGAGAAAAGCATGGATACCCGGAAAGAGGGCGAAACGTACACATTCTATGACGGCCCTCCCACGGCTAACGGGAAGCCGCATATCGGCCACGTGCTGACCAGAGTCATCAAGGATATGATTCCCCGGTACCGTACCATGAAGGGAAACATGGTTCCCAGAAAAGCCGGATGGGATACCCATGGACTTCCGGTTGAGATCGAGGTGGAAAAATCCCTCGGCATCAGCGGAAAGGATCAGATCGAAGAATACGGCATCGAACCATTTATCAAAAAGTGCAAGGAAAGCGTATGGAAGTATAAAGGGATGTGGGAGGATTTCTCCTCGACAGTCGGCTTCTGGGCAGACATGGAACATCCCTACGTAACCTATGAAGACGATTACATCGAGTCCGAATGGTGGGCTCTTCAGAAGATCTGGGACAAGAAGCTTCTTTATAAAGGCTTCAAGGTCGTGCCCTATTGCCCGCGGTGCGGGACCCCGCTTTCCGCAGCTGAGGTATCCCAGGGGTACAAGACGCTGAAGGAGCGCTCCGCCATCGTGCGTTTCAAAGCAAAAGGAGAGGACGCCTACTTCCTGGCATGGACCACCACGCCCTGGACCCTCATCTCCAACACCGCACTCTGCGTGAATCCCGAAGAAACCTATGCAAAGGTCAAGGCTGCCGACGGCTATACCTATTATATGGCGCAGGCGCTTCTTGACAAGGTTCTCGGACCCCTTGCGCCGGAAGGCGAAAAGGCCTACGAGATCCTCGAAACCATGCCCGGAAAGGATCTGGAATACAGAGAATACGAGCCGCTTTATCAGTGTGCCGCCGATATCGTCGCGAAACAGCGCAAGAAAGCCTTCTTCGTGGAATGCGACGACTATGTCACCATGAGCGACGGTACCGGTATCGTTCACGAAGCGCCGGCCTTTGGTGAGGACGACGCCAGAGTCGGAAGAAAGTACGACCTTGCCTTTGTTCAGCTTGTGGATCAGCAGGGCCGTATGGCAGAGAGCACGCCCTTTGCCGGCATGCGCGTAAAGCCCTCACAGGACGAGATCAACGCCGGCGAGATCAGCGCGGACCCCGAGATCCTCAAAGAGCTTCACAGCCGCGGGATCCTGTTTTCCGATCCGAAGTTCGAGCATGAATATCCCCACTGCTGGAGATGCGACACGCCTCTCATCTATTATGCAAGAGAGTCCTGGTTCATCAAGATGACCGCGGTAAAGGAAGACCTGATCCGCAACAACAACACCATCAACTGGATCCCGGAGAGCATCGGCAAGGGCCG
>CAMNNM010000221.1 GCA_946545425.1 uncultured Blautia sp. | reverse complement strand
CCGTCCTTGTCGCGGATGTCCTGGCACGGCGCGTATCCGACGGATTCCTCATAGCCGAACAGGTACTTAAGACCCTTTTCCTCCAGCTCCGGAATGCGACCACAGATATTCTTGAAGCCGGTCAGCGCCTCGAACATCTTCACACCGTAGGCCTCTGCCATTCTGGTGGACATGGTGGAGGTAACGATGGATTTTACCATGGCGCCGTTGTCCGGCAGCGTTCCCGCATCCTTATGTCCTTCGAGGATATAGTTGACCAGCAGATACCCGGTCTGATTGCCGTTCAGCGGGACATATTTTCCGCTTTCATCCAGAAGCTCGATGGCAAAGCGGTCCGAATCGGGATCCGTCGCCATCAGAAGCTCGGCGCCCAGCTCGTGCCCGAGCTTTTCGGAAAGTGCGAAGGCTGCCGGCGCTTCCGGATTGGGATAGCCCACCGTCGTGAAGTCAGGATCCGGATCCTTCTGCTCTTCGACAATATGGAAATCCGTAAAGCCCCTGTCCGCCATCATTCTCCGGAAGGGAATGGAGCCGGCGCCGTTCAGCGGGGTGTATACGATGGGAATATCCAGAGCCAGGTCCTCTGCGCCGTGGATCGCAAGGGATTCGATGGCGTCCAGATAGCCTCTGTCATACTCTTCGCCCAGCATGATGATGCGGCCGTCCGCCAGAGCCTCCTCGTAGCTTCCGTTGTTGAAATCACCGAAATAATCCAGGCTGCTGATCTTTTCCATCATGCCGTCGGCGATGGCCGCGCTCACCTGACAGCCGTCCTCCCAGTAGGCCTTGTATCCGTTATATTCCTTCGGGTTGTGGGAAGCGGTGATGTTGATGCCGGAAACCGTTCCCAGCTTCCGGATGGCCCAGGCAAGTTCGGGCGTCGGCCGGAGATCCGGAAATACGTAGACTTTGATCCCCGCTTCTGCCAGAATACCGGCGGCAAAACGGGAAAACTCTTTCGAAAAATGTCTTGGATCATGTGCGATGATGACGCCTTTTTTCATGGCCTCTTCGCCGTGTTCGCAGATAAAGGCTGCAATACCGCGCGTGGCGCGTCCCACCGTATAATAGTTCATCCGGGTGGTTCCCGCTCCTACAATGCCGCGAAGCCCTGCCGTTCCGAACGTCATGTCCGATTCAAAGCGTTCGCGAAGTTCTTTGTCGTCCTCTCCGATCTCAAGAAGCTCCTTATGAAGCGGATCCGAAACAGGTATATTTTTGAGCCAGTATTCATATTTTTCTCTGTAATTCACGGTAATACCTCCCTCCGACAGATCTTTCGTGTTGTAACCGCATTATATCATATTCCTTTGCAGATTCCAACAAACTCTGATGCTTACGCTGAATTATTCAGAAATTTCAAACGTTAGATCCACGACCATGACCTCGCTGTCGCTGCCCACCCTGAGCGGCGGCCCGTAAAAGCCGACTCCCGACGTGACCACCGACTGCACGCCGTCCACCAGCTTCAGCCCATAGTTGTTCTCGTTAAAGAGGGGCGTAAAAACCGTCGCAGGAAACATCTGCCCGGCATGGGTATGCCCGCTGAACGCCGCATCCGCACCGGCTTCGTAAAGATTTGCATAATCCACCGGCTCATGCTCCAGCACCAGAACCGGCTTTGTCCGGTCGATCCCGGCCATCAGGTCCTGTGCCTTCATGCGTTCTTCCAGGCCCCTTCCGGTCTTCTCTCCGTCTTCCCGGCATACCAGAACGATCTTGTTCTCCACGACTTCCCGGACTTCGTCCGAAAGGATCTCAAAACCGCATCCTGCGATGAACGCCGGGATCTCGTCGCTCCTTATGGCTTTTTCCTTTCCGGTCATGGGAAAACCGCCCAGAAGCGGTTCTTCCACATCATGGTTTCCGTACACCGCGTAGGAACCGTACCGGGATTTTATTCCTTTTAAAATCTCCTGATAGGTTTCCGGGTCTTTCAGGCCGTTATAGGTACTGGTAAGAAAATCTCCCGCGGCCAGCACAAGGTCGGCATCCTGCTGATTGATCAGCTCCACCGTCTTTCTTATGTGCTCCGGCGTCGAGTTTACGCTCATGTGAAGGTCTCCGATGAGAACCACCTTCAGGGAGTTCCGTTTTTCCTCCCCTTCCCCGATGCTGAAGGGTTTATCCACATGGACGGAGAGTGTATTGACCTTTACGTCCGTGGCATGCTTCAGTCCGTAAATATTGACGGCAGCCGTTTCAAGAACGATCAGAACAGTCAGCGCCCGGGCCAGCCAGACATGCGAAAGGAGATCCCGGTGAAGGATAAGCCGTACCGCAAGCAGAATTATGGAAGCCGTCAGAGCGGTCAGGCCCATGTAAAAGATCACGCCGAACCAGATGTTCGCAGCTGCCGTAAGCCGGAATTTGAGGCTGCTGTCCGGCAGAAAGCACCCCAGAAGACCGATCACCATAAAGACCAGGATCACGGCTGCCAGAATGACCTTTGGGGTCCTGCTGCTTTGCCAGGATGCAAAGGCGGAACTGAGCCACCAGTTCAGGATCAGAAAAAACAGAATATGTCCGAATACATAAATCGGAGGAACCAGGTAAAAATACATATGTTTGTCTTCTCTCATTTTTTTATTAAATCCATGCACTGCGAATCCTATTATAGCACCGGATTGCAGTAAAATCCATTCTGTGTTATCGTAAAAGTCAGAG
>CAMNNM010000220.1 GCA_946545425.1 uncultured Blautia sp. | reverse complement strand
AGTAGATGCCCAATCGCGTTTTTTCATCAAAAGACGGGCAACGGAATTATCTATTTTTCCAGAAGTAGATGCCCGTCTCGGTTATTTGTATGTACAGATACCTAAGAAAAGTGTGGGCGAAGGAGTTCCAAAAAACCTGGAAATCCTTCGCCCACTTTGACTTGTAACGATACTCTCTTGTTATAACGTTCCTCCGCTCCTTGTGATAGCCCGCCGCATCCGCTTTGTAAGCTCCCCGCTGATGATGCCGATGATCATTCCGGTTATCACGCCGCTGATGGCAAGTACAAAAAAGTAATAACCGACACGCACATTTTCCACGATGCACATGGCCACCACGATCTGTCCGGCATTATGCATGACACCGCCGATGATACTGACTCCGACCGTATCAAACCGGCCGGACTTCTTTGCCAGCTGCATGCATAAAAGCGAAACCGCCGCCCCGGCCGAGCTGAAGGCAATACTGAAGGGATTGCCGAACAGGAAGCCGATCCCCAGTATCCGCACAGCGGATACCAGCAGCGCTTCCTTCCACGTATATAGATAAAGAACCATGACGATCGCCGCGTTTGGAAGTCCCAGCTTCATGCCGGGAACGCCTGCGAACACGGGGATCAGAGATTCCACATAGCCCAGGATCATGGCAGCCGCGCAAAGCAGCCCAAGGTACGCGGCTTTTTTTCCGGATATCCGAGATTTCATTCTGACCCGGAGTCCTCCTCTTCCGTAATATAGATGATCAGTCCATGAGGGAGGCAGGCGATGATGTCGCCCGACAGCTGCATCTGGCCTGTCTGAACACAGATCTTGTCGGCACAGTTGGCGTCCGTCACAGACACCTTGCCGTCCTTCACTGATATGACATTATAATCTGTTTCCCGGTCCCCGATCAATACATTTGTATCTTCGTCCAGGTCCAGGGACCGTATGACCTGCCCGTTCAGTGATACCAATGCCACCATTCCCGAGTCCTGCGTTTCAGGATCCTGGACAATGGGTTTCGATACCATTTTCTGTACCAGAAGTCCTATACCGCAGACCGCTAAAAGGATCACGGCCAGAAGTATGGTATTTCTTCTTTGCTTTTTCTCCTGCATCAGCCACCTCCGACCGTCGTCACCTGAAGCTGGTCGTCCACAAAGATCGCTTCGACGCCTTCCATCGACTCGATGATCTCTGCCGCCTTCTCTTCCCCTACAGCCAGGCAGGTGGTGGAAAGCTCGTCTCCCAGAAGGGAAGAATCACAGATAATGGAAACACCCCATATCCCGTCCTGCACGGGATACCCTGTATCGGGATCAAGAATGTGATGATAGATCACGCCGTCCTGTTTAAAGTACCGTTCGTACACACCTGACGAGACCACGGTCTTGCCGGATACCTCCACGGTGTCGATCAGCTCACCGCCCGCAAAGGGCTTCTGAATGCCGATCTTCCAGTTGCTTCCGTCCGGCTTGCTACCGATGGTCAGTACATTTCCTCCAAGATTGATGAGTCCGGAGGTCACTCCTTCGCCCTTCAGATATGCCGCAAGCTCGTCTGCCGCGTATCCTTTTACAATTGCCCCAAGGTCGATCATGGTGTCGCTTCTGTCAAAAGTCAACGTTGTTCCGTCCAGATGGACAGACGAAGCATCTACCTTTTCCTGAGCCTCCCGGATTTTATCCTGGTCGGGCACAACGGCGTCTTCGCTCTTAAAATCCCACAGATCCGAAAGCGGCGCGACCGTAATATCAAATTTCCCGCCTGAAAGCTCATGCACCTTCTGCCCTTCCGAGATCAGAAACGCCAGTTTCTCCGAGACTTCGACGGTATTTGTAGTCCGGTGGTTCACTTTGTAGAGCTCGCTGTTTTCGTCGGTCCGGCTGAAGATCTGCTCGTATTCCCGGCACATATCCATGCAATGCTGAAGAAGCTCATCTGCGTTGTCACCAGCCGTGATCTTGACAGAGATCACGGTATCAAAAAAGAAGTTCTGGACAGAGTAGTCCTTCAGCTTTCCGGTCGTTTTGGCAGATGCGGATGTATTTCCCGGGACGTTCACGTTTTCCGAAGACTTACCGTTCCCGGTGCCGCCAGACATGCTTCCACAGCCGGTTGTCATCAGAACGGCTGCCAGAACCCATCCCACGACAACTGCCCTGGAACCCCCATGCATTATTGATCTGACAAATCGTGGCATCCCCATCCCGAAGGATTTCGGCATTCTTATCCCGGGAAATATCGGTATCCTGATCCGATGGCCGCTTTTCATGATGAATTGTCTGATTGATTTCCTGTTTCCTTTACTCACAATGTCCTCTCTGACATACCATATAACGTAACTATTCAACAACCCGAAGACAAGGATGCTGAACAAATACCCTATTTCATATAAATCAACTATTTCATAATGAATATATGCCAGGGATTTCAATCGTTTTTTCTCAAAAGGCATATGGTATGCAGGTTTTCCTTTTCCCTATAGGTACGCCTTTCAAACCTGTAATGACCCAAAAGCATATAATTCTGTGTCTATATTCAAGGCTATCTGCCCTTCCGTTCGGACATACCGACGGCGGAAGGCATATAGGACTTCATATTCTTGTTTTCTTATCTGACTTTAATAAAAAATCGCATCTTGAAGCATACATATAAGCATGCAATAACAAGCTTACTATCTGCCTTC
>CAMNNM010000219.1 GCA_946545425.1 uncultured Blautia sp. | reverse complement strand
TCCGGAGAGCATCTGGTGAGCGGATTGATCCACGAAAAATACGGATATGACAACGTCGGCTTTCATATGGGAAGCGATGTGATCACCATAGACCTCAGCGGAATACTGACCTGGGAGCAGCTTCTGGAGATCGAAGAAGAGACGAACCGGCGGATCTGGCAGAACCTTCAGACACAGATTACCTATCCCTCAGAGGAAGAACTGAAGGAAATTCCGTACCGAAGCAAAAAGGAACTGTCGGGACAGGTGAGAATCGTGACATTTCCGGGAACGGATATCTGCGCCTGCTGCGGAACGCATGTGCGGCGGACCGGTGAGATCGGCATGGTCAAGATTCTTTCGGTCGTCCGTTTTCACGAAGGCGTCCGCGTCGAGATGATCTGCGGTGGAAGAGTACTGTCTTATTTAAGAACGATCCAGGAACAGAATCATGAGGTTTCCATGCTGCTCTCCGCAAAGCCGGAAGCCACCGCAGCCGCGGTAAAAAGAACCCTGGACGAAAACAGCCGTCTGAAATATGCATTTGCCGGGCTGGAAAATGAAAGCTTTGATATGGAGGCCGAAAGATGGAAGAACCAGGGCAGCGCGCTGATCTTCCGGGGCGAAATGGAGGCGGACAGTGTCCGTCGCCTTGCCGACAAGGTCATGCATGCCTGCGGGGGCAGAGCTGCCGTATTTTCAAAAAATCCCGACGGCTCTTATAAGTACGCCATGGGACAGGAAGGCGGAGACCTGCGGCAGCTGACCAAAGACATGAACGCCGCCCTCTCGGGAAGAGGCGGCGGTAAACCCTTCTTCGTGATGGGATCCGTAAAGGCGAAAGAAAAAGAAATTCGGATGTTTTTTGAAGAGAATTAATGGAAACGGGGCTGTGATTGATTCGCAGCCCCGTTCTTTTCAACCTTTATTCTGTTGCTCAACCAGATTCAGAGAACCATAACGTTCCCGAAGCTTCGGCTTTTCAATCTTACCGGTGGCGTTGCGCGGAACGTCTTCAAAGATGATCCTGCGCGGACGCTTGTAACGCGGCAGCTCCTTGCAGAACATGACGATATCATCTTCCGTGCAGGTGGAGCCGGGCTTCAGCTGGATGATGGCCGCGGCGATCTCGCCCAGACGCTTGTCGGGAAGACCGATGACGGCAACGTCAAGGATCTCGTTGTTCGTACGCAGGAAGTCTTCGATCTGTACCGGGTACAGATTTTCGCCGCCGCTTATTATAACGTCTTTCTTTCTGTCGACCAGGAAATAGAAGCCGTCTTCATCTTCGACTGCCATGTCTCCCGTCAGCAGCCAGTCATCGTGCATGACTTCCGCAGTCGCCTTGGGATCGTTATAATAGCAGGTCATGACGCCGGGGCCTCTGACAGCCAGCTCGCCCGTGGTACCCTGCGGGACTTTGTTGAAGTTTTCATCGACGATGATGGCTTCCCAGCCATAGCCCGGTTTGCCGATGGCGCCGACCTTGTGGATGTTCTCAACCCCAAGATGTACGCAGCCAGGTCCGATGGACTCGCTGAGGCCGTAGTTGGTATCGTACTGATGATGCGGGAAGTATTCCTTCCAGTGCTTGATCAGGCTGGGCGGAACCGGCTGCGCGCCGATGTGCATCAGACGCCACTGACTGAGATGGTAGTCCTCAAGCTTCAGGTCTCCATTGTCGAGTGCCAGCAGCAGATCCTGCGCCCAGGGCACCAGAAGCCATACGATGGTGCAGTTTTCTTCGGAAACCGCGTGCAGGATGGAAGCCGGCGAGGCTCCTTTCAGAAGGACTGCCTTGCTGCCGGAATACAGGCTGCCGAACCAGTGCATCTTTGCGCCGGTGTGATAGAGCGGCGGGATGCAGAGGAACACATCGTTCTTCTGCTGGCCGTGGTGCATCTGCTCGACCTTGGCCGAATGAGACAGAGACTGATGCTTGTGAAGGATTGCCTTGGGGAAGCCCGTGGTTCCGGAGGAGAAATAGATGGCCGCATAATCGTCGTCGGTAATCGTAATATCCGGTGCCTTGCTGGAGCAGTTGGCGACATGGGTCATGTAATCCTCGGCGAAGGTCGGGCAGTTTTCGCCTACATAATAAAGAAGGCGGTGCTTGCCGATCTCGTCGGCGACTTCTTCCACGCGGCCGATGAATTCTGGTCCGAATACCAGAATATCTACCTCGGCCAGGTCCAGACAGTACTGGATCTCGTCGGCGGAATAGCGGAAATTCAGCGGAACGGCAAGGGCTCCGGTTTTAAGAATTCCGAAATATATGGGAAGCCATTCCAGACAGTTCATGAGCAGGATGGCGACTTTATCTCCTTTTTTTACGCCCCGTTCCAGAAGAAGATTGGCGAAGCGGTTGGCTTTTTCATCGAAAATACCCCAGGTGATCTCTCTGCGGTAATAGGGAGCACGCTTCGGCTCGATCAGTTCATATTCCTTCCAGGTGACCCGTCTCGGCTCGGGAAGATCCGGATTGATCTCCACAAGGCAGACATCGTTGCCGTACAGGCGGGCGTTGCGTTCCAATAGGTCCGTGATAGGCATTTTGGTATACCCCTTTCTGATTTTCTCGACTGCATCCTCTGCAAAGCAGGCAGCTGATGCGGTTTAATATGTTTTTCGCGCTTTAACGCATAAATCCGGTAAAGAATATCTTAGATGATTTTACAGCGGATGTCAAGCCTTTCAGGAAAGTCTGATTCTGATC
>CAMNNM010000218.1 GCA_946545425.1 uncultured Blautia sp. | reverse complement strand
TTATTTTGCGATCAGATTCAGGATCTTCTTCTTCACATAAATGACCTTGAAGATATTCTTTCCTTCCAGAGCCTTGGCGACCGCCGGAACTGCTTTTGCCTTTTCCACCGCGCTCTCCTGCTCTTCGTCGACACCAAGTACCACAGTGCCTCTCATCTTGCCGCTTACCTGGACGCCGATTTCCACGGTGTCCTGCACAAGAGCCGCTTCATCCCAGACCGGCCAGGATTCAAAAGCGATGGTATCGTCATGGCCAAGGATCTCCCAGATCTCCTCGCCCACATGCGGGCAGATGCAGGAGAACATCTTGACAAAGCCCTCGGCATACTCTCTCGGAATAGAACCGTTCTTGTAGGCGGCGTTCATAAAGATCATCATCTGGCTGATGGCGGTGTTGTAGCCCAGGGACTCGAAATCGTTGGTCACCTTCTTGACCGTCTGATGGTAGATCTGTTTCAGTGCACCGTCATTGTCTTCGGTGATCTTCGTCTCGTCTGTCAGCAGATTCCATACACGGCCGATAAATCTTCTGGCGCCTTCGACGCCCGCGTCGCTCCAGGGTTTGGAAACCTCCAGCGGACCCATGAACATTTCATACAGGCGAAGCGTGTCAGCGCCGTAATCTCTTACCACGTCGCTGGGGTTCACGACAAACTCGGGGAACCGCTTGCCCATCTTGATGCCGTTGGCGCCAAGGATCATGCCCTGGTGCACCAGCTTGTAGAAGGGTTCCTTCACCGGCGAAATGCCTTCGTTGTACAGGAACCGGTTCCAGATTCTGGAATAGATCAGATGGCCCACCGCATGCTCCGGTCCGCCGATGTAAAGATCGACCGGCAGCCAGTGCTTCAGAAGCTCCGGATCGGCAATGGCCTTGTCGTTGTCCGGATCGATATATCTCATATAATACCAGCTGGAGCCTGCGGAGCCCGGCATGGTGGAGGTCTCACGAAGACCCTTCATTCCGTTATGCTCGTAATGCTTCCACTCCTCGGCGTTCTCAAGCGGCGCCTTGCCGTTTCTTCCCTTATAATCCTCGAGTTCCGGCAGAACCAGCGGCAGCTCGTCGTCGTCCAGCACGTGGATCTCGCCGTTTTCAAGGAACACCACCGGCATCGGCTCGCCCCAGTATCTCTGTCTTGCAAAGATCCATTCACGGAAGTGATAGTTGACTCTCGTCTGGCCTCTGCCCATCTTCACCAGCTTTTCGGTTATGGCCTTTTTGGCCTGAGCTACCGTCATACCGGTAAATTCCTCGGAATTGATCAGAGTATATTCGTCTTTTCCAAGATATTCGAATTTTTCCAGAGCCTTTTCGCTCACGTCCACGTTCGGTCCGTCAATGACCTGAAGCATGGGAATATTGTGAACCTGGGCATACTCAAAGTCACGCTGATCGTGGCTCGGAACCGCCATGACAGCGCCGGTACCGTAGTTGGCAAGGACGAAGTCGCCCATGAAAACCGGGACCTCACGTCCGTTCACCGGGTTGATGCAGTAGATACCCTTCAGGATGCAGCCGCTCTTTCCCTTGTTGAGCTCGGTACGCTCCATGTCGCTCTTCTTCAGAGTCTCGTCGATATAGGCCTGGACCTCTTCCTTGTTCTCGATACGCGGCATCAGATCCTTGACGATCTGTCCGTCCGGCGCCACCACCATAAAGGTGATGCCGTAGATGGTCTCGATACAGGTCGTAAAAATGGACAGCGTTCCGCCGCCAACGATGTCAAGCTTCACCTCGACGCCCTCGGAGCGGCCGATCCAGTTGCGCTGGATCTCCTTGGTGGATTCCGGCCAGTCGATCTCGTTCAGACCTTCCAGAAGCTCCTCGGCAAAGGCTGCCTGGTCGATGACCCACTGCTTCATGTTCTTGCGGATGACCGGATAACCGCCGCGCTCGGACTTTCCGTCAATAACTTCGTCGTTGCTCAGCACCGTTCCCAGTTCCTCGCACCAGTTGACCGGCATGTCGACCTGCTTTGCATAGCCCTTCAGGAACAGCTGCTTGAAGATCCACTGCGTCCAGCGGTAAAAGGACGGATCGCTGGTGGCCACGCACTTGGACCAGTCATAGTCGAAACCCAGCTCCTTCAGCTGCTTCGTAAAGGTCTTGATGTTTTCCTGCGTAAAACCGTTGGGGTTGTTTCCGGTCTTGACGGCATACTGCTCAGCCGGCAGACCAAATGAATCGTATCCCATGGGATGCAGCACATTGTAGCCCTGCATTCTCTTCATGCGGGACATGATATCCGTGGCGGTGTATCCTTCCGGATGTCCCGCGTGGAGGCCTACCCCCGACGGATACGGAAACATGTCGAGCGCATAATATTTCGGCTTGTCAAAATCCCAGACATCCGTCTTGAACGTCTGATGATCCTCCCAGTATTTCTGCCATTTCTGTTCGATCTTTCTTGCGTGATACACCCTAGCCATTCTATTTTATAATCCTCTCTATGCTAATGATCTTTACGTGCGAGTCTGCCTCACGGGCATCAGTTTACCACTCGGAGGGCCGCTTGTAAAGAATGAGCTGAAAACCTGATGGGGCGCGGCCGCCCGGGATTCCGTAAGGAGGCGTCCGCAGCGCCGGCACTTGGCGAGCACTCTGTGCGAGCCTTATGTGCCGCTGCGCGAGGACCAAGCGGGAGCGGCCTCCGTCGGAACCCGGCGGCCGCTCCCCCCCTCTTCCCACGTCGGAACCCGGCGGCCGCGCCCTCAAATTCTCCTCCGTCGCACCCCGGCGGC
>CAMNNM010000217.1 GCA_946545425.1 uncultured Blautia sp. | reverse complement strand
TCGAGCTGGTAGGTTACGGTGAGGTACTGGTGGTAGCCGGCGGAGAAGTCATGGGCAGTTCCGGTTGCCACGCCGTTTACGATCCCGAAGAAATCCGTATGGCCTGAAATCTGGGGTTCGTAGGGCTGGCCGTTCTTCACGCCGAAGATATAGCTTGTGCCTCCCGACCCCATATAGTAGCACTCAATGGTCAGGAATTTGTGACTGCCGATAACACCAAGCACACTGGAAGCGGCTGATCCCGGCGCCGCGCCGCCCATGTCGTATGTACCGGGTACATAGACAAAACCGCCGTTGCTCAGGTATCCTCTCTGGTCATCATCTGCGATCTGTGCATTCATATCCGTCAGTGTTCCGTCTGAAGAAACGAACCAGATCTGGAAGTCTCTGGCAAAATTCGCGATCTCCAGGCTTCCGGTAAGGTCGCAGAACAGTGCATAGGCTTCCATCCGGCCGTCTCCGTCGTAGTCATCACAGAGGAAGTACTGAAGCCGTCCCATATCCTGGCCCGATGATGCGAGCGCGCTGCGCAGCTGCTCTTCGGAGAGATTTCCTGCTTCTGTCCCGGCTGCGTCTCCGCCTCCCTGTTTAAGCAGCAAAGATATGTCCTCAAGCGTCCCCGCACCGCACTGTCCGCTTTTGTTCAGGAGGCCCTGGTCGTTAAACACCTCCACTTTGCTGTACAGGATCATTTCACCCGCGGCCGCGTACAGGTTTCCGGCAGCGGCTTCTGCTTCCTCTTTTGTACATGGCGCATCGTTCAGAGACCATTCCTGGCGCCAGTCGCAATATGCCACATGCTGCAGAACCTGTGCCTGACCGGAAAGGGGTGAGCCGATCTGCCAGATCTCGTATGCATAGTCTGCGTCTCCCTCGGCGCTGAAGACCAGAAGGCTTCCGTCCGGACCGGTGGTCAGTGCAAAGCAGTGGTAGCCGCCTCCAGGAGACAGATGCTGAAACAGGCCGCCCCCTGCCGGAAAATATGCCGGCTCGGCATACTGCCCGTCCGTGATCGTTCCGATATGAAGGTTTGCCGTAAACGTCTGTCCTTCCGGCGTTCCTTCCAAATAAAAGAGCTCGGGGATGCCGTCGCCATTGACATCGCACAGGTTCACGGGCTTTGCAGGAAACTGCCAGCTGTAGGACCTGATCGTGGCGGCGTGGTCGTTCAGCACGGCCTGATACATCACGTCCCAGACCTCTTCTGCCCGGACCGTCTGCGTCTGTCCCATCAGAATAAAGGCCATTGTCAGCGCAGCAGCACCACGGATTATCTGTCCGGCACGATTTTTTTTCATCCTTTTCCTGTCTTTTCCGTACTTCTTCATCATCGAAAAACCTCCTGTACATGATGTCAGCTCTCCGGCCGGTCCCAGGTATAGACATCCGCTGTCGTCAGATGTTCATGTCCCCAGTCTTCTTCCTTCGTCAAAAGATACTCAAATCCGTTTTTCAGCAGAACCCGTGCAGAGCCCTTGTTCTCCGGTATCACATGGGCCGTGACCATTTTCACCCGGGTCTCTGTCATGATAAAATCCAGCAGGCCCCTGACGCAGGACGAGGCGATCCCTCTTCCCCAGTATTCCTCCGCGATCCGATACCCGATCGAGATCACCAGCCCGGAGGTTTTGTAGTCATAAAGCTCGGCCAGACCGATCATCTTTTCCGGGCTGCTTTTTTCATAGATTCCCCAGATGCACTGCCGGTCCCTTTCCAGCTCCATCTGCCGCAGCTTCGGCAGTACCTTTTCAGGGCTGTCCTCCAGCTCGGGAAGATACGTCGGCTCATACCGATAAATATTCCTGCTGCTCACAAACGCTCTCAGAAACCCAAGATCGTCATCCGTCAGGGAATGCAGTATCAGATCCGGGTTTGTTACAAAAATATTTCGCATGTAATATCTCCTTAATGGGGTCTGACCCCATTACAATAATATTAAATCATCTTCACCACGATTTCAATGGACTCTGCCCCCTATTGACATAAAACGCCAAAATTCCTATAATATCACTAGGGATAGATGTGTTGATCATGACGCATGTCCCGGAGCAACGTCGTCAACCCTCTGCAGTCAAAGAAAGAAAGGAAACAAAAATGAAATACGCAAAAAAAATCTTGTCTGCACTGCTGACCGCTGTTATGGTACTTACATTCTCTGCGGGCGTTTTTGCCGAAGAGCAGGGTACCGCCATTGATAAAGAAGCCTTCGACGCGCTGGTTGCAAGCGGTCCGGTGGCAGATGACGAAACCATCGCCGCTTCCGAATGGGCTTCCAAAGTAAAAGAAGCCGGCGTTCTCCGCGTCGGAACCGTTCAGACGGCCTTCCTGTTCAGCCTTCTCGATGAAGAAGACGGCAATCTCCGCGGATTTGACGCAGGACTTTATCAGCTGCTCGCCAACTATATCTTCGGCGATCCCACCAAATGGGAATTCACCCAGGTTACCTCCAGCACCCGCGAAGACGTGCTGATCTCCGACCAGGTGGACGCCGTGTTCGCAACCTATTCGATCCTTCCGTCCAGACTTGAGAAGATCTCCTTTGCAGGACCGTACTTCACATCAAAGCAGGGTATCCTTGTAAATGCCGGAAATGAAGACATCAAGGGCGTTGAAGATCTTGCCGGCAAGGTCGTGGCGACGCAGGAAGGCTCCAGCGGCCCCGCCATTCTTGAGGAATATGCTCCCGAAGCGACTGTCGACGCCTACATTGACGATGAAGGCGCCCGCCAGGCTGTCGAGATCGGACG
>CAMNNM010000216.1 GCA_946545425.1 uncultured Blautia sp. | reverse complement strand
ATTGTTCGGATCCCGGCAGGAGACTGGACAGAAGACGGCTCTTTTGTCACGGACCTGCCGGCCGCGAAAGGATATCATGGGAAATTTCAGTGTAACCGAGGTCTACACCATCAAGCTTCTGAGCGATGTCTGTTCGGCGGTCCTGCTGGTCGTTTTCTTTTTTTACTGCAGAAAACGGGTGCTTCAGCCGCGGCAGTTCCGGTTGTTCCGGATGGATCGCCTTCATTTCCGGATCATGACGAATTTGCCCTGTCCGCCAGCATGAATCCTGGCAAGGAGGTCGGCGGAGACTTTTACGATTTCTTTCTGATCGATGACACACATCTGGCCCTGGTCATCGCGGATGTCTCGGACAAGGGCGTGCCGGCGGCTCTGTTCATGATGTCGGCCAAGAATCTGATCAACTACAGGGCCAAGCAGGGAGGAACACCTGCAGAGATCCTGACGGAGGTGAACGGTCAGATCAGCGGCAACAGCTATACCGAGATGTTCGTAACGGTCTGGATGGGAATTCTGGATCTTACAAGCGGTGTGCTGACCTGCACAAACGCCGGTCACGAGTATCCCGTGGTACGGGGAGAAGACGGAAAGTTCAGTATATACCGCGACAGGCACGGGCTTGTCGTGGGAGGGATGGAAGGAATCCGGTATAAGGATTACGAGCTGTTATTGAAGCCGGGAGACGCGATCTTTGTCTATACCGACGGAATTGCGGAGGCCAATAATGAGGCAGGAGAGTTCTATGGCCTCGAAAGGCTTGAGAATGCGTTGAATCGTTCGCCCGGAAGAGAGCCAAAGGAGCTTCTTCGGGCGGTCACGGAGGATGTGAACGCGTTCTCCGGAGACGCCGCACAGTTCGACGACATGACGATGCTCTGTCTGGAATTCAGGAAAAGGAGAAGAACATGAAGGCTGGATATATCAATGAGACGATGGATCCTTCGGGGTTCGTGCTTCTGGCGGATTTCGTGCCGAATATCATTCAGGAGATCCGGTACTATTCCACCTATAACTTTATCGGAGAGAGGATCGACGGCTACGAAGAGCCCTGCGCGCTTCTTACGCTGGAGGCAGCCAGAGCCCTGAAGTCGGTGAGCAGCGAGCTGTTTGTGCAGGGATACCGGCTGAAGGTGTTCGACGCCTACCGTCCGGCCACGGCGGTAAAGCATTTCGTGCTGTGGGGGATCGAGGATCAGGATATCCGCATGAAGCCGTATTTTTATCCGGATCTGATCAAGCAGGAGCTGTTTTCCAGAGGATACATCGCAAAGCAGTCCAGCCACAGCAGAGGAAGCGCCGTAGATCTGACGCTTCTTGACATGAGGACCGGAAAAGAGCTGGATATGGGAAGTCCCTTCGATCTGTTCAGCGAGGTGTCACATCCGGATTACAAAGGCATCACGGAGGAACAGTATCATAACCGGATGATCCTGCGACGGTCGATGATGCGCAACGGCTTCCTGCCCATCGACTGCGAATGGTGGCACTTTTCGTTGAAAAACGAGCCGTACCCGGAGACCTATTTTGAATTTCCGGTGTCGGCTTCGTATCTGAAAAAATAGACAAGGTGGAAACCGAATGGAAACCAATCAGAATTATGAAGAGCTGAAGGACGGTGCAAAGTCTGTCCTTCAGGTGGTAACCTCCAATAACCTGTATTATGGCATTCTGCTTCTGATCGTGATGATCGTCTCGGTCAAGCTGATCGATCTGGTTTTTCTTCCGTTTCGGAAGGCGCGGAAGGAAACCATTCTGATGAGCTTTATCAAGGCCTGTCTGAAGGCGTTTGTCATCATTACCCTGGGAATCCGGATACTGAGTCTTTCGGAGGCCATGTCGGGCTTTGCCAGCCAGATCCTGATGTCCTCCTCACTGATCGTGGTGGTCCTGGGCTTTGTGTTCCAGGAGGGCCTCAGCAATATCGTTCACGGTTTCATTCTGTCGATCTTCAAGCCTTTTTCCATCGGTGACCGGGTGCATATCCTGGTGGATGGAATGGATATCATCGGATACATTCAGACGATCGACCTTCGAAATACCGTGATCCGGAACGCGATCAACTCGTCCCATGTGATCGTCCCTAATGCAAAGATGGATCTCTGTGTGATCGAAAATACCTTTTTCAGCAAGGACCAGGACCACTTCAGCACAAGCTTTGTGGATTTCTGCATCACCTATGACTCGGATCTGGAAAAGACCATTGCACTGACCCAGGAGCTGGTGCTTGAGGACCCGGCTGTGCAGAGGCTTCGGAAAGAGAAGCAGATGACGGATCCCGTTCCGATCATCGTGACGGATCTGGGACCCAACGGCGTCAGTATCAGGACCGTCGTCCAGACGCTGACGGCGGAAGAGGGGATCGGCTCGTGCAGCGATATCCGAAGAGCCATGGTCCGGCGGTTCTCGGAAGAAAAGGACGTCCTGTTCGCTTATCCGCATATGTCGGTGGTGGCCGGCACCGGACAGGGAATGCCAAGGCCTGAGCGGTACGAGCAGTAACGACCGCAGGCTATAGTAATAAATATACGTATGTTGTTTACCGTATTCGTTCATTAACCGGACGTATTTATCCACGCCAGAAATTTCTTTCACAGGAACAAGGACATGCGGCATCACAAGGTGGTCGTGACGGACGCCGGGGGAACGCCGTTATACTGCATGGGCTGGAGCAAGAATAATCCGGTAAAGCTTGACAAGAATGATTCGCTGATCCAGATGCATCTTTCGAACTACTGGGAGTATTCCGGAGAGGACGA
>CAMNNM010000215.1 GCA_946545425.1 uncultured Blautia sp. | reverse complement strand
GGCAGGCTGCCGTGATGAGAAAGGAACGATTTTATGGACGAAACAAAACTGAAAAAGCTGGGTGCGGAGCTTGAAAAAGCCCGCGCCCGTCAGGCCGAGTGGACCGCAAAGGTAAAGGATCTGGAGCGGAAATACCGTGAGGCCGAGAATACCTGCATTCACGATATCGTGCATGCGGCCGAGCTGACGCCGGAGGAACTGGCGGTCATTATCCGCAGGGCAAGGGCAGGCGTATTTGATGCGGTACCTGCCGCGGCCGCAGGAAGATCAATAGAAAACGACGAAGAAAAGGAGGATTCGGAGAATGAATAAACGATTTGTTGCGGGGATCCTGACCGCAGTACTGGCATTTACCCTCGTTCCGGCTGCCGTATTTGCCTATACCGGGGAAGACGGCACCGATACGGAAACAGGCGTAATCGTCAGGGAGATCCCGGCTGAGGAAGTGACGGAATCGGGAACGGAAACAGAGACCGCCTTTGACTGGGGCGACGATGACGACACGGGAGGCACGACCTTGAATGAAGACGGATCCGTGACCACCAGCGGCGGAAACTCCGGCTCCTCCGGCAGCATTTCAACAGGAACAGCCGGGATCAGCAGCATCGAAGATCTTCTGTCCTCTCTTGAAAGCGGGACCACGACAACGGAGGAAAAGAAGATCGGCACGGTCAAAACTGACGGTTCCTATCTGAATGTCCGTTCCGGCGGAGGCCTGGATTACGGCATTATCGATACCCTGAATAACGGGGACATCGTGGAAGTTCTGGAAGATCACGGCGACTGGCTGTATGTGGCCATTCCGGAGCATACCGGTTATGTCTGCGCCGACTATATGGATGTCCGGACCTTGCCGGTGGAAATAAAGCAGGACGGTTCTCTTTCCATTTCCCTGGACCCCGAACTGATCCGCCAGATACTGGAGCAGGCGGAGGAAAGCGGAACGGAGGTCACGTCTTCCGATTTGTCGGATCTCGGACTGACGCCGGAAGGAAACCTGACGCTTGTTGATGACTATGGAACCGCCGGCACAGCGGGGAAGCAGTTCATTACCCTGGCCACCAAAAGCGGCAATATCTTTTATCTGATCATTGACCGTGATGACGACGGCAATGAGACCGTCCATTTCCTCAATCAGGTGGACGAAAACGATCTGTTTGCCCTGATGGATGAGGCGGCCGTGACAGAGATGAAGGAAGAGATCGCTGCGGAAGAAGCCGCAAAGGAAGCGGAGGAAGCTGCCAAAAAGGCTGAACAGGAACAGGAAAGCCAGATCGAGACGCCGGAGGTCGAAAAGCCGGAAAAGAAAACGGCGAATCCTCTTCTGCTTGCCCTGCCGCTCATTCTGGTATTCGGCGGTGTCGGCGGCTATCTGTACCTGAAGACCAAGAGAGACAAGACCCGCACCAGCAGGCCGGATCCGGATGCCGATTTCCGGTATGACGATGATGACGACCTGGACATCTATGATTTGCCAGAAGAACCGGATGAGAGGAAATCACCTGCAGATGATGAAGACGCAGACTACTGGCTGGATGACGAAGACGCGTAATGACAATGATTATGGAGGAAAACACCATGCCTGAAGAGAAAAAACAATTCGAAGAACTGACGATCAAGTTCGGGAAAGGCCTTGCTGAGGATTTCACCGGCAAGGACGGGACGGCCTACAAGCGGATCCTGATCCCGAACACCGATCCCGCTGATCATTCACCCTGGGCGAGCTTCGTGCTTCCCGCAAAAGCTGTTCATGAGAATCAGTACGGGAAAGGGCTCTGGGCCAAGATTCCCGCAGAGGGACACACCACTGTGACCAAACCTGAGAGAACGGACGGCGTCGACGGCGAGATCGTCTGGCAGAACCGGAAAGAATCCGTTCTGAATGCCGAGCTGAAAGAGATGGTCGAAGCCTATAAGACCAGAAATCCTCAGGCCAGAGAGGCAGCGCCGAGGGAATCCGCGAGGGAAAAGCTGGATTCTCTGGCAAAAGAGACAGCAGCGAAGCTCTCTCCGGAAGGAAGAAAAGCCAAGCCGAAGGACCGCGGGCCGGAGCATTAAGAAAAAGGCAGCCATCTGGCTGCCGTACATAGGAGAGCGGCATTTTATACTACAAGGCGAATGACAGGCATAGAAAAGTGCGGTATGATCTGCTCAGAAATCTACGAAAGGAAAGGTCAAAAGACATGCAGATCATGAATGTTTTATCGAGCTCATACGATCTTTATCTGTCCCTTCTGCTTAGCAGCAAGGTCTTATTGTCGTGTGGAAGCGCTCCGGTAAAACAAAGGCATTCATGAGATACATCTGAAGGATACATAGATCTCAGGCCGTCTGTTTGGAGAAATCCACGCAGGCGGTTTTTTGCGCGTAGCAATGAGCCATGCGCAGACAGGATGACGGATGGACAGCGAGAGCTTGCTCTCAGCTGGACATATGGCAGACTGGATGCATACGGCGAACGCCGCGACAGTGAGAGAACGAAGTTCTCGAACATGTCGGCAGGGCTCATTGCAAAACATATAAGTTTGGGCAGGTATGCCTAGCAGCGAGGGCACCTGACTGTAAATCAGGCACATCAGAAACACCGTTGGTGCAACTCCAACCCTGCCCACTTTAAGCTCCCGTATCCCAACTGGAAGAGGGATCCGGTTTAAACCCGGTTCAGTGAGAGTTCGAATCTCTCCGGGAGTACTTATAAGCCTCTGTAGCAGAACTGGTATATGCGGCGGGCTAAGGACCCGCGCCGGACTAAGATCCATTGTGAGTTCGATTCTCACCAGAG
>CAMNNM010000214.1 GCA_946545425.1 uncultured Blautia sp. | reverse complement strand
ACCTTCGGTTCGCTGGCAAGGGCCATGGCGATCATGACACGCTGGCGCATGCCGCCCGAAAGCTCGTGCGGATACTGCCTTATGCGGCGCTCCGCATCGTTGATGCCTACCAGCTTCAGCATTTCGAGGGCCGAATTGTAGGCCTCCTGTCTGCTCTTGTTGGAATGGATCCGGATAGCCTCCATGATCTGGTTTCCCACGGTATAGACCGGGTTCAGCGAGGTCATGGGGTCCTGGAAGATCATCGCGCATTTGGTGCCACGGAACACGTTCATCTGTTTCTGGCTGTAATGGGTGATATCCTCGCCCTCAAACAGGATCCTGCCGCTGGTGATGTGGCCGTTCTGCTCCAGAATCCGCATGATGGAATAAGCCGTGACAGATTTTCCGGAACCGGATTCTCCGACGATGCCAAGGGTCTTGCCCTCTTCCAGCGTAAAGCTTACGCCGTTCACGGCCCGGACCTCTCCTTTGTCTGTGGTAAAGGAGGTATGCAGATCGATGACCTGCAGAAGCGGCGCTTTCTTTTGATTGTTATTCTCAGACATGTCTGTTACCTCCTCAGTTTCGGATCGAATGCATCGCGCAGACCATCACCAAGAAGGTTGAACGCCAGAACGATGAGTACGATGGTGACAGCCGGGAACACCAGCTGCAGCGGATAGCTCTGAAGACCTTCGCGGGCCGCGTTCGCAAGAGAGCCCAAAGAAGGCATCGGAGCCTTCACGCCCATTCCGATAAAGGAAAGGAAGCTTTCGGTAAAGATGGCGGACGGAATCTGCAGCGCGGTGGTAATGATGATCACGCTGATGCAGTTGGGAATGATGTGCGTCCGGATGATACGTCCGGAGCTGGCTCCCACGGCCTTAGCCGCCAGAATGTATTCGTTGTTTTTGATCTTCAGGATCTCGCCGCGCACAAGGCGTGCCATGCTGACCCAGTAAAGAAGTCCGAACACGATGAAGATACTGATCATGTTGGTACCCAGCTTGTTGAGAACGCCGGGCAGCTTCATGCCGCTCATGACCTCGTTGAGCACCACCGAAAGAAGGATGATGATCAGCAGGTCGGGCAGCGAATATATGATATCCACGATCCGCATCATGATCAGGTCGACCCGCCCTCCCAGATAGCCGGATATGGATCCGTACAAAACGCCGATGATCAGCACCAGGATGGATGCGAACAGACCTACGATCAGAGAGATCCGGGTTCCGTAGACCACGCGGATGAAATAGTCACGTCCGCGGGAATCGGTTCCCATGATGTGCGGAAACAGCTTGTTTCCTTCGTCAATATATTTCTGTTCCTTTTCGGAGTATTCGAAGGGTCCCAGGTTCGTGATCTTCTTGTCACGTTTTCCGTTGACCGTGATGATCTCTTCGTAGCCGTAGGGAACGATGTGGGGCGCGATGATAATGGTCGCCAGCACCAGCGCCAGCACGATCAAAGAACCCACGGCCAGCGGGTTCTTCATGAGCTTTCTCATGCCGTCCCGGAAAAAGGTGGTGGATTCACTCATGACATCCTGCTGCCGTTTTTCCTCATCCGTGGCCTTTTCGAATTTGCTCATGTCCACCTGAAGGCTCAGCGGATTCTTTTTCGGCATATCGTCATTCTGGTTATTTCTGTTTTGTGTATTGTCATTCGGTGTGATTGCCATAACAGTAAGCTTCTTCCTTCCGTATCAGTCAAACTTGATTCGCGGGTCGACGACCTTGTACATGATGTCGCTCAGCAGGTTCATCACTACCATGATGACCGCCAGGAAGATGGTCGTTCCCATGATCAGAGGATAATCCCGGTTGTTGATGGACTTTACGAACTGCTGCCCCAGTCCGCCGATGTTGAAGATGTTCTCAACGACCAGCGATCCGGTAAGAATATAGGCAAGCATCGGTCCCACATAGGTGATGACCGGGATCAGGGCATTGCGCAGCGCGTGCTTGAAAATGACGCTGACCGTGGAAACGCCCTTGGACTTTGCGGTACGGATATAATCCTGTCCCAGCGAGTCCAGCATACTCGTCTTGGTAAGTCTGGTCACGTAGGCTGTCGGATAAGCCGCCAGAGCGATGACCGGAAGCACGATGCTGGAGCCTTCGGCACTGAAGACCTTGACAAGGCCCAGCTGCACCGCGAAGATCATCAGCAGGAATGTGGCGAATACGAAGGACGGCATTGCCGTAAACAGTGTGGTGAAAAATACGATGAGACGGTCCGGCCATTTGTTGCGGAACAGAGCCGCAACAGCGCCGAGGACCACTCCGATGATAACCGCGAACAGAGCCGCGACGCCGCCGATCTTTCCGGATACCTTGAAGCAGTTAAGAAGTGTTGCTCCGATGTCGCGTCCGGTTTTCAGCGAAACGCCGAAATCTCCGTGGAAGAGATTCTTCATATAAATAAAGAACTGCTGCCAGACCGGCTTGTCCAGATTGTAGCGCTCCATCAGCGCCTTTTCGATGGCCGGACTCAAGGCTTTTTCAGAATTGAACGGGCCTCCCGGGATCGCATTCATGGCGAAGAATGTGATCACACAGACAATGAATACGCTGACAATTGCCAGCAGAATTCGTTTAATCAGATACTTTGACATAAAAAAGACCTCCCTGCAGGGCATTATTGTCTATATTATAATCAAATACGTCAACGAATACAAGACCTTCTTTTATGGTGCGTTACATGAATAAAGTGATACCGTGGCAGAAAAAAAGGCTTCTGTGCTGCTCTGCACAGAAGCCCTTTGTTATTTAAGAAAAACGTACCGGCTCCGTTATTCTTTAGTTCCA
>CAMNNM010000213.1 GCA_946545425.1 uncultured Blautia sp. | reverse complement strand
TTTGTTCCAGATAAAGCTGACCCGCATTTCGGTACCCTCTTTAATACGCACAAAATTTTCCCAATGCTTATAGAAGATCGCCGCTGCCGGGATCAGCAGCACCAGGGCTGCTCCCAGATGTCCTGTATCCCAGTAATGGCATGCAGGAAAAACCACCGAGATCGCAGGTGCCACCAGGCAGACGTACCGGGTCGTGAAGGCGATCATGGCAGCAGATGATAATTCTCATAAAAAACATAAATCCTTTCAAAGCCTGTTTTCACAGGGTAACTCAAATACTATGGCATGATGCCGCTGAAGCGGCGAAAATTCGACGGTTTGCGCTGTCCGCTATCTCTTGTCCTTGTCGATAAACTCCAGTGTAATGGTAGCCAGCAGCGCAAAGAAAAGCGCGAACATGATCAGGTCGATCCAGCAGTTTGCGATATTGCCGCGATTCGGCTCGAACTCCTCCCGGTATCTCGCCGCCGATGCGCCTTCGCTCAGATATGTCTTCACATCCTCTTCGCCCAGTATGTCCAGAAGCTCTCCCACCGTAGCCTTCAGGGTGATCCCCTTGTCCTGCTCTGCCTGGATCTCCGGGGAAGCCGCCAGCAGATCGATCAGTTCACCTGCGGTCATATCCCCGTCTACTTTCTTTTCCCGCAGTTCTGCAACGGCATTGATGTCTTTATTCTGCAGAAGCTCCAGTACCTGTCCGACCGTTACAGTCCCTTCGACTTCTCTGTCCCTCATCAGAACCAGCATGTCCGAAATCGACGTGAAAGGCCGGCTGTTCAGATCGGTCTGGATGGAGAGCAGCTTAACGCCCACGCCCGAGATGGTATATTCACATATCGGCTTTACAGGCTCCGGCAGCGGAAGCATGCCGCCGGAGAAGACCAGCTGAAAGATCAGAATAAAGGGCATGATGGTCATGGCCGCAGTCGTCGTCCTGGACAGGGCAGAGATCCAAAGCGACATCATATCGGCCGCAAAGGTGATCAGAAACATGGCGATCCCGAAATCCACAAGAAAAAAACGGTTGATGATCCCGGATGCAGGAAATTTTATGCCGCCGATCACCATCACGTAAATGCTGATGACCGTCTGTACCGCGCACAGAAGCGCCTGGTACAGCATATGCGAGAAAATGTAGGCCGAGATATGCATTCCAAGCCGGTGTTCCCGTTTGATCACGTCTCGTTCGCGGCAGATGACCTGGATCGAATTGAAGCATCCGTTCCAGATACAGATCATGACGATGGCAAATGCCCCGATCATCGTCATCTCCATGTCGACGAACATCCTTCTGCGCATTACCAGGACCACAAGGGATGCAATGACGGCGGCCATCGGAAACACCTTCCAGTCGCTCTGGTAAATAAACATTCTCAGAAGCTTTCCGAAATAGATCCCCACCTGGGCGATGCGCCCGCGATGGTGAGTCCTGAAGCGCCGCGTTCCTTTATTCTCCTGTATCTCAGCCATTCTGCACCTCCGCGAATTTTCCGATAAATTCATCCGCGAGACCGTCTCCGCCTTCCTCTTTCCGGTTGATGCTCTTCACGACCTCTTCCATGTCGTGTCTGCCAAAGAACGCCCGGGCATCCTCTATGCTCCCGTAATAGGCAAGTCGTCCGGTACGGGCAGAATCCTTGGCCAGAACGATCACGTCGTCGAAAAGATCGATGACGCGGTCCGGCGTATGGGTGATGACGATCACGATCTTGCCGGTGTCGGCGACGGCTCTCAGCTGTTCAAACAGCTTTCTGGCCATCACGCCGTCAAGGCCCGAGTCCGGTTCGTCCAGGATAAAAAGAGACGGGTTGCTGATAAACTCCATCGCGATGGACAGCCGCTTTTTCTGGCCTCCGGAAAGCTTTTCCATCAGGTTGTTTTTGACCGGCATAAGGCCGAAGATTTCCATGACCTCGTCGACGCGTTTTCTGCGAAGATCGGCTGAGATTTCTTTGGGAAGCCGGAGCCTGGCGGCGTCCAGAAGCGTATTTCGGACGGTGTCCTTTCCCCGCATCATCTCCTGCTGGGGAACAAATCCCACCTCATACTGCATTTTTTTGTACTCTTTATAAATGTCGCTGCCGTTCAGCATCACCTGGGCGTCGGCCTTTTCGTATCCGTTGACCGCATTCAGGAACGTGGTTTTCCCGGCGCCGGATCCCCCGAGAAGCAGTACCATATGCCCTTTGGGAATCGCCATATGGATATCCCGGAGGAGGATCTTTTTCTGGAAGAATTCCGTGGCCGTACGGGTCTTCAGATTGACGGTCAGTCCCTGGTCCATTACCCGGGCATTGCCGTGAAAAGCGATCCGTTCCAGCTCGGCGTTCATGTCCTCCACCTTCCATGCGGGTTGAAAATCCTTTTTAAAACCCATAAGAAGAGCCGGAATCCATCTGGTAACGGCCAGCACAAAAAGCCATATCCAGCGCTTTTTCAGGCCATATACGTCGATAAGGCCGTTATAGACTCTCAGGCCGTAAATAATGCGTACCAGCTCCATCGTGAGCAGAACATATACAAACACATACGCAACCATTTCGCCATGAAACAGAAAGGCTGTCGATTCCGTGATCAGGCAGAAAAAGGTCACGACACTGTAAACCCGCCCTTCCTGCTCAAGACCCGCGCATCGTGAAAGCTGGTATTCTCTGGCGCAGGGAATCAGCGACCACCATCCCTTCAGGCCGGATTTTACAAAGATCCCCCAGAGGCCTGCAATATATAATGCCGACTGAATCACCTGGCGCGGGGTGTAATCTCCAAAAAAAATCGTCAAAAGGATCCGAATCGGTATCAT
>CAMNNM010000212.1 GCA_946545425.1 uncultured Blautia sp. | reverse complement strand
CGTCGAGACCGCAAAGCAGGGAAAGGACACGGCGATCAACAACGCAAAACAGTATCAGAACGAGCAGATCCCTGCCGCGGAGGCCAACGCCGACAAGATCATTCAGAACGCGGAAGCGCAGAAGCAGGCCCGCATCGCGGAGGCAGAAGGCCAGGTGGCGCGTTTCAATGCCATGTACGACCAGTATAAGCTGAATCCTCTGATCACAAAGCAGCGTATGTTCTACGAGGCCATGGAGCAGGTACTTCCAAACTCCAGGATCATCATCACCGACGGCAGCACCCAGACCATGTATCCCATCGAGAGCTTCTCGGATATTCAGATCAGCGGAAAGGAGGATCAGCCATGAAAGGTAAAATCAAATGGATTCTGATCGGACTGCTCTGCCTTGTCATCCTTTTTGTGGCAGGAGGTTCCTTCTATACGGTTCCCATGAACCAGTATGCGGCCGTACGTCAGTTCGGACGTATCGTAAAGACCGAATCCGAACCGGGGCTTAAATTCAAGCTGCCCTTCGTCCAGAACGTTCAGCTGGTCTCCAAAAGCCTGAAGCTCTACGACGTGCCCATTTCGGACGTGATCACCCGCGACAAGAAGAGCATGATCGCAGACAACTACGTGCTGTGGCGCGTCGTTGACCCCACCAAGTACATCCGTACCCTGGAAGCCACGGATGCCCGGGCCGAGGAGCGCATCGAAGCGGCCGTATACAATGCCCAGAAGAATGTGATCTCCTCCATGAGTCAGGATGAGATCATCGAGGCCAGAGGGGAAAAGCTGACGCAGCTGCTCACCGACGAGGCCAACTCCGATATCGGCGATTACGGCGTCGAGGTGGTGGTCGCCGAGATCAAGTCTCTGGACCTGCCGGACGACAACAAGGAAGCCGTGTACACCCGCATGATCTCCGAACGCCAGAACATCGCCGCCTCCTACAAGGCACAGGGCGAATCGGAAGCGCAGAAGATCCGCAATGAGACCGACAAGAATGTCACCGTCATGAATGCGGACGCAAAGAAGCAGGCCGAGATTCTCGAGGCAGAGGGCGAGGCCGAATACATGAAGATCCTGCAGGAAGCCTACAACACAGAGGAAAAAGCCGAGTTTTACAACTTTACCCGTTCTCTGGACGCATTTAAAAAATCTCTGTCCGGAAGCAACAACACGGTAATCCTGGACAAGGATTCCGAGCTGGCGTCCATGCTGTACGGGATGAAGGATGAGTAAGCTGCTTCAGACAAAAGGAAACTGTGAAAAGTCTAAAGTCTGAAAAAAGAAGGACCTCCGGTTTTTAACCGTGGTCCTTCTTTTTCTTATGAAGCCGGTCTTTTTCACAGCCCCTTCTTCATTCTCAGCAGAATCTTTATGCCGCTTCATCCATCTGCATATCGCCGTAGATTTCTTCCAGCGCATAGTACGAGTCTATTTTGTTCTCAAACAGCCCGATCAGCTCTTCTTCCGGTATCATACCGTTTTCATCTGCCTGCGCTTCCGCAAAGTGAACCGGAACGATCATCGGCGGATCTTCCAGTGACAATGGCTGTATGGAACGGAGCTGGTCCACGCTTTGATAAACCAGATTCACTTTATAAAACGCATCTTTCTCCGTATCTACCCATTTTTCGAATACCAGTTTAACTCCAATAGGGGTGGAGGGTTCAATGGCTCCGGGCAGTGTATACTCCTCTGCGCCCAGAGCAGCAAGCACACTGGCGACGGTAGAATCATGGCCACACAGAAATGTAAATTTTCTGCCTTCCGTCTTCATCTCGGAACAGAGTTCTTCGAGCATCAGATGTGACACGTTTACGGAAAGAAGCGGCGTGCCGAACCGGATATCAAGGTTCGCTTTCAGAACCGACCCGATGGTTTTCCAGTCTTCTTCGTCAAGCTCATGCCCAAAAGCAGCCTTTACTTCATCCTCTTCTTCGTAATACTGCAGCACAAGTGCATCGGCCAAAGAGACCGCCTTGCTCAAAGGCCCCTGAATTCCGGGCTCCTTTAATAGTTCCAGCGATACCGTGCTCGTATCCTCCAGAAAGTTTCCATATTGGCCGCTTTTATATGCTTCCGTCTCTTTCATGTCCGTGACATCCGCAATCAGCTCAAAAGCCTCATCAAGGGAAGCACGAAGACCCTCCAGGTGCTCTCCGCCGCCCACTTCATAAATTTCTTCGAGGGCATCCTGCATATATGCATCGTTCAGAAAATAAACATTAGGGATAAATGTATCGTCCTTTTCGTCATACCCTACTTTACATTCGATTGGGACCACCGCTACCGGCAGAAGCCCCGCAGAAAAGTAACGGGCTGTAGCCTGCGTGCGCTGCAGGCCATTGGCATAAAAACGGACGGCTCCGTCCTCCGGGATATAGTTTTCCGGAAACAGGCCTTCTTTTTCCAGCCACAGACGGAAATACTGCCCCATTGTCGTTTCCAGCATTGCCCCGCGAAGGGACAGCTCGCTCGGATTGGACGTCCATTCGAACCAGTCATGGGCGCAAAGATCATCGACTACAGATCCCTTTGTCGATAAAGGCGACCGGATATTGTGCCTGCTCAGTACAATTACCTGATCAAGTGTATACTCTTCAGATGCGGAAGCCTCAGAAGAAGCCCCTGTGTTTTCTGCCGAAAATACGGGCGTCGATAAAAAACAGAAAACTGTTAAAACCAGAATCACTTGTTTGAAGCCGGAAATCCTCATAATCACCTTACCCTCCTTAAAACTCTTTGTACCCAGATGTGTTTCTTTATAGCAAAAGAACCCCGGTACAAACCGGGGTTCTTAATTTACAGCGCTTTTACGCTGTCAAATGAAGCATCGGGGATTCGAACCCCGGACAACTTGATTAAAAGTCAAGTGCTCTACCACCTGAGCTAATGC
>CAMNNM010000211.1 GCA_946545425.1 uncultured Blautia sp. | reverse complement strand
AACCCCGGAATGGGAATGATGTAATCACATACAGCTGAAAAAAGGCTGGAAGGCGCCGTGATGGAAATGGTTCTTTTCCATCACGGCGTTTTGTGTTATACTCATGAAGAGATGCTCTGACAGGCAAAGGGCAACAGTAAAAGAAGTAAAGGAGAGACAGCCATGGATGATTTTTATTACGAAGACCTGGTGAAAAAGGAAAAGACCCCAAAGGATACTCTGATCAAGGGCGGGCTGATCTTTCTGACGGTGCTTTTCGGCGCAGCCGCGCTGTTTATACACCCGCTGGCATTCATCGGTTTTGTCGGAATGATCATAGCGGATTACTTTATCATTCCGAAAACGGATCAGGAATTTGAATACCTGTTTGTAGGCGGCGATATTGATATCGACGTCATCTACTCCAAACAGAAAAGAAAAAGGGTCATGAACGTCAGTCTCAGCGAGGCTGACCTGTGCGCTCCTCTGAAATCTTCCCGTATGGATTACTACAACGGGAACCAGAAGATCAAAACACTGGACTTTTCCTCCGGAAACGAGTCCCATAACCGTTTTGCCATTATCACCCGAAAGGACGGCGAAACGGTCCGGATTCTCATTGAGCCGGATGAAAAGCTTCAGCAGTATATGAGGAACGCCGCACCCAACAAAGTGTTTCTGGTATGATCAGAAGCCGTCTGCGGCAGAACTTTGACGCAGACGGCTTTTGTTCTTCATAAAAACAAATGTTCAAGGAAACGAAGGAGGACTACATGAACGAATTTGCTTTAAAGTATGGCTGCAACCCCAATCAGAAACCGTCCAGGATCTTCATGGCAGATGGCAGTGAACTTCCCGTTACAGTTCTTGGGGGAAGACCGGGTTACATTAATTTCCTGGACGCTCTGAACGGCTGGCAGCTGGTCAGGGATCTTCGAAAAGCGACAGGACTTCCGTCAGCTGCTTCTTTCAAGCATGTATCTCCCGCAGGAGCGGCGGCCGGCCGTCCGCTTACCGAAACACTGGCAAAGATCTACTGGGTCGATGATATGGACTGGAAAAACTTTTCTCCGCTGGCATGCGCCTATGCAAGAGCCCGCGGAGCCGACCGTATGTCGTCCTTTGGAGATTTTATCTCTCTTTCCGATATCTGCGACAAGGATACGGCGCTTCTGATCAAGCGTGAGGTTTCCGACGGCGTCATCGCTCCCGGTTATACCGAAGAGGCCCTGGAGATCCTGAAGCAGAAGAAAAAAGGCAACTATAATATCATTCAGATGGATGAGAACTATGTTCCGGAACCGCTCGAAAGAAAGCAGGTATTCGGCGTGACCTTTGAGCAGGGCCGCCAGGAGCTTCCCATCGACGACGAGCTGATATCCAATATCGTAACAAAGAACAAAGAACTCAGCGAAGAAGCGCGTATGGATCTGAAGGTGGCGCTGATCACCCTCAAATATACCCAGTCCAACTCTGTCTGCTACGTAAAGGACGGTCAGGCCATCGGCGTCGGAGCAGGGCAGCAGTCCAGAGTACACTGCACCAGGCTGGCCGGCGACAAGGCAGATCACTGGTTCTTAAGACAGTCCCCGAAGGTCCTTTCGCTTCCCTTTATCGATACGCTGAGCCGTGCCGAGCGCGACAATGCCATTGACGTATACATCGGCGAAGAATATGACGACGTACTGAGAGACGGAGAGTGGCAGAAACGGTTTACAGAGCAGCCTTCTGTTTTCACAAAAGAGGAGAAAAGAGCATGGCTTGACCAGATGACCGACGTCACGCTTGGCTCCGATGCGTTCTTCCCCTTCAGCGACAATATCGAGCGGGCACATAAGAGCGGCGTGAAATATATCGCACAGCCGGGCGGATCGGTAAGAGACGAAGACGTGATCGCAGCCTGCGACCAGTACGGAATGGTGATGGCATTTACCGGAATCCGGCTGTTCCATCACTGATAAGATAAAGATAATACCCCGGCAGCACGAATACGACGGGGAACGCTCCCGCTTAGTACAGCTGCGTACGTCCCATTATGTATTCGTATCTGCCGGAGCATTGATTTTTTCGAGAGAATTGGCAAAAGAAAACAAAAAAGCTTCCGGATTTCCGGAAGCTTTTTTCTAAGAGCGATAGACGGGGCTCGAACCCGCGGTCTCGACCTTGGCAAGGTCGCGCGTTACCAACTACGCCACTATCGCAAACCCTTGTCATCAACTACTACTTGCTGACGACAAAAGTTATTATATATCACCATTAACGGTTTGTCAAACCCTTTTTTTAAAATTATGCCAGTTTCAGTGCCTGCTCAAGATCCGCCAGAATATCCTCGATATTCTCGATTCCGATGGAAAGCCGGATCAGACCCGGAGATACGCCGGCCAGCTCCAGCTGCTCGTCATTCAGCTGTCTGTGGGTATGACTTGCAGGATGCAGGACCATGGTTCTGGAAGCAGCTACATGGGTCGCGATGGAAGCAAGCTTCAGTCCGTCCATGAAACGCACCGCGCTGTCGCGTCCGCCCTTCAGCTCAAAGGAGATTACGCCGCAGGTGCCGTTCGGCATGTACTTTGCGGCAAGATCATGATACTTGTCGTCCGGCAGACCGGCAAAAGAGACACGGGCAACCTTTTCATGGCTGTTAAGGAATTCGGCGGCTCTGGCTGCGTTGCTGCAGTGACGTTCAACCCTCAGAGCAAGGGTTTCGAGACCGATGTTCAAAAGGAAGCAGTTCATCGGACTTGGAATGGATCCAAGATCACGCATAAGCTGTGAAGTGGCCTTGGTGATATAGGCTTTTTTTCCGAACTGTTTTGTATAGATGATACCATGGTAGGATTCATCCGGCTCGGTAAGACCGGGATACTTGCCCGGATATGCTTCCCAGTCGAAATTACCGCTGTCTACG
>CAMNNM010000210.1 GCA_946545425.1 uncultured Blautia sp. | reverse complement strand
TTTTTACAAAACAAAAACCAGTTCGCATGAAAAAGCGAACTGGTTGATGCCATTGCCCGGACCACAACTGGTCCGGGTTTTTATGGCATGTATATTTTTCAGGTTTTTACAGAAGATCAAACGACAGGAAATCAAAGGTTCCGCCTTTTCCTTCGACACTGAAGTAAAGGGCTTCTTTGGTTCCGAGGCCTTCGGGAAGCTCACCCAGGAATCCCTGTTCCTTCTTGCAGGTATCCAGCGGGATCCGGCAGATCACGTCGCCCTTCTCCTGCGTCCGGATGGTCACGGCGCAGTTCTTTCCGTATCCCTGCAGATGAACGCGGATCTTGCGGGTCTGTGAAAGATCAAAATATTTGAAGCCGACCGTGCAGTCCGTGCAGAAATTGGAAATGTACTGATCCGGTCCCTCTTCGCGGTCTTTACCCTTCTGGGTAAGGAAGGGGCTTGCGCCTCTGGGATACTTCAGCATGGAAAGGAACTTTGTTCCGTTCTTGCCGTACACATTGCAGGCGCAATAAGACGGAATGCGTCCCTTGCCCGGCAGCGGGCCGTCGTTCAGACCGCAGGAGGTCATCTCGGCCTGATAGAACTTGCCGTCCTCAAAGCGGATCTCCTCGGCACATGCCTGACGGGAAGACTGCTTCCGGTTGGAATGACGGTGATAGAAAATGTAGTATTTTCCGTTGATCTCGATCAGTGATCCGTGGGTATTTCCGGTATCCATGTGTGCATGCTTTACATCCGGAACGCCCGGGAGGCCGATATCGCCGCAGCTGATCAGAATGCCCCCGAATTCAAATCCTTCTGTCGGCTTGTCGGAAACGGCATAGCACAGATTGTGGGAGTTCAGGGAGCTGTAGATAAAGTAATACTTGCCGTTGAACTTGCGCATGGAGCTGGCTTCGCCGAAGGGCTGCTCTTCATACGGTGTCCCCTTGGCTTCTTCGCCGGTCAGGACGCCGAGATAATTCAGCTCATCGCCGGAAATAACGGTCAGCATGTCCTTTGTGTCGATCTCGAACCACATCGGTCCCTTTTTGGTGGGCTGAGAGCCGTCCAGAAGGATCGGATTTCCGCCAAAGGCAAAGCCTGTATAAAGATAAAGACGTCCGTCATCGTCCTTCAGGCATCCGGGATCGAACTGGAAGGGCTCATTTCTCTTGCCGATAGGTGTTCCGTCCTTATACTTGACATAGCCGTAGAATTCGTACTTGCCTGCCGGCTCGTCGCAGACAGCGACAGAAATCATCTTTGTGCCGCCCATGAAGTAATAGAGATAATATCTTCCGTCGTCGCCGACCACCATGTCGGGAGCGGCCAGACCGTTGGTAATACGGTTTTTGGGGGCAGCGGGATCCTGCTCGCGCTTAAAGATCACGCCATGATATGTCCAGTTTCCAAGATCATCCACCGGAGCGGACCAGCAGACATAATCGCCCAGACAGAAATTGATGCCGTTGAACAGATCGTGAGAACCATACACGTACACCCGCCCGTCCACCACGTGCGGCTCGGCATCCGGAACATATTCCCATGACGGAAGATACGGGTTGAAAGCCAGTTTCTTTGCCATTGTGCCACCTCCATATAGTAAATATTCGCTTTTTTGTATTCCAATCATATTATATTTTGTGCAATTTGTAAACTGTTGATAGTTCCATTTTTGCAAATCATTATTTATCATTTACATATGAAGGGTTCTCTTTTCCGTCAAGCATTCTCCGCAGATTCGCAGCGGTGGGTTCCACATCGTACGGCCATTCGATCAGCCGGACCTGGTTTAAAAGGCAGAGCTCCCTTTTCTGCAGATCCAGCTCCCGGCGCTGCACAAGCGCCTCCTCTCCGCCAAAAAATCCAACGGGCAGGTAATGCTGGATTCCCTGATATTCGATCGCGGTCCGGAGAGAAGGGATATACAGATCCAGGCTCTGCCGCCCCAGCCAGTCCGGACGGTACTGGTAAAGGGTATCCGGATACTTCTTCCTGACCATCTGAAACAGCGTCACTTCGTGCTTCCATTTGGGTCTGATCACGCCTTCCGCCGTCAGTCTGGTGCGTATCTTCGTCCGTTCCAGTCTCCAGTCTGTCCGGAAGCCGTCCTTCTCTTCGTAAAGGGCAAGATCTGTGTACCACCATTGAAAAAAGGGCATGACGATTTCCGTCAGGTTCCGGAAAAGCTCCAGCTCGGAGGACACGTATCCGCATTCCAGCATGTGCCGGATATTTCTTCTCACACAGACAGTCTTTACGGGATTATGATACCACGGAAGGTTTCCCTGATACTTTGCCACCCGGTCCGGAAGCCACGGCGACCGGAAGGGCACCCCGTCTGACCACAGATGATTTTGATACCACGGCAGAGAATAATCGTACAGGGAATACCCGCCGTACAGATCCTCGGTGACATTTGTGTAAAGCAGATGAAACATCAGCAGTATATCTTCCATATTCCGTTTATCGAATACCGCCAGGTAGTGCGTTTTCTCTTCGTCCGGAAAAATGCTCCGGACCGGCCGGAAGGATTCCGCTTTCCGGCAGACCTCGGAGATCACAAAAAACTGAGGAATATAGCTCTCCGGAAAAAGAAAACAGGCTTTATGATCCGTGTCGATACCGGAAAACTGTTCCATAAATGCTTCAACATAGGGATTCGGCGCGCAGGGGCCCGATTCCAGAATCTTTTCCATCGCAGCGCGCCGGTATGGCAGATCCGACCAGGACAGCTGGATCAGAAATCTGTCGTACCCGTTTTCATAGTATTCCTCCCGGACCGCTTCGAAGTCTTCCTGCCACGATTCATGTTCCTTCAGAAGCTCTTCCATCACGGCGAATGTCGTCTTCTCGTGATACTGAGGATAGCGGGCCCACAGCATGTCAAGGCGGTCAAATGTGGAAACCGCAGCCGGCTTTTTATGGACCGGCGGATAGTTTCCGG
>CAMNNM010000209.1 GCA_946545425.1 uncultured Blautia sp. | reverse complement strand
CTGTTTTTTTCGTATGTACAGAAGATAGGGCAGTTCAAACACCACCATGGCCGCCCAGCCGGCCATGTAGGACCAGGGAATGATCTGAAAATCAAATCCCATCCGGAAGAGCAGAATATAACAGCAGAGCACCCGGACCGTCATATTGGTGATGGAACTGATCAAGGTGATCTTCATATCCCCGATGCCCCGGAAATAGCCCTGAATGCCGTTGGTAATGGCAGGCGCCGGATACATGAATGCCATCAGATGCAGATAACCCGCGCCTTCCGCGACAACCTCCGGATTCCGGCTGAACAGCTGCATGATCGGGACGGCAAACACATAAAGCAGGATGCCGACGGCGATACCGTAGCCGATTTCCAGATAAATGCCGTACCGGAAGACCTTCTGCACCCGGTCCTTATGATGGGCGCCGACGTTCTGGGCCATGACGGAACTCATGGCGTGGGCAATGTTCTGCTCAGGAACAATGGCGATATCGTCCGTCCGGTTGACGGCGTTGAATGCCGCAGTGGCGTTTACGCCCAGGGAATTGACAAATCCCTGGATCACAAGCTTGCCCATCTGGACGGTGGACTGCTGCATGGCACTCACAATGCCGTAGGAGAGGGTCTTTTTAAGGAGTCCGAAGTCCATCACGAGCCAGTCTTTTCCCAGCCGGAGCAGGGGAATGCTTCTGTAAATATAAATCCAGCAGAATAAAGCGCTGAGACCTTCGCAGATCACGGTGGAAAGGGCTGCGCCAAAAATCCCCAGCCGCAGGACGACGACCAGAAACAGATCGCCCAGAATGTTCAGGACGGCACTGATGGCCAGAAAAATAAGCGGTGACCGGGAATCCCCCATGGCGCGCAGCATGCTGGCCAGATAGTTGTAAATAAAACTGAACACAAGACCCATCATGATGATGCGCAGATATCCGGCTGCCTGACCGATGATGGCAGGATCAGCCTTCAGAAGCGACATGACCGGATGTGCCAGTACCGCGATCAGAAATCCCACCACAAGGGAGAATACCGCCCCGGCACACATGCCGGTGCTGACCTGGCGTTTTAACGTATCGTGTTCGCCCGCGCCAAAGTGAAAACCGACCAGGATTCCGGCGCCCAGGCAGATTCCGTTGGTGAACAGAAGGATCAATGTCATCAATGGGTTGCTGGTTCCCACCGATGCCAGAGCTTCTTTTCCCACATACTGTCCGACGATCATGCTGTCGACGGCGTTGTAGGTCAGCTGCAGAAGATTTCCAAGGATCAGGGGAATCGTAAAAGATACAAGGGGCCGAAAAACCGGCCCTTTTGTCATATCATGAGTCGTTTGTCCGTGCATACAGAAGACCTCCCGTTATTGGCCTGATTATAACATACTTTGTTTGGCGGAGGTATTGTTTGCCGACTCTTTTTTGGATATAATGGTGGTGTCTGATATCCCGGAACGGGGATACAATTACAGAATAATGGTTTTAAACCAAAGGGGGTAAACACAGATGAAAATCTACAGCGTATATGATCCGGAATTTAAAAACTACGGACGCGTGATCGAGGGAGCCCAGGTTTCCGAGATCCTCAAAGTACTTGATAAAGAGACGCCGCTTCCGGAAGGAACCGTCTATGTTCCGGATTTTGAACCGATCACTTCTCTTGACGAAGCAAAACGTCTCAGCCTGACCCTGTTCGGCGGCGTACCGGCGCAGTTCGGATTCTGCAACGGACACAACACAAAGCTGAACTGCCTTGAATATCATCGCTGCAGCGAGTTCAATCTGGGCACTGAGGACTTTGTTCTTCTGATCGCCATGCAGCAGGAGATTGAGGACGGCTTCCTGGATACCGCAAAGGTAAAGGCCTTCCATGTGCCGGCAGGCGTTCTGGTGGAAGTATACGCCACGACACTTCACTATGCACCCTGCCATTGCGATGCAGAGAAAGGCTTCAAGGTCCTTGTCGTTCTTTCCAAGGGAACCAACGAGGCACGTCCGGAATTCGAGAACGTATATGAAGAAGACAAGTATCTGACCGCTGCCAACAAATGGCTCCTGGCCCACGAAGAATCCTCCGAGGCAAAGGGCGGCGCGGTAGTCGGCCTGAAGGGCGTCAACATCGATATCGCCGGATAAAATGAACAAGACACAGGCATTGGCAGCTTTTGACGAATATGTCAGCCACTATGATCCGCAGAATCCCATGATCGCGCTAAAGATCGCCCACACCTACCGGGTCGCGTCTCTGGCGGAACGGATCGCAAAAAGCCTGGAGCAGGGAGAAGAGATATCAGATTTCGCCTGGCTTCTGGGACTTCTGCACGATATCGGCCGTTTTGAGCAGGTGCGGCAGTACGGGACCTTTATGGACGCAAAATCTGTGGATCATGCAGAATTCGGGGCGGATCTTCTGTTTTCAGATCATCTGATCGACCGCTTTCCTGCAGAATCCCTGCCGGAGGGCTGGCTGCAGATCACCGAGACGGCGATCCGCCTGCACAATAAGCTTAATCTTCCGGAAGATCTGGAGGGACTGACGCTGACCATGGCGAAAATCCTCCGGGACGCCGACAAGATCGACATCTTCCGCGTGGTCAGCGAACTCCCCTACGAGCAGCGCATCGGGAGCAGCAGAGGCATGCTGTCCGAGACCGATCAGGTGACCCCGGAGGTCTGGGACTGCGTGATGGGGCACAGATGCGTTCCGAGAAATGTAAGGCGCACGGTGTTCGACGGATATGTCGGCCACTGCTGCATGGCCTTCGAACTGGAATTTGAGGAAAGCAGAAAAATCGCCGCAAGGCAGGGATACCTGCTGAAGCTTCTCCAGGAAAAGGGAGCGGACGGGCAGGCCCAGAAAGACGACAGTGAACTTCTGACCGGCGCCGGCCGCGCCGCAAGACTCGAGACTCTGGACATTGTCAGAACAGAGATTGAAAAGAGCTGGGGGATACCGTTAAGCACCGATAATTGAAAAATGGGAC
>CAMNNM010000208.1 GCA_946545425.1 uncultured Blautia sp. | reverse complement strand
CTTGACCAGATCTTCGTTCTTTCAGACGCAGAAAAAGAAATCTACCGCTGCAAATACTGCGAAGAAAAATACCGCGGACACAGAAACAAATAAAACGGATACAATGAAGAACAGGGGAGATCAAGTCTCCCCTGTTCTTCTGCAGTCAGGCCGATAAGCCGGGTTATGTCGTTGGGTGATCATCTGTCTAGGCGCTGCGTTGCCGCAGAGCTCAAGCGACCTACCTGAAAGCACGACGGGCCGCCGTATCGCTTTCTTTCTGGTCTTGCTTCGAATGGAGTTTACATGTGCCCGTCCTGTTGCCAGAACGGCGGTAGTCTCTTACACTGCCTTTCCACCCTTACGCCGGAAATCCGGCGCGGTTTATTTCTGTTGCACTGGTCTGGGAGTTGCCTCCACCGGACGTTATCCGGCATCCTGCCCTGTGAAGCCCGGACTTTCCTCACCTGGACCCTTTCGTCTGTCCAGCCGCGATCACCTGGCCTGGCTGCGGCATAAATTTTAGCATGTTTTTATGGACACGTCAAAAGGATTTTGACATTTGACGCATCACGCCGCCCTTCAGCCGGTATGCAAAGCATCCAGTCATACGGGGAACGTGCTTCCTCCTATAAACTCACGGAGAAGCGAATTTCTTGGCACCTCGTCTCCCGGAACCGGAAGAACATAGTCAAAAAATTTCAGCAGCCTTTTGGCCTCGACGTATTCCGGAGAATTCCGGTCCACGCCGAACAGAAGCGGCTCGGCGTATACCTTCAGCACTGCCAGCTCATATACCAGAGCGGAATTGAACATGACATCCGCCTGCTCCTGGAACGGAAAGATGTTCTTTTCTTCTCCCCGTCTTACGGACTGCCACTGCCGTATCGTGCCCTGCGCGGAATAGCCGCGGGTCCTGGCATCCCGGACGATACGCCTGATCAGCCGCCCGTCGGTGGTGGGTATACGGTTATGCTCGTCGATGTTCAGCTGGGTCAGGGCGCTGATATAGATCTTAAATTTGCTCTCTTTCGGCAGGGAAGCGCTCAGCTTGTCATTCAGGCCATGAATTCCTTCTATTACAAGAATGTCTTCTGCTCCGAGCTTCAGAACTTCTCCATTGTATTCTCTTTTTCCGGTAATGAAATTAAACCTGGGCAGCTCCACTTCTTTTCCCGCGTGGAGAGCCAGCATGTCTTCGTTGAATTTCGGAACGTCAAGCGCTCCAAGGCCTTCAAAATCCTTCTGACCGTTTTCGTCAAGGGGCGTGTCTTCCCTGTTGACAAAATAACGGTCCATTTCGATGGGATGCGGCCGCAGGCCGTGCGCCATCAGCTGTATGGACAGCCGATGTGAAAAGGACGTCTTTCCCGAAGAGGAGGGTCCGGCGATCAGCACAAATCTTACGTCTCCCCTGGATGCGATCTGTTCGGCGATGTCGCTGATCCTTGCTTCCTGAAGGGCTTCCTGGATCAGCATGATATTCCGGATTCCTTCTCTTGAAACTCTCTCGTTCAGATCCGCCACAGTCTCGATATCGACCTTTGTCCCCCACTCTTCCGAGGCCTTCATGACCTGGAACAGCTTGTCGCGGCCTTCCGGCATCCGGATGCACGAAAGATCATCCCGGGCAGGCAGAAGCAGAAGAAAGCCTTCATCGTAGGGAACCAGGTCGTAGAGTCCCAGAAATCCCGTGCTCGGAGCCATGTAGCCGTAGAAATAATCGTCAAAATTCTCGATACTGTAAATGTTGACCCTGGAAACGCGCCGGTAGGTAAACAGCTTTTCCTTGTCATACATATGGTGGCGGTGAAACAGCGAAATGGCCTCATCCGTGTGAAGACTTCTCTTTGAAATCGGGATATCCTGACGGATGATCTCGTTCATCTGTTCCTTTAACCGCTGGAGAAACTCCTGCGATATGCCCGTCATCCCTTTTATGGTAAAATACAGACCGTTCCCCACCGAGTAATGGATGACGGCTTTTTCACTGTATTTTTTTCCTGCCGTGTCAAAAATGGCTTTAAGAAGGATAAACACCGCGGTTCTCGTATAGGTATCGTATCCTTCCTTATCGCGGGTCGTGACAAAGGTAAGACTGCAGCTGGTCTCCAGCACACGGCTCAGCTCCTGGAGTTTGCCGTCCCGCTTAACAAGAATGATTTCCGCATCGTAATCTTTCTGATGTTCCTTTGCAATTTCAAGATATCTGGTTCCCTCCGGATAACCGTATTCCCGTTCTCCGATCTGTACCGTCAGCTGCTCCTGACTCATCCTGTCACTTCCTTTCTGAAAAATTTCGGTCCATGCTCCGTTTTTTAAACCAGCAGATACGGTGGTTCCCATGCCGCACATTGATATTCCAGATCGGGAAATCTTTCGGAAAGCACTTTTTTCATTGCCTCCGGAAAGACGTGTTCCGTACCATAGTGTCCGGCATCCACAATGCAAAGACCGTCCGCCACCGCGTCGATTCCCGTATGGTAGTCGATGTCGCCCGTGACATAGACATCCGCTCCGCTCTTTTTTACATCCTTCAGCATACTTTTACCCGACCCCGTGCATACGGCAGCGGTTTTTATGATCCTGTCCGGATCTCCATACACCCGCACATCAGGAATACAGAGCTGTTCCTTTACAAAGGCCGCGAAATCCTTAAGGGGCATTGGCTCCGAAAGCGCTCCGACCCGTCCAAAGCCTTCGCTTCCGTCCTCGCTTGTTGAGGCAAGCACCCCGGGATTTCTGAGCTTCAGATATTCTGCGCTCAGATCCGCCATGCCAAGGATGTCATAATTTGTATGCATCGCATAATAAACGATATCATTCTTTACCAGCGCCAGAATGCGTCTGCCAGTAAAGGAATGGTTATTGATTTTTTTGACCCCGCCAAAGATCATCGGATGGTGCGTGATCAACATGTCGGCGCCCCATAATGCAGCCTGTTCGATGACACTGTCGGTGGCGTCGAGGGCGAGAAACACTTTTCTCACTTCTCTGGTATCGTCCCCGACCAGGAGTCCAACATTATCCCACTCTTCCGCTGCACTGCAGCG
>CAMNNM010000207.1 GCA_946545425.1 uncultured Blautia sp. | reverse complement strand
CCGGAACATGATCATGAAGGGCGGGTCATCACACTGGAGTTTTCAGATCATTACCTGATCACCTGTTATACGCCGAATTCCCAGGACCAGCTTGCCAGACTGGATTACAGAATGACCTGGGAGGATGCGTTCCTGGCATTTCTGAAGGAAAAAGAAAAAAACAAGCCGGTGGTCTTCTGCGGCGATCTGAACGTAGCCCACGAGGAAATAGACCTGAAGAATCCAAAGACCAACCGCCATAACGCCGGCTTTACCGATGAAGAAAGAGGAAAATTCACAGCCCTTCTGAACGCCGGGTTTATTGATACCTATCGAAGTCTGTATCCGGATAAGGTGGAATATTCCTGGTGGTCCTACAGGTTCCGGGCAAGAGAAAAGAACGCAGGATGGCGCATCGACTATTTCTGCGTTTCAGAATCCCTGAAAGACCGTATCGCCTCTGCCACGATCCACACAGAAGTGATGGGTTCCGACCACTGCCCCGTAGAACTATGCCTGAAGTAAAATCCGGGCAGCTTTGAATACAAAAGGGGACGTCCGCAGCGCCGGCACTTGAAAAAATGGACACGTGAAACAGCGAGTAATCGCAAAGTTTCACGTGTCCATTTTTTCTTAGTGCCGCTGCGCGAGGACCAAGCGAGAGCGGTCCCCGATGTATTCAAGCTGCCCGGATAATATCTTCCGCGCCGCTTTTACTTCTGCAAAAACCATCGGTACCCATAAGGCGGCAGCGTATCTCCCAGCTCCTTCATGGACTTGCCGGTGAACAGATCGATATACTGCTCCGCCTCCTCGTCCGGCATGGTCCAGTAGCGCTGCGTGAACTCGCTGAAATTGAAGTAAGCCCGCAGGTGCTGATCCATTCCGAGATACCGAAGGACGCCGAGCACGGACTTGCAGCCGGTCTCCAGGGTTTCGACGCCGGCTTTTCCGGAAAAGATCTCGTGGGAAGCACGGATGGTCTCCATCTGGCGGAGCCCGTCAAAGATCCGCATGGAGATCTCGTTCTTGCCGTCCCATTTCTTCCACGGGAATTTACCGCGGTGGAGGTAACGGGAATCGTCACACTTCAGAGCGTCTTCTTTATAGGTATAGTCGTTTTCCTGGCCGATCTCGTCGCCGGAATAGATGACTGGAATGCCGCTCTGAATGAAAAGCCAGGCATGAAGCATCAGGTCGCAGGCGACAGCCTTTTCGACTTTTGCGGCGTTACGCTCGTACAGGGCGGCTTCCAGACCGCAGAGGGATGCCGTGGTGCCGCAAAGGCGGGCGTCCCCGAGACGCGGATCGTCGTTGTACAGTTCACCTCTGGAATCGCTGCCGTACCAGTGCCCGGTCAGATAATCGTTCAGGAACTTCTTATGCGGGATCTGCTCGATACCGAACTGATGCAGCCATTCATAATCCAGGCCCCAGCCGATGTCGTCGTGGCAGCGCAGATAATTCTGGAAAACATATTCCTTGGGAAGCGCGGCAACCTGGTCCAGCTGGCGCTTCAAAAGGCCCACGTCGCGGGTGGCTACCGTATTCCAGGTGGAGGCCATGGTGGTCACATTGTAAAGGATGTGGCATTCCGGCTTTTCCACGGTGCCGAAGTACGGGACGACCTTGGAGGGCTCCATAACCACTTCGCCCAGAAGAAGCACGCCGGGGCAGACGATCTCGCTGATGATGCGCATCATGCGGACCAGAGTATGCACCTGCGGCAGGTTCCGGCAGTTGGTTCCCAGCTCCTTCCAGATATACGGAACGGCATCCAGACGGATCACATCGATGCCGCGGTTGGCAAGGAACAGCATGTTGGCCGTCATGTCGTTGAAGACCATGCAGTTGGCGTAGTTCAGATCCCACTGATAAGGATAGAAGGTGGTCATGACGATCTGACCGCAGTCCTCAAGCCAGGTAAAGTTGCCCGGCGCCGTGGTCGGGAAGACTTCGGGCATGGTCTTTTCATACATGGAAGGAACGTCCCAGCGGTCGTAGAAATAATAGCGGGAACGGGCGGCCGGGTCTCCTTCCCGGGCCAGCTTTGCCCAGGCGTGCTCCTCGCTGGTATGATTCATGACAAAGTCGAGAGCGACGCTGATGCCGGCCTTGTGGCAGTCGGCGGTAAGCTGTTCAAGATCCTCCATGGTGCCGAGCTCCGGCTTGACCTTCCGGAAATCGGAAACCGCATAGCCGCCGTCATCCTTCCCCTCGGGACTGTCGAGAAGCGGCATCAGATGGAGATAATTCACGCCGCAGCCTTTGATGTAGTCAAGCTTTGCACGGACTCCCTGCAGCGTGTCCGCAAACAGGTTGGAATACATCATCATGCCCAGCATGTCGTTTCCTTTGTACCAGGCCGGGTTCTTCTCCCGCTGGCGGTCCAGCCTTTTCAGGGAAGCGTTCCGTTCCTCGTAAAAATCGTACATGGCGCCGACAAGCCAGTTCAGCGCGTTAAAGTCTTCTCCGTAAAGAGAAAAATAAAGCCATTTCAGTTCGTCATAACGCTCGTCAAAGCGTTTCTTGAATTCTGGTTTCCATTTCTTCTGATTCAACATGGTATACTCTCCGTAAATCCCTGAATATTGAATCCCGGTCATAAAGGCATATGAAACATATGTACCCGGACCAGGACAGCTGTTATCTTTGATTATCCTGAAGTTGACTGTAGCTGTCAAGGCAAAAGTGTGGTAGCAGAGAAGAAACGATTATGTTATACTGTGAAAAAGAAGAGGTACCCGGTCCGGATGACCGGACTGACAACGAATGCAAAGGAGAGGTGGAAAATTATGTTCCTTGAACAGCTGTCTGATACAAATAAAGAACGCTTTGTAGAACTCGCATACAAACTGGCTTATTCCAACAGGGATTTTCCGGAGGCACAGCAGAAGCTTCTGGGCCGTTTTATGAAGGAATGCGGAATCAAATATATTCCGAACACGACCACCAGAGAAGAGCTGATCGCCAGCTTTGCAGATCAGAATGAGCAGGTACGGCTGATCGTCTATTACGAAATATATATGCTTCTTATATCGGACGAAGAGATCGATGCAGATGAGACAAAGGT
>CAMNNM010000206.1 GCA_946545425.1 uncultured Blautia sp. | reverse complement strand
CCTCCAGGCCGTTCACCACAGCAATACCAGCACTGCAGCCAAGACGGCTTGCGCCGGCGTTGATCATGGCGAGGGCTTCTTCTGCGTTATGAATGCCGCCGGAAGCCTTGACGCCCATATCCGGACCTACGATCTTACGCATAAGGGCTACATCCTCCGGCTTTGCTCCCCATTTTGAAAAACCGGTGGAAGTCTTTACAAAATCTGCCCCTACCTCTTTGGCAATCTGGCAGACCTTTACCTTCTCTTCATCTGTCAGAAGGCAGGTTTCAATAATGACCTTGACAACAGCCTTCTTGTCAGCAGCCTTGACAACCGCCGCAATATCGTCTTTTACAAAATCCCAGTTTCCGGATTTGATCTTGCCGACGTTGACGACCATGTCGACTTCGGTTGCTCCGTTTGCAATGGCATCCTTTGCTTCAAATGCCTTGGACGCAGACGTGGTCGCTCCGAGCGGGAAGCCGATCACGGTACAGACCTCAACGGAGCTGCCCTTCAAGGCCTCGGCGCACTGTGCCACATAGCCCGGGTTTACGCATACCGAAGCAAAATGATACTCCAGCGCTTCTTCACAGATTTTTGCGATCTGTTCTTCGCTGGCGTCCTGCTTCAGCAGAGTGTGATCGATCATTGCCGCTACATTTTTCTTGTTGATTTCCATAAGAATACCCTCCTGACTGTTTTTCAGATTCACATATATAGACGTTGACTAAAGAGTTCCTCATCGGCTTTCTGAAGCGCCGCTGCAATCACCGCATCCATATCGTAGTATTTGTATTCCCCGAGACGTCCACCGAAAATTACATGCTTTTCCTGTTCGGCCAGCTTTTTATAAGAAGCATACAGGGATGAATTTTTCTCATCATTTACTGGATAGTACGGTTCGTCTCCCGGTTTCCACTCGGAGGAATACTCCCTGCTGATGACGGTTTTGGGAAGATCCTGTCCGTTTTTGTCCTTGCCGAATTCAAACCACTTGTGTTCGATGATCCGGGTCCAGGGCGTCTCGCGGTCCGTATAGTTTACCGCAGCATTTCCCTGGAAATTCGGAATGTCCAGGAGCTCCGTTTCAAAACGGACGGAACGATATTCGAGTGTTCCCAGAGAGAATCCGAAATACGCATCAATGGGGCCCGTATAGATCACTTTCTCCGCCATGGAATCATACTCTGCCTTTTTCTGAAGATAATCTTCGTTCAGACAGATGTCGGCGCCTTCCAGCATGTTGGCGACCATCTGCGTATAGCCGCCGACGGGAATGCCCTGATACAGCGCGTTGAAATAGTTGTTGTCAAAGGTCAGCCGTACCGGAAGCCGCTTGATGATGAAGGCCGGAAGCTCGGTGCAGGGGCGCCCCCACTGCTTTTCGGTATAACCCTTCACCAGCTTCTCGTAAATATCGGTACCCACAAGGCTTATGGCCTGCTCCTCCAGATTTTTCGGCTCGGTGATGCCGGCAGCTTTCTTCTGCTCCTCGATTTTTGCGGCGGCTTCCGCAGGTGTCACCACGCCCCACATTTTATTAAAGGTATACATGTTAAAGGGCAGGGAATAAAGCTCGCCGTGATAATTTGCCACCGGCGAGTTGGTAAACCGGTTGAATTCGGCAAACTGCGTCACATAATTCCACACATGCTTCAGGTTGGTGTGGAAGATATGAGCGCCATACCGGTGCACATGAATTCCTTCTACTTCTTCGGTATAGACATTGCCGGCTATGTTGGGGCGCTTGTCGATAACCAGCACCTTTTTTCCGGCTCTCATGGCTTCATGGGCAAAAACCGCGCCATAGAGGCCGGCACCGACGATCAGATAATCGTATTTCATGGAAAGCTCCTCCTCTTTTCAACTGGTATTATGATATCACGAAACAAGATCATTTGGAAGTCTGTGTGATGTATGATATAATAGATTTGCTGTATCTGTTCCGTTCCTGAACAGATATGAACTGTATCGAAAAGCCTGTTGGCCTGCGTTTTGAACACAGACGGAGGAAAGAACATGAAAAAGATCGGAGTTCTGGGTGCAGGTACCTGGGGAATGGCGCTTGCGCGAATGCTTTGCAATTGTGGATACGAAGTGACGGTCTGGTCGGCACTTCCCTCGGAAATTGACGAATATTCCCGGACAAGAAGACATCGCAACCTTCCCGGTATGGTGATCCCGGATGAAATTATTTTTACAGAACAGATCGAAGCTGCCTGTGCAGAAAAAGATCTGGTACTGTTTGCGGTTCCCTCTGTTTTTGTCAGAAAAACAGCGGAGACGGCCCGCCCGTTTATCCCCGACGGACAGCTCATCGTAGATGTAGCCAAAGGAATCGAGCCTGATACGCTCATGACGCTCTCACAGGTGATCGGAGACGAGCTGAATAAAGACGGGGCACATGATCATGTCCGGATCGTCGCGCTTTCCGGCCCCACCCACGCAGAGGAAGTCGCGAAAGACATGCCGACCACCATCGTTTCGGCCTGTAAAGATCTGGCGGCTGCAGAAGAAGTGCAGGACATTTTCATGAATTCCTGCCTGAGGGTTTACACTAACACGGACGTAGAAGGAATCGAGCTCTGCGGCGCTCTCAAGAATATCATTGCCCTGGCCTGCGGCATCTCGACCGGTCTTGGCTACGGCGACAATACCAAGGCTGCCCTGATCACCCGCGGAATCGCGGAAATGGCAAGGCTCGGCCGGAAGATGGGCTGCCGCGAGCAGACCTTTGCGGGACTTGCCGGGATCGGAGATCTGATCGTTACCGCCACCAGCGTGCACAGCCGGAACAATCGTGCCGGTTTCCTGATCGGCCAGGGAAAAAGCGTCCCGGAAGCCGTGAAAGAAGTAGGCATGGTAGTGGAAGGCCTGAACGCATTGCCGGCAGCGGTGACGCTTGCTTCCAGATACGACGTGGAGATGCCGATCGTAAACGGTGTGGATCAGATCGTGAACCACGGCGCAGCGCCGGCCGATATCGTCGAACAGCTGATGAGCCGGGAAAAGAAACCCGAGATGTCTGCCGGAAACAGGTGACACTGATTTGCAGTGGCAGCCGGCAGAACTTAGCTTACGATGAAATTGTCTGCCACGGAGGTTTTCTGCCGTGGCAGACAGATGGAGAGAATAGTGCAGATATCTGTCTGGAAGGCGGTGCTGGACAGAT
>CAMNNM010000205.1 GCA_946545425.1 uncultured Blautia sp. | reverse complement strand
ATAGCATACATGCGGAGCAAAATGATCGATCGTTGCTTTCGTGCTCTCGGAGATGCGTTCCATCAGTTCTTCCTCTGCGATGCCCCACATATTGGAAGAACCGGCGGGCGTATGAATCGCCTTCTTACCAATGCGGCCATCCGCGCAGCCGATGCCGATGTTCTTGTTGGATCCGCCGAAGCCGCCCATGGTATGTCCTTTAAAATGAGTCAGGACAACAAGCGAATCATAATCGAGCATGGATTTTCCAACATGCATCTCGGTAAACCATTTGCCGCCCTTGACCGGCAAAGCGGCCACTCCGTCTGCATCGGTAATGTCTACCGGACAGAAGGTCCAGCCGTTGATCTCCAGAGTCTTGCGGTGTTCTTCCGTGGTATAGCGGCTGCCCGCATAGTAGGTATTGGTCTCGATGATCGAAGCATCCGAAAGACGGGACGCAAAAAGCTCTTTCACCCAGGGACGGGGAATGATGTTCGGTCCCTCGGCTTCACCGGTGTGAAGCTTGACAGCAGTCTTCCCGGTAATAACCGATGAAACCCTGTCATATATCTTTTTTAAGCCCTCTTCCGAAAGATCCCGGGTAAAAAATACGACAGAACTGTCTCCTGTCCGTTTTTCAAAAGGAACATATTTATCCCCGTCTTTACCGGGAAACGGTCTGATTTTTGTCATATTTAACCCTCCTGATCGTACAAACAACCATTGATACTGCTTCAGAGATCCTGCCAGGAAAAAAGCAGGACTATCTTCTTCAAGAATAACAGATGTCCTTCAAAAGTTCAATGCGGCTTATTGCCGATTTTTTCTGATCTCCTCTGCTGCATTTCTCAGCACCTCCGCTTCTGCAAAAAAACCGTGATACAAAAATCCGGGTGCGCATTTGTCACACACAAACGCATAATAACCGTTTCTTGGTACAGACGGATCTGTGAGAAGCATGTACGCCTTCTCAATAAGGTCAGACACCTGTTTATCGACAAGCGCAGGATCGCTTCCGGCTGCCAGCGAATCTGCCTTGTTCAGGCAGGTAATCGCCTGCTCAGGCTGCGCATTCGAAACCTGTTCCATGTACCCCATGGCCCTGTCGTACATCTGTACCGCTTCCTCATATCGTCCGAGAGCATGCAAGGCCAGTCCCATGTTATTGTACAGTCCGCCCATCTGCCCGGGTGATACCGAGTCCGCGCTTCCGCCCATATAAGCAGCTTGGGCCATGCCGAACAGTTCAAGTGCATGAGCGTTCTCTCCAAACGCGCTGTACGCGGTCGCCGCATTCAGATATGTCGTGCCGGCAGAGACTGTCTGTTCCATTTCAAGGACTTTCAACAATTTCACAGACTGATCCGCATATCGAAAGGCCTTCTCCTGATCGCCGGACTTTCTGTAATGGCCTGTCAGCTCATTGCAGACCAATAAAAGGCCGCGGTCATCCCCCGACATTTCCGCTTCCCCGTACCAGTAAAGCAGCAGCTTTTCCAGTCCGTCATAGTCTTCCCTGTCTGCAAATTCGTCCAGTTTTTCCATGATTCTCTGCCATGGTATCATCTTCCCGTCTCCTCTGTCTCGTATATGATGCAGGTCTAAACAGCCGCCAGAACATGCATGTTTCGAAGTCCCGAATCCCGGACACGGCTGTTTACTTCATAGGCATGCAGCTCCAGCTCTCTGCCTTCTGTATCTGTCAGTCCTTCCTGGCGAAGACTGGCCAGGATGTCATCAGCAATCTGATCGATCGACATCGCCTTGTCCTCATCCAGCATATTGCCGGCACCGTCCATGCTGCCGGCGCAAAGAAGTCTCTCCAGCTTCTCTGCCGTCCCCGGACAGACCGTCAGATTCTTCGCCGCCCGGAACGCCCATTTATAGAACGGCTGATACTGCCGGTTCAGCAGAAAAAGTACGGATAAAGTACTTTTTACAAATTCATACAGGGCCAGCTGTGCAGCCCCCTTCTCTCCGTGTCTCAGACAGCGTTCAAAATTGTACTGCCCCGACTGTCCCATCAAAAGCAGATGACCGGCAAGTTTTTTCAGCCGGATGTCTTCCGGATAATAATGAAGCCGTTTTCGGATCTCCGTCATTTTTCCATAATTGTCAAAGTAGATCTCCCCATTCACGACTTCCAGAAGAGACTGTTCGGGCACGTTCAGCCACTGGTAAAGATCCAGGACTCCGTCCTTTGTCCCGGTTTTTTCCATCAGAAAATCTTCGATCCGCAGTACGCCCCTCCGTGCCCCTCCCACAGGCTGCACGTATGGCCGCGCTGCCCCTTCAAACGTACGGGGAAGCTTTGCATAGGCCCTTTCCAGAAGGAATGCGTCCCGTCGGCTGACCGTCTCCTCATCCGGCAGAAATATACAGAAGCCCGGATCAAAATCGTGATCCCGGGAATTTTCGTCGTCAAAGCCCAGGCATTCTGATCCGCTTCCGCAGACACCCGCGGCCAGATAAGGCATCAGCTCCGCGAACTGCTCATCAAGCATCTGTCTGCCAAATACGTTATAATAATCCCGTGACAGCTCAAGTCCTTTTTTCATTGGTCTCCTTCATTATTTCATGTAAAAGTAATTCAGGCAAACGAAATAATCTATTCCGTCTGCCTGAATTCGTTCAGACTCGTTCTGTGTTATCTTCCGATCTTTCCCAGTATTTCCCGTTTATAGTCTAGAAACTCTTTTGAGAGACTGAAATCCTTACGCCGCGGTTTCTTTTCAAGCACCTGGATCTCGGCCGTGATCCTTCCCGGTTTTCCGCCAAGAATGTAGATCCGGTCCGACAAAAGGATTGCCTCGTCGATATCATGGGTGATAAACAGCGTGGAAAGCGGAAGCTTTTCCATCACATCCAGATACCAGCTGTGCATCTCCTGGCGGGTCAATGTATCCAGGGCACTGAACGGCTCGTCCAGAAGTGCCACCTCTCCGGAAAACATATAGGTGCGAAGAAGCGCCGCCCTCTGGCGCATTCCGCCGGAAAGCTGATGCGGATATTTTTTCTGGGTTCCCGAAAGGCCGAACTCGTCGAAGTACGGCGATACCTTCTGCCTTGCTTCCTTCTTTGGCATTCCTTTTAACAGAAGCGGCAGCGCCGTATTGTCCTCGATGGTCCTGTACGGAAGCAGAAGATCCTTCTGAAGCATATAGCTGACATGTCCGGAAGTACCGGTGATATCCTCTCCGTTCAGAAGAACCTGCCCTTCCTGCGGCG
>CAMNNM010000204.1 GCA_946545425.1 uncultured Blautia sp. | reverse complement strand
TACTATCAATTGTATCTGACACATTTTTTTTGTCAAGATTCCCTCTTTTCAATCCGGCCGTTCTGATGTAGAATAACCTTTATGGTGCTTCATTGATTTAACGTATCAAAACTTCACCGTGTCGATTTATGGCGCGGCTTCCGTAAGAAAAGTAGAAAAAAATGAAAAAACTCAGTATTCTGACCGGCAAGGCCATCCAGAAGCTTTCCCGTCTTCACGGCGGCGGCTCGGCTCTTCCCGGCCTCGTGATCGAAAAAACCGATCCACGCTTTTTAGGACAGGTCCTTTCGTCTCTGCCCCTTGGCGTCGCCGTCGTATCCGGCACCAACGGAAAGACCACCACCACCAAGATCGTAACCGAGCTGCTCGAAAAGCAGGGCCTCAGGGTCTTCACCAACAAAACCGGCAGTAATTTCATACGCGGCGTCCTGTCGGCGGTCCTGGAAGAAATAAAGCCCGACGGCACCTTCGACTACGATATCGCGGTCCTCGAGCTGGACGAAGCCCATGCCGTGCATTTTGCGGAAACGATCCCCATCAACTACGCCCTCATCCTGAACGTACAGCGGGATCAGCTGGACCGGTTCTGCGAGCTCGATCACACGGCGGCTCTTCTGGAAAAAACGACCCTTGCTGCCGAAAAAGCCGCGGTTCTGAACCGTGAGGACCCGCTGGTCCGCAGCCTCCAAACAAAAAATGCCGTGTACTATGGTCTTTCAAAGGAGTTTCGAAAGCTCTTTCCCTCCGACGACGATCTTCTGTCCGGCGAAGCTTCCTCATACGACAATCTTAAGGCCGGTGACCGCCTTCCGGCAGACGTCGTTCTTTACAGCCTGCAGGATCATCACGCCGTGTACCACATGGAAGACCGGGAATATTCCTGCGATCTTTCCCTGGACGGAATCTTTAACGCCTTCAATGCAGCCGGCGCTCTGGCCCTCTGCCGGCAGATTCTGAAAGACATGACCATGGTAAGCACCCCCGGCTCCCCTGATCAGACGCCGGCCCGGACAGGTGCTGCCGATCCGGAAGCTCTGATCCGGGACCTCTCGTCCGTCCGCTCGGCCTTTGGAAGATCCGAGGAGATTCGTTACAAAGATACCTCGGTGCAGCTGATCCTTGTAAAAAATCCGGCCGCCTTCCAGCTGAGCCTTGCCTCGTTCCTGGAAGATGACTGCTCCTATATGATCGTCATCAACGATCACGACGCCGACGGCCGGGACATGTCCTGGCTGTGGAATGTTGATTTTTCGGCCCTTCCGGGTGTCCACACCCTGTCCGGAACAAGGGCTCCCGAGATGGCGCTCCGTCTCAAGTACGATCAGGTCCCCTTCGAACATATCGAAGAAGATCTGTCCCGGGCGCTGGATATTTTTCTTCCCTCTCCCGGTCATAAACGGATCTTTGCCACCTATACCGCCATGCTTGAGCTGCGAAAGCTTCTGACAGGAAGGAGCCTGATTTAATGGTCCTGAATATTCTTCATCTGTATCCAAAAGAAATGAACCTGTACGGCGACCACGGAAACGTGCTTGCCCTCAGACGCCGCTGCGAATGGCGCGGCATCGGGGCCAACATCATTCCCTGCGAACCGGGGAACGCCTTCCCGGAAAATGTCGATCTGATCTTCGGCGGCGGCGGGCAGGATTCCGGCCAGTCCAGAATCGAGCAGGATCTTCTTTCCCACGGTGAGCGGCTTCGCATGCTGATCGAGGCCGGTACGCCGGCCCTGGTCATATGCGGCCTTTACCAGCTTTTCGGAAAGGGCTTTCGCACTTCCGAAGGACAGTTCATCAAAGGGATCGGCATTTTTCCGGCCGAAACCACGGCCGGCTCAAAACGACTGGTGGGCAACATCACCCTTTCCACCGACGCTTTCGGCGAAGTCGTCGGATTTGAAAACCACTCCGGACTGACTTTTCTGAACGGATGTCAGCCCTTTGGAACGGTAGTCCGGGGAGCCGGCAACAACGGAAAAGACCACACGGAAGGGGCCGTATACAATAACTGTATCGGTACCTATCTGCATGGTCCCATTCTTCCCAAAAACCCGGCCCTGACCGATCACCTGATCAGAACAGCCCTGAAAAACAAATATCCGGACGCCTCTTCCCTCCTGCCCCTTGATGATGCAGTTGAAGAGGCCGCACACAAAAACGCCGCCGGGCGGCCGCGCTGACAGGTCCGGGCGGTTTCCGGCGTATTATGACAATACGGCGTCCGATTCCGGAAGACATACCCCTTCCGGAATCGGACGCCGCATCATTTTCATTTCTCCATCTTTGTCATTCGATGGTCAGAATATCTGAAAATCCGGTAACCTCAAAGATTTCCATGATGGTCTCGTTAACATGGACCACCTTCATTTCACCCTGCTTCATCATGATCTTCTGAGCAGAAAGCAGAACACGCAGACCGGCCGAAGAAATATAATCCAGCTTTTCGAAATCTATGGTCAGATCCTCTACTCCGCCGATGGAATCCTTTAATTCCTTCTCCAGCTCCGGCGCGGTAGTCGTATCCAGACGTCCCTCAAGAGCGATCAGCAGTTCACTGCCATTCTGTGTTTTGTTGATCTTCATGCTTACTTGCCTCCTGTGCAATTATCCAATTTCATTCGTCAGATGTGCTTTTTTACAGTCAGAATATTACATCCGTCTTCATACCTGTAATCCATGGAATCCATCGTCTTCTTGACCACAAAGATTCCCAGTCCCCCGATCTTCCGCTTTTCGGCAGAAAGAGTGACATCCGGTTCCTCGCTTTTCAGCGGGTTAAACGGAATCCCCCGGTCCTTAAACGTGATGGATATCTCCCGGGCTGCTTCATCAAATGCAAAACCGATTTCTGCCTCGCCGGTTCCCTCTCCTTCGGGATAGGCATAAAGAGAAATGTTGGCAAAAAGCTCGTCAACAGCCACATCCAGCTGCATCTGTGCCTTCATCGGACAATCCAGTGCTTCCAACTGTTCATCTATGAATGCCGTCGCTTTTGGAATATTTTCCCGCGCGGCCTTCAAGGTCAGTTTTTTCACAGCTTTTTACCTTCCCTTCCATCATTTTGTGCTGCACACATTCATACTCCTTATTTTAACTGGAAAGAACAAATCTTACAACCCACTATTCATTTTTTAATTCGTTTTCGGCTGGACCCGATGGCATTTTCCGGGCAGACCAGCACACATAGATGACATCCCACGCATTTCTTTCCGTCCAGCATGGGCCTTCGCTCCGGAGAAAGCCGGATCGCCTGATGTCC
>CAMNNM010000203.1 GCA_946545425.1 uncultured Blautia sp. | reverse complement strand
TTATATGCTTTCCGGGAAAAGCACACCTGGAATATCATTCCGGCAGTACGAATGTTCGGAAGGGCTCCACCATAGGCAGCCCGGCCAGATGACTCGTGCTGCCGGAATTTTCCGTCACGCCGCACTGTCTTGCTAAAGGCCTTTTTCTATGCTACAATCTACAATATTTATCGAGAGAAGGGGGAGAATCAAGATGGATATCCACGGTACAGTGGAAGGCAGTACAAGTGTTCGAAACGGCGTAAAGCGAATGGTTTTTGTCGTTCTTTCAATCCTGCTGGAAGTCGGTCTGATTTTGATGCTTGTTTTCCACTTCAGCGAGTACGCGACATGGATCACTATTCTGATCAGAATATTCGGCATGGCACTTGTTGTTCTGATCTATGGAGAGCATAAGACGGCGTCGATCAAGATGCCGTGGATCATGATGATCATGGCAACGCCGATACTTGGCGTGGCGCTGTATCTTCTGATCGGTCTGAACGGGTCGACATGGAGAATGCGCAGGCGATATGAAGAGATTGACCGACGGCTGCTTCCCGAGCTGAAGGCAGACCCCGGGACAGAAAAAAGCCTGCAGGATACCGACCTGACCGGCGCCAACCTTTCCACCTATCTGAAGAATCATGCGGGATATCCCCTCTACAGGAATACCGAAGTTACTTACTATCCGGAAGCATCCGAGGGACTCGAGGCACAGCTTGAAGATCTTTCCAGGGCGAAAAAGTTTATTTTTATGGAATATCATGCCATAGAGGACGCGGAAAGCTTTCACCGGATCGAAAAGGTGCTTGTCAGAAAAGTGAAGGAAGGCGTCGAGGTGCGTCTCTTCTATGACGACATGGGGAGCATCTGGTTCATCAATACGGATTTTGTCAAGCGGATGGAATCCAAGGGCATACGCTGCCGGGTCTTCAACCCCTTTGCCCCGGGCCTGAACATCTTCCTGAACAACCGTGATCACAGAAAAATCACTGTGATTGACGGGAAAATCGGCTTTACGGGCGGCTACAATATCGCCAACGAATATTTTAATCTGACGCATCCCTATGGATACTGGAAGGACACAGGCATCCGCATCGAAGGTCCTGCTGTAAAGAGCATGACCGCCACATTTCTTGAGATGTGGAATGCCGTAAAAGAAAATGACAAGGACGATAAAAGCTTTGAAAAGTATCTGATCGACGTGAAAGGCAGCGGAAATGCCAAAGGCTTCGTGCAGCCGTACGCGGACAGGCCTATGGATGATGAGCATGTCGGAGAAGACGTGTATATCAGCATTGCGGAAGGCGCGAAGAAATATGCCTGGTATGTTACGCCGTACCTGATCATCACGGATGAGATGACCCATGCTCTCGGCCTTGCCGCAAAGCGAGGCGTGGATGTACGGATCATTACGCCCGGCATCCCCGACAAAAAGCTCATCTACAGTGTAACGAGATCTTACTATAATGGGCTGGTCAGAAACGGTGTGCGGATTTTTGAATATACGCCGGGCTTCTGCCACTGCAAAATGTCCGTTTCAGACGATGTGACCGCAACATGCGGCAGCATCAATATGGACTACCGCAGCCTGTATCATCACTTTGAAAACGGCTGTGTGATATATCAGAATGACGCGGTGATCCGTATCCGCGAGGATTTTGAACAGATGATGAGCGAAAGCCGTGAGGTAACAGAGCAGTACCTCACCGGCCGCAGCAGATTCCTTCGTCTGGGACAGCTGCTCCTCCGTCTCGCCGCACCGCTCATGTAATAATTATGAAACAAAACCGTAATGGGGTCAGACCCCATTACGGTTTTGTTTCGATCTCATTACAATTTTGTTTCACGATCCTTTGCCTGAGCTGCTGTGCATGAGAAATTCCCTGAGAGGACAGCTGTTCCGCTGCCAGAGCAAGAGCGCCGGGCAGGGCTTCTTTCATTTGATCGAACCGATCCATTGCCATTTTTACGCGGATGCCGGCCTCTTTGGCAGCCTCCTCGAAGGAAGCACGTGTAATATGTTCCAGCCGGTTTTCGGAACCGATGAAAAAGGACAGTTCCCGGGTCGTGCCTTCGTAGACCGAGGTGCTGAGGATATCATATGCCGGTGCCATCCGGATGCTTTTCAGGTCTTCTGAGTACAGGAGAGAGAAATTCTTCAGATGACTGTCCGTATTTCCGATCAGATAGTCAAATACGATCGTGTCCCAGAGCTTCAGCTGATCTTGCATGGGATTCGAAGACCAGTTCCGGAGCAGGTCAAACATCTTTTTCACGTAACCCTGCCGGACGGTCTCGTATTTTCCGGAGGCGGGAATGCCGAGCGCCTGGGCAAAATCCTCCTGATGAAGACGGCCCGGGACTTTCATTCCGGAAATAACCATGCTGTTTTCAGAAAAGACCCTGTCGAAGCGACGGCTGGCAAACAGGACATCCTCGCTGGAATCGCTGCCGGTATCGACAATAAAGCTGTCCGGAACATCCAGTCCGAGATTTTTTGCCGTCATCAGACAAAGCTGCTCGTTTGCCACGATATCCAAAAGTCTTACGTGACTCTGCTTCAGAATATGTGTGCTTGGCGCACTGCCCCTGGGCAGGTACCAGGCATTTTCTTTTTCATTCAGATAAAGGCCGACCTTCCCGGATGCTCCGGTCAGCGACAGGTGAGCCTTAATGACCAGCTCGGCGGAAGCGGTGGTTCCTTCCTTGGCGAGAGCCAGAACCCGTTCGGACGTTAACTTTTCATATGAGGATTCCGTCTGCGGCTTCCCTTCCTCCATGATCTGCAGCGCGCCCAGACATTCCCGGCCAAGCCCTGACAGGATCGACAGATAATCGTTTTCATCTACATGCATCCATTGTGCGACCGATCTTCGGGTAAACCCCTCCGGCAGCAGTCCCTCGAAGAAGTTCTTGGTCTGTGCCGGCGAAAACGGCTCCTCCTGAAGGGGCAGGCTGACGGATACGGGTCTTGCACCGGCATCACCCAGATAGTCCGTGGCGTAGCAGAAAACCGCATCGGAAGGATGACTGCCGGAAATACTCCCGACCTTTCGTCCGGAGCCATTGATCTCGATCCATACATCCAGCACTCTCATTTTGCACCTCTCTCATTCAGAAGACAGTCCAGTCCCAGCGTGTTGGCAATAAAAAGAGCTTTCCCAAGCTCGGTGGTTGCCTTTCCGTTTTCCAGATCCGACAGAAAGCTGACGCTTATGCCGGTAAAGGCTGAAAGATCCGCCTGAGTATAGTGCAGTTCTTTTCGGCGTTTGCGGAGCGCTTTTCCAAATTCCGCCGCGTTTGT
>CAMNNM010000202.1 GCA_946545425.1 uncultured Blautia sp. | reverse complement strand
TGGGGTCTGACCCCATTACAGAATTGTTACACCTTTATCCCATCTTTAAACCGTTTCATCATTTCGTTGGTCAGGCTGTAGTCGTCCGGCTGGAGGATGACTTCGTCGGGGGTGTACCAGCCCCCTTCCTTCAGTTCGTTGCGGTCCAGGCGGATCGTGGTGTCGCCGTCCACGTCGCAGTAAAAGCCCATCAGGATGTCGTCGGCCATGGCCCAGGGCTGAGACTTGTAATACCGGATGTTCTTGACCTTCAGACCGACTTCCTCCATCACTTCACGGGCCACGGTTTCCTCAAGGGTTTCACCGATTTCGGTAAAGCCGGCGATCAGGGCAAAATAAGGCACATTCCTGCCGGCATACTTGGTGAGGACGATCCGTTCGCCGTCCGTAACTCCGACGATCACGGCCGGAATGATCCGGGGATAGATCGTCCTGTGGCAGGAGGGACAGACAAGGGCGCGTTCTGTTTTGCTGTGCTCCGTCAGCGTGCCGCACCTGCCGCAGAAAATATTGTCCTGATACCAGCTGATCAGCTGCTGCGCCGTGTAGGCGGCAAAAAACAGGTGTTTCGGCTCACAATTTCTTTTGCGCAGTGAGCGCAGGTTCTCATATTCGTATCCGGGAAGCTCCTGTTTTTTGTCCGTCATGTACCAGAAGCAGTCGGTCCCGTCCATCGTAAACAGATAGCGAAGCTTTGCGGAATCCTGATCCGGCAGCTCCTTAACCAGAGGAAATGAAATCTCCTGACCCTTTTCTTTCACCAGAAAATCGTTCTGAACATAATGAAACACAACCGCATCCGGGCCGGGCTCTGTGCCCGGGCGAAATACGTTGTCCAGCTTATGTGGGTAAATATCCTGTATCATACAGGCACCTCTCCTCTCAAAATACTGTGCCCCCCATGTGATCATACATCCCCGGCCCTTTTGCCGGACGCACATGGTTCCCCATTAATATCCTTTTTTCCGGTCCACTACATGGGTAAATGCCTTCCCGTTCACATAGGCGTTCAGATTCTCCACCGAAATATTCACGACCCGCTCAAAGGTTGCCGGAAGAAAAAAGCCTCCCGCCACATGCGGCGTGATGATCACATTATCAAAATCCCATAACGGGCTCTCCGCCGTCAATGGTTCCGGTTCGGTCACGTCCAGGCCTGCTCCGCCCAGATGCCCGGAACGAAGCGCTTCTTCCAGTGCATCCGGGTCTATGGCGTTGCCCCGTCCCACGTTGATGAGATAAGCTCCCTGCTTCATAAGGGCAAGCCTGCGCTCATCCATTACATGAGCAGTCTCCGAAAGGCCCGGCAGCACCATGGCCACAACGTCCGCCCGCGGAAGGACCTCATCCAGCATATCCAGCGTGTACTGCTCATCCAGATATTCCGGTTTGTCCCGAAGCGTCCTGCGGAAACCGATCACATGGGCACCCAGCGCTTTTACCTTTCTGGCATACATGGAACCGATATCCCCAAGGCCCAGCACGGCGATGACCGCTTCCTCCACGGAAGTAATGCGTCCCATTTTCTGCCATCTGCGCTCTGTCTGGTTCCGGACATACTGCCCCAGTCTTCGGATCAGGGCGAATGTCAAGGCAAGCATATGTTCGGAAACGGCAGGACCGTACGCTCCGGCCGCATTGGTCAGCACACAGCTCTCCGGCAGAATGCCTTCCTCTGTGTATTGTGCTGCTCCGGCTGAATTCAGCTGAACCCATTCAAGCTGCGCATGTCCCCGGAGCCTGTTCTCCGGTAGATTTCCGATCACGGCAGAAGCGCTGCAAAGGTCCTCCTCTGTCACCTGATCTGCAGGCTTATAAAAAATGTCCGCATCCTTACCGGCCGTGACAGCCTCCATCCGCACCTTGTGTTCTTCCGTCAGCGGAAGCGTGACAAGAATTCTCTTATTCATACCGCTCATTTCCATTTACTCCTCTTTTACTCCTGTGGAAGATACGTGTGTCAGGATCGTTTCAGCACCTTTCTTGCCGCGCTGATGGCGATCTTATACGGAAGAGGCCGGAGTTCCCGGTCTGCTTCCTTCAGTTTTTCCCGGATGGGAAGATGCTGGGGGCAGTGTTTCTCACATTTCCCGCAGCCGATACACAGGGATGCAAACCCCGCATCCTTCTTCAGCGCAAAATTCCGGATGTATTCGAACCGGGCCGAGCTTTTTTTATCCAGGTACATCAGATTGTAATACAGGAAATTTCCGGGAATATCCACGCCCTTCGGACACGGCATGCAGTACCGGCATCCCGTGCAGCCGACTTTCTCACGCTCTTTGATGATCTTTTTGATCAGGTCTGTAAGGGCAAAATCTTTTTTGGAAAACTGCCCGGCCTCTGCTTCGGAGGCGATCCGGGTATTTTCTTTGATCATTTTGAGAGAATTCATTCCGGAAAGGACGCACATGATCTCGGGCTGGTTCCACAGCCAGCGAAGCCCAAGTTCTGCAGGAGTATACCCGGATCCGCTCTTTTGCAGTGCGCTTTTCGCTTTTTCCGGAAGGTTTACAAGCTTTCCTCCCCTGAGAGGCTCCATGATGACTACCGGTATTCCCTTTTCTCCTGCAGCCTGAAGACCTTTCCTGCCGGCCTGGCTGTTTTCGTCCAGATAGTTGTACTGGATCTGGCAGAAATCCCAGTCATATGCATTCAGGATTTCCAGAAAGGTTTCGGTATCACCATGAAAAGAAAATCCGATATTCCGTATGCTTCCGTCCGCTTTATGCGCTCGGATCCATTCTTCGATCCCAAGAGATTTCAGATTCTCCCATTCCAGCACATCGGTGAACATATGCATCAGATAGTAATCGATATGATCTGTTCTCAGCCGGGACAGCTCTTCCTGAAAGGTCTTCTCGATCGCCTTCTCTGACCGCATGATATACTGGGGCAGTTTGGTAGCAATATATATTTTATCCCGGCACCGGTTCTTTTCCAGGATCTTTCCCAGGCATTCCTCGCTTCCCGGATAGATATAGGCGGTGTCGAAGTAGTTGACTCCCTGCCTGATCGCATACAATACTTCTTTCTCTGCCTTTTCGAAATCAATGCCGGCGCCTTTTCTTGTAAAACGCATGCATCCGTAGCCAAGCTGGGAAATCTGAGTCCCGTTTCTGTCTGATCTGTATTTCATGAAATATTCCTTCCTCATATTGCTTTTTGTTTAATGATCATCCCCGATGTCCCGGAAAGGAATAAAACTGTCCGGAACTTCAGGCCGCTGTGCGATCACCTTTTCCATCCACACGGCGTTTGTGAAACCGGACGCTGTCGTCGTTCAGGTTCCCGTCGTCCTCC
>CAMNNM010000201.1 GCA_946545425.1 uncultured Blautia sp. | reverse complement strand
TTTGGAAGCAACGAAAGTATTCTCAGGATAAGCTATTGACCAGATATGGAAGGAGTTTATATTCATGATCAGACGATATCGCGTCGGAAACCCCATGAACACGGAAGCTGTCGTACAGGAGCTTCCTTTTGAGACAGGAGATCTGCCCGGATGGCAGATGGATCCCGAAAGCCGGACGCTGAGCCGTGATATGTCCGGAGACACGGTGGTCTACGGACTTGGCGAAACCGTCCGCGGGATCAACAAGCGCGGCTGGCTCTATATCAGCAACTGCACGGACGACCCGAACCATACGGAAGACAAGCATTCTCTTTATGCTTCGCAGAATTTTCTGCTGATCACGGAAAAAGGACAGTGCACCGGACTGTTCATAGATACGCCGGGAAAGGTCACGTTTGACATCGGATATACAAAGCATGACAGACTGGTCGTTACTCTGGAAGACTTTGATGCGGATCTGTACCGAATCGATGCAGAAACGCCGCGCCAGGTCGTCTCGGAGCTGCGCCGTCTGACCGGAAAAAGCTATCTTCCTCCCAAATGGGCGCTTGGTTTCGGACAGAGCCGCTGGAGCTATCTGACGGCGGACGAGGTCCGCGAGGTCGCCCGGCAGTACCGCCTGGCGGGCATTCCGCTGGACAGCATTTATCTGGATATCGACTATATGGACCATTACAAGGACTTCACCGTCAACGAGGAAGCCTTTCCGGATTTCCCGGGTTTTGTCGCCGAAATGAAAAAAGAGGGGATCCATCTGGTACCGATCATCGACGCCGGCGTCAAGATCGAAGAGGGATATCCGGTATATGAAGAGGGCGTGCAGAACGGATATTTCTGCCGGAAAGAGAACGGGGAATATCTGACGGCCGCCGTATGGCCCGGAAAGGTGCATTTTCCGGATTTCCTTAACGAAGACGCCAGAAAATGGTTCGGAGACTGGTACGCTTTTCTTCTGGACCAGGGCATCGAAGGCTTCTGGAACGACATGAACGAGCCGGCGATCTTTTACACAGAAGATCACCTGAAAGAAGTATTCGAACAGCTGGATGGAATGAAAGGGAAAAATCTCGACCTGAGTGCCTATTCCGAATTTCAGGAGCTGACCGGAACGGTGTCGAACAACCCGGAAGACTACCGCAGATTTTACCACAACTTTCACGGTGAAAAAGTGCGCCACGACAAGGTCCACAATCTGTACGGCTATTACATGACCCGGGCCGCCGGCGAGGCCTTCGCCCGTCTTTGTCCGGATAAGCAGATCCTGATGTTCTCCCGGGCTTCCTATATTGGAATGCACCGCTACGGAGGTGTCTGGACCGGAGATAACAAATCCTGGTGGAGCCACGTGCTTCTGAATCTGCAGCAGATGCCTGCCCTGAACATGTGCGGCTTCCTGTTTTCCGGCGCTGATATCGGCGGCTTCGGCGCGGATGCAACCGAAGATCTGCTGATCAGGTGGCTGCAGCTCGGCATCTTCATGCCCCTGTTCCGTGATCATTCCGCCATGGGGACCCGCCGCCAGGAACTGTACCGGTTCGACCGTATTCCGGCGTTCCGCAGCCTGATCCGTCTTCGCTATGCCCTGATCCCGTATCTGTACGAGGAACTGCAGAAGGCGGCCGAAACAGACGGCATGCTGATCGCGCCGCTCGCCTTCGATTATCCTGAAGACAGCAGATGTGCCGAGATCGAGGATCAGCTTCTGGTGGGGCCGGATCTTATGATCGCTCCGGTCTGGCAGCAGAACAAAAAAGGCCGGATGGTATACCTGCCGGAAGCCATGAAGCTCCTTCGGTTCCGGAGTCCCGGCGACTATACCGAAGAAATCCTGGAAGCGGGAGATCACTATATTCCCTATGGACTGGACGAAGCGGTATTCTTCCTGAGAAAGGGCGGCACGCTGAAGCTTGCGGATTTCCGTGATGAAGAGGAAATCTGCAGTACGCTGGATCTGGAAAACAGAGGCGTACGTATCATTTCGTTCTGACCTGAACGACATAACCATAAACGAAAAGAGGCGCAATCTATTTTGAACAAAGACCTTACCGTAGGAAAACCTGACACGCTGCTCTGGCAGTTTTGTCTTCCGCTGTTTGGAAGCGTTATTTTTCAACAGCTCTACAACATCGCAGACAGCCTTGTAGCCGGCAACTTTATTGGAGAAAAGGCCCTGGCGGCGGTAGGAAACAGCTACGAAATAACCCTGATCTACATTGCGTTTGCCTTTGGATGCAATATCGGCTGTTCTGTTATCGTATCCACTTACTTTGGCGCAAAACAATACAAAAGCCTGAAGACGGCGGTGTCCACCGCCATGATCACCAGCGGCGCGGTGTGCCTGATACTGATGCTCACAGGAATCCTGTTCTGCAGCAGTCTTTTGAACCTGATCCGTACGCCGCAGGAAGTATTTGCCGATTCGAAACTGTACCTGGATATTTATATCTGGGGACTTCCCTTTGTGTTCTTCTATAATATTTCGACCGGAATTTTCACGTCGCTGGGAGATTCCAGAACGCCGTTTTACTTTCTGGCGGCGTCGTCCGTCAGCAATATTCTGATGGATATCTGGTTTGTGGCGGGGTTCCATATGGGCGTTGCCGGCGTCGCCTGGGCGACCTTTATCTGCCAGGGAATCAGCTGCATCCTTGCCGTGACCGCCGTTTTCCGAAGACTGAAGGATATTCCTCATACGGGAAAGTTTGAACTCTTTTCCTGGCAGATCTGCAGAAAGTTTGCCTCTATTGCGATTCCCAGCACCCTGCAGCAAAGCTTTATTTCTGTCGGAAACATTATCATTCAGGGCGTGATCAACGGATTCGGCCCGGGCGTCATGGCAGGCTATTCTGCCGCCATCAAGCTGAACAATCTGGTCATTACTTCCTTTACCACCCTCGGAAACGGCGTTTCCAACTATGCTGCCCAGAACCTGGGCGCCGGAAAGCTGGAGAGGATCCCGCAGGGATTTAAGGCGGGTATTAAGCTGGTGTGGATCTTAACCGTACCGCTAACGGCGCTGTATTTCGCTTTCCCCAAAACCCTGCTTCTGTTCTTCTTAAAGGAGGCATCGGCAGAATCGGTGCATACGGGAACCATGCTTCTGCGGATCCTGTCGCCATTCTATTTCATTATTTCTGCGAAGATCGTGGCTGACGGCATCATGAGAGGTACCGGACGGATGGTGAGCTTTATGATCGCAACGTTTACGGACCTGATCCTGCGGGTGGCGCTGGCGATCGTCTTTGCCCGCACCAGTCTTGGAGCAACCGGAATCTGGTGCGCATGGCCCATCGGCTGGTGCGTGGCCACCGTACTTTCCGTGTGGTTCTATCACAACGGACCGTGGAACAGACAACCGAAAAACAGCGGAGACCAGACGTAAATGGTCTCCGCTGTTTATTA
>CAMNNM010000200.1 GCA_946545425.1 uncultured Blautia sp. | reverse complement strand
AGATTTAAAAGGATCGCTGTTTTATTTTTCATATTGTATTACCTGTCTCAAGCAGGTCCTTTCCCGATCCGACAGGTCTTCTGATCAGCCGTATCAGGAAAAGAAGTCCTCTGACCCACAGTTCGATGCACATGGCTGTCCATACTCCGCGAAGCCCGAACACGGGAGCCATAAGTGAAGAAAGCACAAGTCTCACCGCCCACATACTGAACAGATTCAGAATACTGGGAACCAGGGTGTCTCCTGCTCCGCGGAAGACGCCGCTTATTACGATGGAGACGGCAAATAAGGGCTCTGCAAATGCCTCGATCCGAAGGACCGCCGCTCCAAGCTCCCGTATTTCGGGATCAGGCGACAGAATTCCGATCATCTGCGGAGCAAAGATAAACATCAGCGCCCCCGTAACAGACATGACCAGGACTCCCATTCCAACCGTAAAGAAGCTCAATTTCTTTGCAAGTTTTTTTCTGCCGGCTCCGAGCGTCTGACCGATCAGAGTTGTGGCCGCGATCGCAATTCCGTATCCGGGCATATAACAAAGCCCTTCTGCCGTTACGGCAAAGGAATTTGCGGCCAGCGAAACGGTTCCGAGCGGAGAGACGATTTTTGTCGCCGCTACATATGCGCCGCCCATAATAAAGGATTCAAGGCCCACGGGGACCGATATTCCCAGAGCTTTTTTCAGCTCATCTGCAGTCACCGGACTTATTTCGCCCTTCCTGAAATGCAGCATGGGCGAGCGTATAAACAGAAAATACATCATGAGCAGGGCTGTGACCAGTATGGACAGCGAAGTTCCGAGAGCGGCCCCGGTTACGCCAAGTCCCGCGCCAGGTATCATAATGTCTCTTCCAAACAAAATCCCTCTTCTGGAGGGAAAGATCAGAAAAAAGTTGAAAAACACGTCCAGAACACACCCGACAATATTCAGCGTTCCCGGGACCCTCATGTTTCCGCTGCACTGCAGCATGCCGGCCGCAATATCCGAAAGCTGAAACGCGGGAAGGGTCATCGAAAATACCAGAAAATAGGCGGATGCTTCTTTTCTGACGGATGGATCACCGCCCAGCCAGACCGGAAGACGTCCTGACATCCATACGCCGGTCAATGCAAGAACCGTGCAGAAGATAAGCGAGATCTCAAATCCGTGACGCATGACCTGGCGGGCTTCCTTCTGCTGCCCTGCGCCGATCCGGTGCGCCACCTGGACCGTAAAACCTGTGCTCACGGCATTGCACAGGCCGTGAAACAGCCATGTGGTGCTGGATACAAGTCCGATTGCCGCGGCCGGTCCCGTTCCCAGTCTCCCGACCATGGATGCATCGATATACTCCATTACTACAGTGCTGATCTTTGCAAGTATACCTGGTATGCTCAGCTGTATGATCAGCAGAATCATCTCTTGGTTTGTAAGGAAACCGCCTTCGCGGACTTCCTTCAGCAGGTCTCTTTTCATATTGCTCCACTGTCTGTTATTTATCTGTATCCGTCTTCCGGAAACAGGTAATAGTAAACTCATTTATTGTAACATCATTCCCTGTAATTTGACAAACGAAAAGTTTTGTGGTAAAACGTGCGGTGAAATGAGGTGATATTTTATGTCAATCAATAAAACCATGATGCAATATTTTGAATGGTATCTTCCAAACGACGGGTTCTGGTGGAAGCGTTGTGCCGCCAAGGCCGCCAACCTGGCAGATCTTGGTATCACCGACGTCTGGCTTCCTCCGGCATATAAAGGGACCACACAGGAAGATGTGGGCTATGGAGTATACGATATGTATGATCTGGGTGAGTTTGACCAGAAAGGGACCATCCGGACGAAGTATGGAACAAAAGAAGAATATCTTGAGGCGATCCGTGCCTTTCACGTGGCAGGGATCCGTGTCTTTGCCGATATCGTTCTGAACCACCGCATGGGCGGCGACGAACTGGAAGAGGTTCCTGCAGTGACAGATTCACCGCAGAACAGAAACGAACAGATCGGCGGTGAGCAGATGGTAAAGGTCTGGTCCCGCTTCACGTTCCCGGGGCGCGCGGGTAAATACAGTGATTTTATCTGGACCCACGATGATTTTACCGGAACAGACTGGGACGAGAACACCAGAGAAACCGGAAAAATCTACCGTTTTACCGGAAAGCACTGGGATCCCGACACAGATCCCGAATTCGGAAATTTCGATTATCTGATGGGCATGAACGTCGATATGGATAATCCGGAAGTGATCCGGGAGACCAGGCTCTGGCTCAACTGGTATCTTCAGCAGACCGGTGTGGATGCCCTTCGTCTGGATGCGGTAAAGCACATCAGCTTTCCTTTTTATAAAGAACTGCTGTCTTCCGTCAGAAAAGAAAACGCCATGCCGATTCCCGCCGTCGGGGAATACTGGAGCGGAGACGTGGGGCGGCTTCTCTACTATCTGGACAGTGTGGACAATGAGATGTCACTGTTCGACGTCGCCCTGCACTACCAGTTCTACAACGCCTCCATGGCCGGCAAGGACTATGATCTTTCTCATATACTGGATCACACTCTGGTAACCGAACGTCCCGGCAGCGCCGTCACATTTGTGGATAACCATGATACCCAGTACGGCCAGAGCCTTCAGTCTTTTGTAAGCGACTGGTTCAAACCTCTTGCCTACTCCATTATCATGCTTCGCAAGGACGGCGTACCCTGCGTGTTCTATACGGATTACTATGGGAATCCCGGTAAAGGCAGGCCCCAGGTTCCGAATCTCGGAAAGCTGGTGAAGCTCAGACGTTCCTATGCCTACGGCGATCAGGAGGATTATTTCGATGACCCGCACATCGTCGGATGGGTAAGAAAAGGGGACGAGGAACACGAGAACTCCGGTCTTGCCGTCGTCCTCAGCAATTCCGAGGCCGGCAGCAAGCGGATGTATATGGGCGTCTCCCACAGCGGAGAACAGTTTCATGACGCCCTGGGCATCTGTCCGGATCCGGTACTCATCGACGAGGAGGGCTATGGTGAATTCCGGACCGAAGGCGGAAATGTTTCCGTCTGGGTGTGCGAAAAGGCGCTCGAGGATCTGATCGTCAATGAATAACGTTACAGATATCTTCCGGTGATGCTGCCCGGATATTTCCGGAGTTCTTCCGGCGTACCGGAAAAAAGTACCCGTCCGCCATGGACGCCGCCTCCCGGGCCCATATCGATGCAATAGTCGCTGTTTCTTATCACGTCCAGATCATGTTCGATCACAATGACCGTGGCGCCCTGCTCCGTCAGTGCACGGAATACATGCAGGAGTGTCCGGACATCCAGAGGGTGCAGGCCGATCGTAGGTTCGTCGAAAACGAACACCGTATCGTCCTGCCCCTTTCCCATTTCGCTTGCGAGCTTCAGGCGCTGCGCCTCGCCGCCGGACAGGCTGGGCGGCTCTTCTCCCAGGGTCAGATAACCAAGTCCCAGATCCTTCAGAACTTCCAGACGCCTGTTGACCACAG
>CAMNNM010000199.1 GCA_946545425.1 uncultured Blautia sp. | reverse complement strand
ACCTTCTCCTCCGGCGTTTCGAACATCCTGGTCCTGAAATGCGGCGTCACGACAATGGTCCGTACATCCTGCTCATACTGCATTTCAAGAAGCTCAACCGCTTCCTCCATGGTAAAAGCGCCGTCATCGACATATGGTACAAGATGACAATGAATATCATAAAGACCGCTCATGGCCATCCGTCAGTTCTCCTCCATTGTTTCATCATAAAACAGCTTCAGCAGAAGCTCCGTCATTCCGTCCCGGTCCACCTGGAAACCGTCTGAACCATCTTCGCCGCTCCTGTCTCCCGGAATCTGTACGATCTCATCCTTCACAGTACAGGTAAACAGGTTGATGAGAGTTTCCAGCTCTACTCCGTTGTAAAGCTCTTTTCCCGCAACTTCGTCCAGAAGCTCCGCTACATTGCTTCCGCTCTTTGCCTTGCGATACAGGGCTTTCATGAAATCCAGCAGATCCGACATGTCCTCCGGGATCTCGGCATCCACACCCCCCAGTCTGTCCACGACTTCTTCAAGACCCTCGCGGGTAAGACTGATGGTGCCATCTATATGGATTCCCTGCAGCAGCCCGGATATCTGTTCCGCTGTCAGCCGGCAGCCGTCTCTCGCGCTTTTTCCATAGCTGAACTGAAGCGACGCATATCCCTCGGCCATTCCGGCCGGATTTCCGTTTTCGTTATATTTCTGCAGCTGAATCAGCGTATCCGCCGGAATCCCGATCAGCGTCGTTTCTTTTGTTTCCCCGTCTGCCACAAGCAGAAGGATCACCTCTGCGATCCCGTTCTGTCCTGCAGAATCATACTGTGCAGCCGTTTCTGAAGAACGGTCGACGCCCAGAAACAGGATGGTATCCATTTTTCTCCGGGCTTCATAGGTCTTTCCCTGCCATGTCACCGAGGATCCAAGGTTCACATCGGCTTCTTTCTCAGAATCCCCTGCGGAAATCTCCACATTTTTATTCGTGGTTTTTGACGGTTTCAAACGGCTCTTCACGAATCCCGCCGCAAATATCGCCGCTACGACCACAAAGGAAAGAATGACCAGGCCGTACAGGCCCCTGTCTCTTCTGTGCCTTCTGTGCGAACGGGATCTTCTTCTTTTACTGCTCATCTTTTACTGCCTTAACCTGCCTTTGTATCTGCAGTCCTGCTTCCCTTCTTGTTACTGCCTTTTCTGGTTTTTCTCTTCCGGGAAATTTCAGATCCAAGAGATCCTTCGTTGGGGATCGCGGCAAGCGTGGTCAGACCAAGATATCTTTCTACATCGTCCTCATCCTTGATGGTCATGTCGCTGAAGTGCCGGATCAGCACAAAGGCCGCAGCGATCAGAAATCCCAGCATGGCTCCCAGCGCAACATTTCTGCTGGTCCTCGGACTTGACGGTCTGTCGGCCACGACCGCTTCCTCTACCGTGGAGGGCTTGTCCGTTTCCAGGACCTCTGCCACACGGCTCGCCACACTGTCTGCCATGGCGTTGCAGATGTCGCAGGCCATTACCGGATCTTCATGCGTCACGCTGATCTTCAGGATTCGGGACGAAGAAGGATTGGAAATCGAAACGATCTTCCGGAGTCCTTCGTAATTCATGTCCAGCTCCAGTCCTGAAATCACTCTTTCCAGAACCGGACGGCTGGTTCCGATGGTCTCAAAGTCCACGGTCAGCTGGGAACCGATCTGAAGGTCCGCAAGTGACGTAATGCTGGTGCTCTTCGAAAAGATGTACACCATGGATGACGAAGTATATTTCGGCGTCATAAAGTATTTTGTCACGCCGTATGCCGCAGTCGCTCCAAGCAGAGCGACCAGCAAAATGACTGCAATTCTTCTTCTGAGAACGAATAAGACCTCCCTGAGGTCAATCTCCATCTCGGTTTCAAATTCTGACCCTGATGTATTCAAAATGGCTTTCCTCCTGCCTCAAAATATGGTTTCAAAATCAGGCCTGCAAAGGCGCATTCAGTCTGTCTGCCGGTATAAAGTCTCTTAAAAGCGTAAGTTTCCCGTCTTCTTCCTCAAAATAGATGGCCGGAAGAAGCCTCGAAAGGAACAGGACCGACGCCTCCATGGATGAATATGCCCCGACTCTTCCAAACGTGAGAACATCGCCCGTGTGGAGTTCCGGAAGGGTAATGGAGCGGACCAGCACATCGGCGGTCGTGCAAAGGCTTCCGCAGAGTGTGTATTCTGTCTGCGGCGTTTCGCCTGACATCTGTGCCTCTCCAACCGGCAATCCGTCTGACGTCTGTGCCTCTCCAAGCGGCGATCCGTCCGCGGCGGCCGCCGTCACCGGCGGAACCTTCATGGCCATCATCTGTCCGTAATATTTCACCTGATGAATTCCGCCGTCAAGGATCACATAATTGACCCCTTCTGTGGTCTTCAGATCTTTTACCTGTGTCAGGTATCTTCCGCAGGGAGCCGCAAGAAAACGTCCCATCTCGATCCCCAGCGGATACTTCTCTGCAAATTCCAGCAGAAGCGGCGCCACGGTTTCAAGAAGAGCCCTGTCCGTTTCTTCATAGGGCGGCTCGAAATAATCCGCTGCAAGCCCCGGACCGTACTCGACCAGCTGCGGGGTAAACCCGTACTGCTCCTTCAGATCCGTAAGCAGCTGATCCAGCCTCTTCAGATCCTTCACGATATTCCGTTCTTTTTCCTTCTGGGTTCCCGTATAATTGTGGATCCCGATCATCTCAATGTGCGGATATTCCGCCTTCTTCGAAATGATCTCCGACAGTGCCGGCGCATCCATTCCAAACTGATTTCCACTGGAAAGGCGCAGGATCATACGGACATTCTTTCCGGCTTTCCCGGCCTCTTCCTCTATGATCCGCACGTGGGCCGGACTCTCGGCCGTCAGGATATCCACTTCATAGCGGATGGCTTCGGCGACGTCCGTGTTCTCTTTCATGACCCCGGAATAAATGATGCGCTTCGGATCGACCTTCAGACGCTCACAGATTGCCAGCTCGCCCGGGCTGCAGACCTCCAGATGGCGGATCTGCTCCGGCGCGGCAGCGATCAGAAATGAATTCGCTTTGATGGAATAGGTCAGAGGAATTCCGGGCAGGGCCTCTGCCACCATCCGGATCCTCTCTTTAAAATCTTTTTTATTAAAAATGTAGCAGGGTGTCCGAACTGCTTCGGTCATCTGTCTGTTCATCCTCTCTCAGCCGTTTACCAGCTCATCCACCATCTCAGTCAGCGCATCCAGAGAATTGAAATTCTCTGCGATCAGTTCCTTCGGTCCGATCTCGATGTCAAAGGCGTCGTTCAGCTCGCCGACGATGGTAATGATGTCAAATGATTCGAGGATCTTGTCGTCGATCAGCTTCGTTTCTTTTTCAAAGTCAATGTCAGGACGGATGTCGGTAAGAATTTCAAGAATCTGGTCTCTCATGGTTTGTTCTCCTTTTATTCTCTTTTTATATTTATGATGTAAGGGTCAAAACCCTTGGGCGCAAAGCGCCGATTTCTCAAAAACCTTG
>CAMNNM010000198.1 GCA_946545425.1 uncultured Blautia sp. | reverse complement strand
GCGAAAATACTGGCCATCGGCATTAAGAAGAACATCTGTGCTTTCCCCCTTATATGTATTTATTCAGCACCCCGGGCTTCAGGGTGCTTATTAAGAATCATTATATCAGTTATTTCCAATACATACAAGCGCCGGGCAGACTCTGCCCGGCGCCGGAAAGCTCCATCTTATAACAGCATTTTATTTTTCATCTTCTTCGTCAGGAAGGATCTCCATGATATCGTTCGGCGTACAGCCCAGCGTCACGCATATTTTTTCCAGAGTTTCCGTGGTTACCGTTCTTCCATGATTCAGCTTATTTACCACATAATGACTTACATTTGCCTTCTCTTCAAGATCGCGTTTTTTCATTCCTCTGTTTCTCAGTAATCTCCACAACTTTTTGTAGCTGACCGACATCGAATTCCCTCCATATTTTATTCACACTGCAAACCTGCACCAACGACAGAGATCCTAAGATCCCAAATGTCAGGTGCAAATGTATTTGCCATGTATGTTTCGGCAATAGCCGAGACCAAAGTGTTATCGAAGAAAACTTTTTTGTATTTTCTTAATGTTCAAACCTCAATTATGTATTGTATCACCAATTAAATGATTTGACAAGAAATTCCTGTGTCATTTGCTAAACTATTTAATCCGGCAAACATTCCTGCGAATCCGTACAATTTTCGGCATCCGGTAATCCCAGATATCTCCTCAGTTCAGGGATCGCCTTCATGGTATCGTCGAAACCCTGATGATAGAGTTCGCCAAGCTTTTCCATGTTTCCTTCGAACCGCGAAATCCGTACCGGAGAAGAAGGAGCGATACGGAATGTCCTTCCGGCCTGTACGTCCGCCTCGATCCGGTCCAGACAGTCATTGTACTCACCGGGCTCACGCTCCATGGTTTCCATAAGCTTCGGATAGTCTTTATAGGTTTTTCTCATGGCAGTCGTGATCCTGCCCGGATTCGACCGGAAATTCACGTCCCGGGTCAGGATCACGACAATTTTGTCAAAGCCCTCTTTTTTTGCCCAGTCGTAAGGAACATGAACCGACATTCCGCCGTCCAGATAGGGTTCGTTGTCGATCAGTACCGGCCGTGAAATATAGGGTACCGTCGCCGATGCCTGCATTGCCCGGAATATACGGCATTTTCCGCGTTCAAAATAGACCGGTCTGCCAGTTTCAAGATTCGTGGCGACCGCGATGTATCTTCTGTCCGGATCATAAAAGCTCTCCAGATCAAAGGGACACTTTTTCTTCATGATCTGGTTGAACAGGAACGAAAACCCGGTGATCCCGTGGTCCGTAAGCGCCGCGCGGGCGCCGCAGTATCTTTGATCGTGCCGGTATGTCAGGTTGATCCTGGCTGTATAGCCGATCTGTCTGGACAGATAACCGACGCCGGCAAGCGCGCCCGCCGACACGCCGACCACTGTCTGCAGATTGATCTCCGAGATCATCAGCGCATCCAGCGCCCCCTGGGTGTAAAGTCCTCTCCAGCCTCCGCCCGGCAGAACCAGGCATCCCTTTGTAATTCCGCCCTGCGCTTTTCCGGAAGGCAGAGAATCGATCCCGCTGTAAATGTTTCTGTTTTCTTTCTGGTGTCTTATGAGGTTCTGAATTCTGTTCATGCTGTCTCCTGGTGTGTGCTCGTGTATATGATACAGGTCTGTTAGGATATTTTTTCCCTATTTCGGGAATTTCACCTTCCATCTTCGGAGGATTTGTTCATTGACAAGCTTCCCCGGCCCTTTCATAATGAAATCGTAAGAATATCCGGACTTTTTTCGGATACGGACGCAAGGGTTTTTCAGGAGGAGCTGCCCGAATTATGGAAAGAATCGATGTTTTGTTTGAGAAGATCGCACCTGCTTCAATGGAGCATAAATGCTGTGTCTGCGGCGGTATCATACGGGAAGGGGAATCCTACTACCGGATCCGCGGAAAGGTGGAAGGCGTCCAGACCGATCTGGGCTGCCATCTGAAATGCCGCAAAAACATGGTCGAGCCGTAAAATCGTAACGAAGCGTGAATATTTCCTGCAAAGTAATGGCTGTGAAGCTGCGGAGTATGATCTCCCGCTTCACAGCCTCGTTTTTTTATGCCGAAAGGATTTTGTTTTCCAGAATCCCGATCGATATGTATCCGTCCAGGACAGCCTTTATGTCGCTGCCTTCCTCCGCATCATATACAGGACCTGCCTCGAGAACCACCTCAAAGCTTCCGTCTTCTCTTTTTACCGGCTTGTAATTGTCGTCAAAAAACGCTTTCTGCGCCGGAGTCCGGTCATACAGGATCCCCTTGAATTCCTGCAGGGTGCAGGCAGGAAAGTTCACATTGTAAACCTGGTTGGCCGGAAGCCGTTTCTTTATCAGCTCAGCTGCGATCCGGTCGATATACTGCTCCAGAACTTCCTCCGGCCCGTCTGATTTCTGTGAAAAGCAGATGGCGGGGATATGGTAAAGCACAGCCTCCATCGCCGCTCCGACCGTTGCGGAATACAAAATGTCGAACCCGCAGTTTGCGCCGTTGTTGATGCCGGCAAAAACAATATCCGGCTTCTCTTCCTCCTTCAGAAGTCCCAGGAACGAAGCACGTATACAGTCTGCCGGGGTTCCGTCCAGACAGAAGGCCTTTACGCCCTCCACCGGAAAGTCATGCCGCTTCATGATCATGTTCCGCCGGAGCGTGATATGATGGGACATGGCGCTGCACTCGTGTTCGGGGGCGATCACCGTCACCTCTCCCAGCTTCTTTGCGGCCTCTGCAAGCCGTACGATGCCATGTGCACAGATCCCGTCGTCATTTGTCACGAGTATCCTCATACCTCTTTTTTCTCCTCTTCGGGCTGTTTCTCTGACTCCGTTCCGTTTTCGGACGGCTCTGCGGCATCTGTTCCGGCTGCACGTCTTATGACCGCTGCTTTATGCCTCTTTCTCGCCTTTTTAAAGAACAGATAGAAAAGGGCCGATCCGACGGCTGCCGTCATGCTTGAAATCAGGACATTGTGACGTTTCTGCTTCATTCCTTCCAAATCTCCTTATTCGACGGACTGGATCAGCCGGAATACCTCGTCCCGGATCTTCGCGTTTGTCTCAAGCGCCTTCTCCCTGCTGTCCTGCCGCGTATAGAAATAGAACTTGATCTTCGGTTCCGTCCCGGAAGGTCTTACCGCAAACCAGGTATCCTCCTCGTCAAGGAACAGTCTCAGAACATTGGACGCCGGAATGTCTTCATATCCGTTCTGATAGTCGATCACTTTTTTCACCGGTATGCCGGCCACCTCGGTGGGAAGATTTTCGCGGAACCAGGTCATCATCCGGCGGATCCTTGCGGCTCCCTCGATACCCTTGAGAATAATGTTCGGCTCGTCCTCGGCGTAATAGCCGTACTTCTGATACAGCTCGTCCAGCACCTGGAACAGGGTCTTTCCCTGCTTCCGGTAGTAGGCAGCGGCCTCCGCCACCAGCATGCCGGCGCTGATACCGTCCTTGTCGCGGATGTCCTGGCACGGCGCGTATCCGACGGATTCCTCATAGC
>CAMNNM010000197.1 GCA_946545425.1 uncultured Blautia sp. | reverse complement strand
GTCTGATTCTGATCAAGGCTTTTCTGAAGGATCCCGGCAGTGTGCACAGAAATACTCTGAAAAAAACTTGACAAGGGTTACGGCGGTTTGTATAATACAGATGTTTTAGCAATTAAAAGCGTTACGCTTTAAAGCGCTGATGCAGCCGCCGGGAAAACTCATCAGGCGGCACAAGTTGTAAACTCAATGAAACCAATGGAAATGGAGGAGTACCATGGCTGTAAAACTGATTCTTCTGATCGCGTTCTTTGCCGTGATGATCACGGTGGGCGTTCTCTCACGCAAGTCTGCATCTTCGGTGGACGGGTTTGTTCTCGGAGGCCGGAATGTCGGCCCGTGGCTGACCGCCTTTGCCTATGGTACGTCTTATTTTTCGGCAGTTGTGTTTGTCGGATACGCCGGACAGTTCGGATGGAAGTATGGAATTTCGACGACCTGGGTCGGCATCGGAAACGCCGTGATCGGAAGCCTTCTTGCCTGGGTGATCCTGGGAAGACGCACCCGCATCATGACGCATCATCTGAAGGCTTCGACCATGCCGGATTTCTTCGGAAAGAGATTCAACAGCAACGCCATCCGCATCGCGGCGTCCGCTATTGTGTTCATTTTCCTGATTCCCTATACCGCTTCGCTTTACAATGGTCTTTCCAGACTGTTTGGAATGTCCTTTGACATTCCCTATGCGGTGTGCGTGATCCTGATGGCTGTGCTTACCGGCGTTTACGTTATTCTTGGAGGATACATGGCTACGGCCATCAACGATTTTATCCAGGGTCTGATCATGCTGGGCGGTATCGTCGCCGTTATCGCGGGTGTTTTGTCCAGCAAGGGCGGATTCCTGAATGCCATTCAGGAACTTGCGAAGCTGGAAAGCGACATTCCCGTGACCCAGGGCATGCCCGGCGCCTTTGTTTCCTTCTTCGGACCGGACCCGCTGAACCTTCTTGGAGTTATCATTCTGACTTCTCTTGGAACCTGGGGACTTCCGCAGATGGTCCACAAATTCTATGCGATCAAAAACGAGCAGGCAGTAAAGACGGGAACCATCATATCGACATTTTTTGCCATCGTCGTGGCCGGCGGATGTTATTTCCTTGGCGGTTTCGGAAGACTGTTTGATTCCGAGGCGATTTACGGAGCCAACGGTGCAGTCGCTTATGACGCTATTATTCCGGCCATGCTTTCGACTCTGCCGGATGTTCTGATCGGCGTGGTGGTAATTCTGGTGCTTTCGGCGTCCATGTCGACGCTGTCTTCGCTGGTGCTTACCTCCAGTTCGACTCTGACCATCGACTTTATCAAGGGCAACATTGCCAAACAGATGGATGAGAAGAAACAGCTGCTGGTCATGCGTGTGCTGATCGTTTTCTTCATCGCCATTTCGGTTATTCTGGCACTGGATCCACCGACGTTTATCGCTCAGCTCATGGGTATTTCCTGGGGTGCTCTGGCGGGAGCCTTCCTGGCGCCGTTCATGTACGGGCTGTTCTGGAAACGCACCAGCCGTGCTTCAGTCTGGGCAAGCTTTGCGGCGGGCGTCGGGATCACCGTGCTGAATATGTTCTTCAAGTTCATCAAGTCGCCAATCAATGCAGGTGCTGCAGCCATGCTTGCAGGCCTTGTGATCGTTCCGGTTGTAAGCCTTATTATTCCGGAGAAGGATAAGAAGAGAATGGACAAGATCTTTGCATGCTATGATCAGACGGTAGAGGTAAAGAGAAAGGTCGCTCTGTCGGAGGAAGACGATAAGCAGGAATATTGAGAATCATAGTTACGTAATATCATAGAGACTGTAAAATAATCCGGCGGGGACCTGGCATAAGCGGTCCCCGCCGGATGCTTTCAGCGCATTTCGAGAAGAGAGAGGGCATTTTGTGAAAGGATTTTTTCCTTGTCTGTTTCAGAGATACTCTGGAACGAAAGAAAACGTTCCACGCAGTCTTTCTGAACCCGCCACGGCGAATCGGTGGCGAACAGGATGCGGTCTGCGCCGTGCCGGCGGACGATCTTTGCAAACATCTCTTCACTGATGCTTCCGACAGAGTACGCCGTATCCAGATAGAAACCGCCTCCGCACAGCTTTTCGTAGGATTCCTGGTAATTAAAATTGCTTCCCAGGTGAGCCAGCACAAGCTTTTCAGGCCGGGTCTTCTGAAGGACCCGTAAAATCATGTCGGGGGAGCAGAACTGGCGGTTCGGCGAGCAGGGGTCAAAGCCCGCGTGGGTCAGGATGATCAGGCCCAGCTCCGATGCCCTGTCGATGATCCTGAGCATGCGGATGTCGTCGAAATCGACTCCTTGAAAATTGGGATGGAGCTTGATCCCCTTGAAGCCTTCGCGCGCAATGAGGGAAAGCTCCTTTTTGTAGTCCGGTGAGTCCGGATGGATGCCGGCAAAGGAGAGAAGCCGCGGCCCTTCGGCCTTCTGGTACAGTTCGTTGGTCTCGGCGGCAAACCGAAGGATGGAGTCGAACTGGTGCGGGGAGGTTGCAATGGGAAGAATGACGCTGAGGCCGATGCCTGCTTCATTCATGGAAGTTAAAAGTCCCTGCCTTGTTCCGTCAGTGAAGGGACGGGTGTGCAGGGTGTTTTCAAGTTTGGCAAGGACCGCACCTGCGATGCGGTCCGGGAAGTCATGGGTATGAAAGTCGACGATCATAAAGATTTTCTTTCTGTTGGTTGTCTGAGCTGCGGGTTTATGCTATAATCGGCTCCGGATTTCTGAAATATATTTAAAGGGTTTGCATAAGATGAAAAAAGAGAGTTTTCTTAGGGGCCTGCGGGACGGGATCCCCATTGGGCTGGGATATTTCGCGGTCTCTTTTACCTTTGGCATGAAGGCGGTCTCGGGCGGCCTGACCATCGCTCAGGCGGCACTGATCTCACTTACCAATCTGACCTCCGCCGGCCAGTTTGCCGGCGTCGACATTATTATTGCCGGCGGCTCCTACTGGGAGATGGCGCTGACCGAACTGATCATCAACCTGAGATACTGCCTGATGTCCTTTTCCATTTCGCAGAAGCTGGTGAAGAATACCGGCATCGGGCACAGAATGGGCGTCGCCTTTGGGATTACCGATGAGATCTTTGGCGTGAGCGCCGGCCAGAGCGGCCGGATCCATCCCTTCTACAGTTATGGCTGCATGTGCGTTGCAATACCCGGGTGGACGCTGGGGACCATCGCGGGGGGGATCTCCGGAAATCTTCTGCCTGACTTCATGATCAGTGCACTGGGCATCGCGATCTACGGAATGTTCCTTGCGGTGATCATTCCTCCGGCCAGAAAGGAGAGGCCGGTGCTCTTTGTGGTGATCGGGTCGATGGCAGTTTCCTGGCTGTTTTCGGTGGTGCCGGTGCTTCAGAAGGTTTCTTCGGGCTTTGTCATTATCATCACGACTCTGCTGGCCGCCGGCATTGCGGCGCTGGTATCTCCGGTCAGCGATGTGGAAACGGGAAAGGAGGCCTGACATGGGAGAACATAACATTTATATTTATATTCTTGTGATGGCAGGTGTCACCTATCTGATCCGCATGCT
>CAMNNM010000196.1 GCA_946545425.1 uncultured Blautia sp. | reverse complement strand
CGGAGAAGCTTATAAATCGTTCAAAAAGGGGACTGTGAACATCTCACAGTCCCCCTTTTTATCAACTCAGTTCAGTTCCTTCAGCACCATTCTGGCGGAACCATAGATCCCGGCGTCATTGCCGAGACTTGCGAGAACGATCGGCGTTTCCCTGCAGGCCTGAAAAGCGTATTTCACGTAGCTTCTCTGGATGCAGTCGATGATGGGCTGACCGGCCTTGGAAACTCCTCCACCCACTACGATCATCTCGGGATCGGTCACGCTTGCAAATACTGCCAGCGCTCCGCCGAGCAGATCGCCCACCTCGTCCATGATCTTTCCTGCCAGGGCATCGCCTGCCTTGTAGGCGTCCAGAACATCCTTTGCCGTTACCGGATCGATTCCCCGCAGAATACTCGGATCATCCGAAGCTGTCAGATGCTTGTGAGCCACGCGGACAATACCGGTGGCCGATGCATACTGTTCAAGACATCCCCGGTTGCCGCAGTTGCATTTTTCCACTTCATGGTGATGTACATTGGCATGTCCGACCTCGCCGGCCGCTCCGTGGCTGCCCTGCAGAATATGTCCGTTGACAATGATTCCGCCGCCGACTCCCGTACCGAGGGTTACCATAATAATGTTCTGTGAACCTGCAGCGGCTCCCTTCCAGGCTTCACCGAGAGCTGCCACATTGGCGTCGTTTCCGACCTTGACCGGAAAGCCTGTCAGCTTTTCAAGTTCTTCGGCAAGACGCTTATGTCCCCAGAACAGATTAACCGCAAAAAGCACTTCTCCGTTTCCGACCACGGGTCCCGGCACGTCAATGCCGATTCCCAGAATCTGTTCTTTTACCAGATTATGTTCTTTCATCTTTGCCCCGATCGTTTCCGCAATATCGGGAATGATGTTCTCACCTTTGTTTTCTGTTCTGGTAGGAATCTCCCACTGGCTGAAAAGCGTTCCGTCTCCTCTGAACAGACCGCATTTGATGGTGGTTCCTCCTACGTCGATGCCAAAGCAATAATTGTCCATGATCTGACCTCCCTTTAGTTTCCGTATTATCTCAAATCTCACTTTCTATTCCGGTTTCTTGCCAGATTTTCCTGTACTCTCTTGTACAGTTCTTCGGCAGCATTATATCCCATTTTCTTCTGTCTGTGGTTTACGGCTGCTGATTCGACAATGATGGCCAGGTTCCGCCCGGGCCGGATCGGGAGCGAATGGCATTCGATCTTGTTGCCCAGGTATTCCGTATATTCTTCATGGAGACCAAGGCGGTCATATTCCTTGTCCTTGTCCCATTCTTCCAGCTTGATGACCAGGTCGACGGCCTGGGTATTTTTTACGCTTTCCACACCGAACAGTGTTTTTACATCGATGATCCCGATACCCCGAAGCTCAATAAAATGTCTGGTGATATCCGGCGCCGACCCAACAAGGGTCACGTCGCTGACCTTTCGGAGCTCAACCACATCGTCGCTCACAAGACGGTGTCCCCTCTTGATCAGTTCCAGGGCAGCCTCGCTTTTTCCGATACCGCTCTCGCCGGTGATCAGAACTCCCTCGCCGTAAACGTCCACCAGAACCCCGTGTATGGAAATACACGGCGCAAGCTGAACGCCAAGCCACCTTATGATTTCGGCCATGAAGCCGGACGTGGAACGTTCTGTCATAAAGGTCGGCACCTGGTATTTCCGCGCCAGATCCAGAATATCCTGCGGCGGGTTTGCCATTTTGCTGAACACAACGCAGGGAATCTTGCTGGAGATAAAGCGTTCGTATTTAAAATGTCTTTCTTCCTCCGGCAGCTGCATCAGATAGGAATACTCCACGTATCCGATGATCTGTACCCTCTCGTTCGCAAAATGTTCCAAAAATCCGGTCAGCTGCAGGGCCGGCCGGTTAATCTCTGCCGTCATGATCATAATGTCGGTCAGATCGATCTCGGGCGTCAGATTGATGAGATCCATCTCCTCCGCCATCCGGGTCAGTGCGACTCCCTTCATTGGTATGCCTCGCTTTCTTTTTTTCTGAAAAAATCGAAGACCGTCTGTGCACTTGCCATATTCATTGATTCTGTCTCCGCCAGTTCCTCGAGAGAAGCGTCACGGATCTTTTCAATCGAACGAAATCTGCGCATCAGAGCTTTTCTTCTGGTCTCTCCGATTCCCGGTATGTCATCCAGAACGGAATGAACCTGGTCTTTGCTCCTTAAAGATCTGTGATATTCGATTGCAAACCGGTGTGCTTCATCCTGAATTCTGGTCACCAGGCGAAACCCCTCGCTTCTGGTGTCGATGGGGATTTCCTGATTTCTGAAATATACACCCCGGGTCCTGTGCTTGTCATCCTTCACCATTCCGCAAACCGGAATATCCAGCCCGAGGGAATCCAGTACTCTTTCCGCCACATTGACCTGACCTCTCCCGCCATCCATCAGGATCAGATCCGGAAAACGTCGGAAGCTGTCGTATTCGCTGCTGCTTTCATGGGTGAACCGCCGGGTCAGCACCTCCTCGAGACTTGCGTAATCGTTGGGCCCTTCCACCCACTTGATCCGGAACTTGCGATAGTCGCTCCGTTTCGGTTTACCCTTTTCATAAACGACCATGGACCCCACAGAGTCAAATCCGCTGATATTGGAAATATCGTACGCCTCCATACGGGCAACGTCAGAAAGGCCAAGCCATCTTTCGACTTCCCTGACGGCTCCGATCGTCCTTCCCTCTTCGCGCTTGATCCTCTCCCGGTCCTTTGACAGTACCATGGACGCGTTCTCCGCGGCCAGACGCACAAGACGCTCCTTGTCGCCTTTCTGCGGCACAAAAAGGCGGACCTTCTGCCCTCTTCTGGCAGCAAGCCATTCTTCCAGAATCTCCGTATCTTCCACCGGCTTCTCCAGAAGAATCTCACGTGGAATAAACGGCGTGCCCGCATAGTACTGTTTGATAAAGCTGGTCAGGACCTGGCTTTTTCCGTCTCCCCTTGCACATCGCAGGAAGAAGTGTTCCCTGCCGATCATCCGGCCTTCTCTGACAAAGAACACCTGAACCACCGCGTCCTGGTCTCTCAGATCCTCGCTTTCGTCCATGGAGACCGCGATCACGTCTCGGTCTTCTTCTCCGTAACTGGTGATCTTCTGCCGTTCGCTGATCCTACGGATATTCCCGATCATGTCCCGGTACTCGCCGGCGTCCTCAAATCTCAGCTCTTCGGCGGCTTTCTGCATCTTTTCCGCATATTCCGCCGTCACTTCTTCCGTTTCCCCGTTCAGGAATTTCAGTGCATTCTGTATGTTTTTCTGGTATTCTTCTTCGGATATTTTTCCGGTACAGGGCGCCGTGCACGCCTTCATGTGATAATACAGGCACGGCCTCTCTTTTCCAAAGTCCCGCGGAAGCACGCGGCTGCAGGACCGGATCCGGTAGAGCTTCCGGATCAGCTCAATGACTTCCTTTACGGCCGCCGCACTGGTATAAGGCCCGAAATACCGGTTTTTGTCCTTTTTCATGTTTCTGGAAAAGAGGATCCTGGGGTACGGCTCGTTGACCGTCACCTTGATAAAGGGATAACTCTTGTCATCCTTCAGCATGGTGTTGTATTTCGGGCGGTTTTCCTTGATCAGGTTGCTTTCCAGCACCAGCG
>CAMNNM010000195.1 GCA_946545425.1 uncultured Blautia sp. | reverse complement strand
CAGTGCTGCAGCAGCTCGCCGTTGTCGTTGTCGGGATGACGCACCGTCCAGTCGGCAAACATGACTCTCTTTTCACCCAGCGTGGCTGCTTCTGCCATCAGCTGGGAAATCGCGCCGTGAATATCGGTCTCGCAGATGACCGGAATGCCTTCTTCGTTCAGAAGTGCGTTGGCGGCGCAGGGCATGATGTTGATCTCATCCTGCAGCGCATTCCAGCACTGGATCGCAATGGCATTGCAGCCGTACTTTTCAGCCAGACTCTTCATGGCAACCTTCAGGGCGGCCACGTTCAGCAGATATTCTTCCGAGATATCGCAGTTCATGTTCTCGTGGCAGTAAGCGATAACCTCGTCCACCTGCGTCTTCTCTTCTTTCCACTTTTTCATCTCGGCATAAAGCTCGGGAAGCGGTATCGGAGAAATCTGAATGTTGAATTTCTCGAGCAGCTCGCCTTCGTTGCACATGGTGCTCCAGAAATCAAAGGGTCTCGGTCCGATCTGAAGGATACGGGTGTGACGGAAAACCTTCACCACATTGCAGACAGCCAGGAAATCGCGGATCCCTCTCTCAAATTCGGGATCTTCCAGATTGCAGTTGTTCATGTAGGTAAAGGGGACGCGGAATCTGCGGAGCACCTTACCGGTGGCAAACAGTCCGCACTGGGAATCACGAAGGCGCATTCCCTTTTCGTCGGGTCTTTCGTCTCTCGGTCCCCACAGAAGCACGGGAACGCCAAGCTCCTTGGCCAGTCTGCCGCATTCGTATTCCGTTCCGAAATTGGCATGGGGAAGAAACAGGCCGTCTACCTTTTCTCTTTTGAACTTCTCGGCGATCTTGTACATTCCCTCGTCGTCGAACAGAAGTCCTTCCTCGTTAATGTCATCAATATCCACAAAATCGATATCCAGCTCGCGAAGCCTGTCGGCGATCAGCTTCCTGTACTGAATCGCTGCGGGTGCGCTGAAAATTGCACGTCTGGTCGGTGCATAACCAAGTCTGATCTTTGCTTTTGCCATTTGAATCCTCCTGCTCTGAATTCTGCTTTCGTTAAAACGCTACTCCTGCGCGGAGAATAATATTCGGATAGGGGGAGAACTCTCCCGTTCTGACCGCAAACTTAATTCCCGCGGACATCTGTTTCAGTTCTGTATGGGTGATCATCGTTTCCTCGGCATCCGGAAGTTTTTCACGGATATAGGTCAGGAGACGGGGATTGTTTTCGATGATCTCCTCTGCGATCGTATAGCCTTCCACACAGGCTTCGTCCAGTACGGCGTCCAGCGTCTGCTCAAAGGTCGGGACTCCTGCCGTCAGGATCAGATCCACAATGGGAACACCCGCCGGGATCGGCATGCCTGCGTCTCCGATCATGAACAGATCCTTGTGTCCCAGTGCCGCGATATAGCCGGCCAGCTGCGCGTTCAGTATTCCTCTTTTTTTCATGATCCACCTCTGCCTCTTACGGTTTTTACTTGTTCTCGTTTCTTGCCTGCAGAGCCATCTTTGCCTGAAGGTTTCTCTGAGTCTGGTCGATGACGACCGCCAGAATGATAACCAGGCCTCTTATGACCTTCTGCCAGAATTCGGAAACGCCGCACATGGTCATACCGTCGTTGATGACGCCGATGACGAAAGCGCCGACGATGGTTCCGATAATGGTTCCGGATCCGCCCGCCATGGAGGTGCCGCCAAGGACGGTCGCCGCGATGGCATTCATTTCCCAGCCGTCACCGGAAGCCGGATGGGCTGCGTTCAGCTGCGCCGTGTTGATCAGGCCGACCCACGCCGCACAGAATCCGGAGATCATGTAAACCAGGATCTTGATCTTGTCCGCCTTGATTCCGGACAGTCTTGCCGATTTCTCATTTCCGCCGACAGCCAGAACATACCAGCCGAACGGAACCTTTTTCAGAAGGATCGCGCTGATGATGGCCAGCACCGCGAAAATATATACGCCTGCCGGGATGTTCAGCCAGTTGCTGCCCAGCGTCTTGAATCCCGTATTTCCGAGTGCCTCAAAGCCGTTCAGTTTTGAGAAGGTCGCGCCTCCCGAACGGAGGTTTGCGAAACCGCGTCCGATATACATGGTACCCAGCGTTGCAATAAAAGGAGCAACGCCCAGCTTTGTGACGATCAGACCGTTTATCAGACCGACGATCAGTCCGAAGATGCACATCAGCACGATGATCGACACCACACTGAAATAAAGTGTTTTGTTTCCGATCGTAAGGCCTTCCTGGATCAGGCCGCCAGCCAGCATGCCGGTCAGACCGACAACGGAACCGACGGAAAGATCAATGCCGCCGGTAATGATGACAAAGGTCATTCCAAGAGCCAGGATTCCGTACAGCGCCACATGCTTGGCAACCATGGTCAGGGTTGCAACAGAGAAAAAGGATTTCGCTGCAAAGCTGAAGAAGATGACCAGGATGATCAGCACGATAAATGTCCTGCCTTTCAGCAGCGTCATCAAAAGCTGATTATTATTCTTTTTTTTCATGACTACGTACTCCTTCCGAATTATGATGCGCTTCTGCCTGTGCCAAGTCCGGCATAGGATGCGCGTACAAGATTATCCTCTGTGATGTCCTGTTCATCCAGCTCTGCGGTCAGTTTTCCGTTGGACAGGACATAGATTCTGTCCGCGATCGCCATGATCTCCTTCAGCTCCGAAGAGATCACGATAATGGAAAGTCCCTCTTCCGAAAGCTTATGAATGATCTCGAAGACCTCTGTTTTCGCACCGATGTCGATACCTCTGGAGGGCTCATCCATCAGGAGGACTGTCGGGTTGGTCAGAAGTCCTTTCGAAATGACGACTTTCTGCTGATTGCCGCCGGACAGGGACAAAATCGGAAGGTGTTTGTCCGCTACTTTGATTCGCAGATTCTTAATCTCGTCGTCTACGGCCTTATTTTCTTTTGCTTCACTGCAGAACAGGCCGCTGGTATATTTCTTAAGCGATGCGATCGAGGCGTTTTTGCAGATATCCAGTGTCTGGATCAGGCCCTGCCTCTGACGGTCTTCCGGTACGAGGGCAAAACCGTTATCGATCTGGCTCGAGATGTCCTTCACCTTGAGGGGTTTTCCCTGGAAGACGATCTCGCCGGAATGCTCGGGACGAAGACCCATCAGGCACTCAAACAGCTCGCTCCGTCCTGCTCCCAGAAGGCCGTAAATACCAAGAACCTCACCCTTTTTCAGGTACAGGCTCACGTTATCCAGAAGCCATCCGCCGCCCTTTTTGGGAAGGCTCAGGTTTCTGACTTCCAGGATCTTCTCGGCCTGGTTCAGGTCGATGGATCGCTGGAAGCGATGGTACTGGGTATTCTTGCCGACCATGTTTTCCACGATCCAGCTCAGCTCGATGTCCTTTACATCCGCGTCCGCCACATATTTGCCGTCGCGGAGGATCGTCACGTGATCGCCGATTTCCATGATCTCTTCCAGACGATGGGAGATATAGACGATGGAGATTCCCTGCTCCAGAAGCTCCCGCATGATCTTAAAGAGAACTTTTACCTCGGCAGCCGAAAGAGAAGAAGTCGGCTCGTCCATGATCAGGACCTTCAGGTCATCCTGGATCAGGTTCCGGGCAATCTCGACCATCTGCTGCTGGCCGACTCTCAGGTCTCCGACCAGGGTTTCGGGCGGGATCTCGTG
>CAMNNM010000194.1 GCA_946545425.1 uncultured Blautia sp. | reverse complement strand
GCGTCGGCGTAGTTTGTGATGTCCGTCAGGATGACCAGCACGTGCATGTCCTTTTCAAAGGCCAGGTACTCTGCCGCGGTCAGGGCCATACGGGGCGTGGAGATACGCTCTACCGCCGGATCGTTGGCCAGGTTGATGAACAGGACGGTCCTGTCGATGGCGCCGGTTTCCTTGAAGGACTCCTGGAAGAAGTTTGCCTCTTCAAAGGTAATACCCATTGCGGCAAACACAACCGCGAAGGGCTCCGTGGTGCCGCGCACCTTTGCCTGTCTTGCGATCTGCGCCGCAAGGTTTGCATGGGGAAGACCGGATGCCGAGAAGATCGGCAGCTTCTGTCCCCTGACCAGGGTGTTCAGTCCGTCGATGGCGGAAACACCGGTCTGAATAAACTCGGAAGGATAGGCACGGGCCGCCGGGTTCATGGGCAGGCCGTTGATGTCCATACGTTTTTCCGGAAGGATCTCGGGACCGCCGTCGATGGTTCTTCCAAGTCCGTCGAAAACGCGGCCCAGCATGTCCTCGGAAACGCCAAGCTCCATGGCTCTTCCCAGAAAACGGACCTTGCTGTTGGAAAGGTTGATACCGGTGGAAGCCTCGAACAGCTGCACCAGAGCGTTGGATCCGTCGATCTCGAGGACCTTGCATCTTCTGGTCTCGCCGTTGGCCAGCTCGATCTCGCCCAGCTCGTTATAGGTGACGTTCTCAACGCCCTTTACGAGCATCAGAGGACCCGCAACTTCCTGAATGGTACGATATTCTTTTGCCATTTCTTATGCGTCCTCCTTTCTCACAAGAATCGAGGTCTGGGTCTTCAGGTTATCCATGACCTTTTTGTACTGTTCGTCGATGTTCTCTTCCAGTGTATATTTGTAGCGGCCGATCTCCTCGCGGACTCCAAGGTTTACCAGCTCGTTGATGTTGGCGCCCTTCTGAAGAGCCCTGGTACCCTCTTCATAGAAGGCATAGACCAGCTTCATCAGATAGTACTGCTTTCTGAGCGAGGTATAGGTGTCGATCTCGTCGAAGGAGTTCTGATGCAGGAAGTCCTCGCGGATGGATCTGGCGGCTTCCATTTTCAGACGGTCCTGGGGCGACAGGGCGTCCATACCGACCATCTTGACGATCTCGTTCAGGGACGCTTCCTCCTGCAGAAGGCTCATCATGTTCTGACGGGTCTCCATCCAGTCGCTTTCCACGTTCTCGTTGAACCATTTCGTCATGTTGTCCAGATACAGGCTGTAGGAAGTCAGCCAGTTGATGGCCGGGAAATGCCGCTGGTAGGCCAGCTGGGAATCCAGGCTCCAGAATACCTTGACAATACGAAGCGTCGCCTGGGATACCGGCTCGGAAATATCACCGCCGGGAGGCGACACGGCGCCGATGGCGGAAAGCGCGCCTTCTCTTCCTTCGGAACCGAGAGCGATCACGCGGCCGGCTCTCTCGTAGAACTGTGCCAGACGGGAACCCAGGTATGCCGGGTAGCCTTCCTCGCCGGGCATCTCCTCCAGACGTCCGGACATCTCGCGCAGGGCTTCTGCCCAGCGGGAGGTGGAGTCTGCCATCAGAGCCACGGAATAGCCCATGTCACGGAAATATTCCGCGATGGTGATGCCGGTGTAAATGGACGCCTCACGGGCCGCAACCGGCATGTCCGATGTATTTGCGATCAGAACGGTCCTCTGCATCAGAGACTCGCCTGTCTTGGGATCCTTCAGCTCCGGGAACTCGTTCAGAACGTCGGTCATCTCGTTTCCGCGCTCGCCGCAGCCGATGTAGACCACGATGTCGGCCTCGGCCCACTTGGCCAGCTGATGCTGAATGACCGTCTTGCCCGAACCGAAGGGACCCGGTACGGCCGCAACGCCGCCCTTGGCAATGGGGAAGAAGCCGTCAACGACTCTCTGTCCCGTGATCAGCGGCATATCCGGCGGAAGCTTTTTCTGATAGGGGCGTCCGCGGCGGACCGGCCATCTCTGCATCAGGGACAGCTCTTTGTCGCCGTTTGCCGTCTCGATCACAGCCACCGTTTCCTCTACGGTAAAGGAACCGCCCTTGATGCTCTTGACCGTTCCGTTTACGCCGTAGGGCACCATGATCTTCTGCTCCACGACCGGGGTCTCCTGCACGGTACCGATCACGTCGCCGTTTACGACCTTGTCGCCTGCTTTAACACAGGGCTTGAATTCCCATTTTTTCTCACGGGTCAGAGCCGGCGCCTCGATACCTCTGGAAAGAAGGTTTGAGTCGGTCTTTTCCATGATGTCCTTCAGGGGACGCTGGATTCCGTCATAGATGGTCCCGATGAGTCCGGGCCCGAGCTCTACGGAAAGCGGCACGTCCATGGACTCCACCGGTTCTCCCGGTCCAAGTCCCTGCGTCTCTTCGTATACCTGAATCGAAGCCTCGTCGCCATGCATCTCGATGATCTCGCCGATCAGACGCGCGTTGCTGACACGCACCACGTCGTACATGTTGGCGTCACGCATTCCGGATGCAACGACAAGAGGCCCTGCTACTTTCTTAATTACTCCAGTGCTCATTTGAGCCAATCACCGTCCTCTCAACTGTCCCCGAACAGAATGTCGCTGCCGACCGCCTGCTCAACGGACTTTTTAACTCCCCGCACTCCGGCTCCCGAATTCCCCTTTACGCCGGGGATCAGAATGATCGCGGGCATCATGCTGGTCTTGAATTCGTCCACCACGTCGTGAAGAATCTCCGCCAGCTCCTCTGTCATATAAATCACGCCGTATCCATGGGCCGCCAGATTCCGGAGCGTCCGCTCGGAATCCTCCCTGTTTTTTCCGTCGTCCGGAAAAATGGAAAGTCCAAGGGCGGCAAAGCCGTAGATACTGTCATAATCTCCCATCACTGCGATCTTATACATACATATCCCTTACCCTTTCCCGTGTCTCTTCTTCGGAAAAGCCGTTCGCTTTCGCGGTCAGAAGGATACGCACTGTCCGGATCTCGTTCTGGCGTGCCAGGTAATACGCGACGACCGGTCCCACGGAAACCGGATTTCCCTTCTGGGGCTTGATCGTAGCGATCAGGCGGTTGTCGCACCATCTCTCGAAGGCCGACGGAGAGTCCTTGACGGCCTCCACCGCCTCTTTGAATCCGTGATTGTTCAGGAAGGAAAAAAGCGCCTCCTCGTTTTTCGCCGCTGCAGAGGCCAGCTCCTTTACGTCGAACGCCGCGCAGGGAGCCAGGGCTTCCCGCAGAAACGCCGCGTTCTTGCCGGTCTTCTGCGCCCGCACCGCGATGCGGATGTCCGACACCGCAGCGGTGGATTCGGTATAATCGCGGATCAGGGGGCTTCCGGATGCTTTTCCGGAAGCGATCATCGCCTCCAGGCAGGCCCGGTCGATGATGTTGTCGCATCTCTGTCCGTCCCTTGCGGTCAGCATGATCTCGTATGCCTCGGCGGCCGCGGCCCTCATGTGCTTCGGCAGCTCCTCGAACTTTTTGTCCTTCAGGATGCGGAGCATCTTTTCTTCGCCGTAGTCGTCCAGGGCATAAAAAATGCCGTAATGCCTTTCACTGTCCATGGTCTGCTTGATGCCGGCCTTCAGATTGTGATACAGCTGCTGAAATGTCAGGGCTTCCATGACGGAGGAGGGGACCTTCAGTTCCCTGATCAGCTCCCGCGTCTTGTCCTCCTCGGCCTTCAGCATTTTGTCAATGTCGCCGGAATCATCGCCGGTGCCCCAG
>CAMNNM010000193.1 GCA_946545425.1 uncultured Blautia sp. | reverse complement strand
AGCGGGAAGAGCTCGAGTCTTCCGGCCAGCATGTCAAAAGAGAGGACCAGCTTGGAGCCGGCAGAGTACAGATGGTAATTCATGGCCGGACCGACTTTTTCAAGTCCGGGTCCGATGTTGTTGAGCGTCGCGGCCACGGCCGTAAAATTGGTGGTAAAGTCGTGGTTGTCAAGGCTGATCAGCAGCATGGACAGCATGAAGATCATGATGTATACGGCCAGAAAAATGTCGGTGGCCCGGACTACCTCGTGGGGGACGGGCTTGCCGTCAAGCTTGACCTTGCGGATCGCGTTCGGATGAAGATAAAAATGAAGCTCCTTGCTTACCTGCTTGGCAAGAATGACGACACGGGATACCTTGATGCCGCCGCCGGTACTGCCGGCACAGGCGCCTATGAACATCAGCGACACCAGCACGGTCCGGCTGAATACCGGCCACTGATCAAAATCCACGGTCGAAAAGCCGGTGGTGGTGATGATGGAGGCCACCTGGAAGGAGCTCTGCTGAAGAGCAGTGAGCACATTACCGAACAGGTGGGAAATGTTGATCGTGATCATTACAATGGCGGCGCCGACGATCGCAAAATAAGCCCGGACTTCTTCCATGGCCAGTGCCTGGGAGACCTTTTTTGTCAGAATAAAGAAGTAGGCGTTAAAGTTGACACCGAACAGGAGCATGAATACGGTGATCACCACCTGCTGATAAACGGTGTAGGACCCTGCGCTGCTGTTAAGAATACCGAAACCGCCGGTTCCGGCTGTGCCGAAGGTCATGCAAAGAGTGTCGAACAACGGCATCCTGCCGATCAGCAGAAGAATGATCTGCACAACGGTCATGCCCATGTAGATGAAATACAGGTACTTGGCGGTGGTACCCAGCTTGGGAACCAGCTTTCCAACGCTTGGTCCCGGGCTTTCCGCCTTCATCAGATTCATCTGGGAGGCGCCGTTGGTCTGCGGAAGCACGGCCAGCATAAAGACCAGAATGCCCATACCGCCGATCCAGTGGGTAAAGCTGCGCCAGAACAGCGTTCCGTGGGAAAGAGCCTCGACATCCAGCAGAATACTGGCTCCGGTGGTGGTAAAACCGGATACCGTTTCGAAGAACGCCTCGATCGGATTCGGGATCTCACCGCTGAAAACAAAGGGAAGAGATCCTATGATACTCATGATGATCCAGCTGAGGGCGGTGGCTACATAACCCTCCTTGGCATAAAACACCGGGCTGGCGGCTTTTTTGAAGGAAAGCAGAAATCCGAGGCCCAGAGCAATGCCGATCGTGATCAGAAAGACCACGGCAACGCTCCACTCACGATAGATCATGGAGCATATAAGGGGCAGGACCATAAGGCCGGCTTCTATCATTAATATTTTGCCGATCACAAACCGTATGATGGAATGATTCATGGCGTCCCCCTTTATCTGGCAAGAATATCCGTAATGTCTTTCAGTCCCTCATTGGTCGTCACGATGATGACGGTGTCGCCGACCTCGATCATGTCGTGACCGCGGGGAATCAGGATCTTGCCGTTCCGGTTAAGACATCCGACCAGCAGATGCGGCTTCAGCTTCAGCTTGGAAAGCGGAATGCCGACCACCGGGGACACCTCGTTGACACGGAACTCCAGTGCCTCGGCACGGTTTTCCATGATGTGGTAAAGTGTCTCGACATTGCTGCCGCTGGCGTTCTGCATGGCCCGTACATACTGCAGGATACTGTCGGCGGTTACATATTTGGGATAGATGACGCTGTCGATATCCAGAGAATCGATGACGTCGTCGAAGGGAAGCCGGTCGACCTTGGCAATGAGCTTGGCGGAAGAGGACTTCTTGGCAGACAGGGCCAGGAAAATGTTTTCTTCGTCCAGATCCGTCAGGGCGACCAGGGCTTCTGCGTTTGGAAGGCCCTCTTCGAGAAGAAGATCACGGTCCGTTCCGTCTCCGTTGATAATGGTCACGCCGGGCAGGCGTTCCGCCAGAAATTCACAGCGCTCCTTGTCCTTTTCGATGATCTTGATCTCGATGCGCATGTCCTGAAGAAGCGTGGCAAGATAGTACGAGATCGTACCGCCGCCGACGATCATGACGTTTCGTACCTGCGTGGTTTTCAGACCGATCTTTCTGAAAAACTCGGCGGCCTTCTTCGGAGTTGCCATGATATAAACAAGATCGCCCTCGCTGATGACGGTATTTCCGTTGGGAATGGTGATCTCGTTGTTGTGTTCCACGGCGCAGAAAAGAATTTCAACCTTCAGCTTGTCTGCGATCTGAGAGACCGTCATGCCGCCCAGATGGAGTTCGGGAAGGACCTTGAATTTCAGAAGCTCGACCCGGCCCCTTGCAAAGGTATCGATTTTGGAAGCAGAGGGGAAGCGTAGAAGTCTTGAGATTTCCTGGGCTGTACTCAGCTCGGGATTGATAAACATGGAAAGTCCCAGACGTTCCTTGATGAATCCGATCTCACTGCCATAGATGGGATTACGGACTCTTGCGATGGTCTGGCATTTGCTTGCTTTCTGGGCGATCAGACAGCAGAGCAGATTCAGCTCGTCCGAGCCTGTCACCGCGATCAGAATATCCGCACTTTCAATACCCGCTTCCATAAGAATATTGATGGAGGCACCGTTTCCGATGATGCCCATGGCATCCACGTCTTCCAGTACCAGATTGATCTTCCGCTCATTCACGTCGATCAGCGTGATGTCGGCCTTTTCGTTCTGCAGCTGTTCTGCCAGAGCTCTGCCGACTCTGCCGCTTCCGATAATTATAATCTTCATGTTGAAACCCTCTTTTTCAGGTAATAGAAAATAACAGGACAATTATATCACCAAACCGGTGGTTTGGGAAGATATTCCGCCTTATGCCGGAAAGACGTCCCTGTACGGATCTTATTCTGCGCTCTCAAAACTTTTCAGAATGCCGTGAATACTCCGGTGGAGCACGGGTTTATATTCCTCGATCGATACAGGCTGCCCGTACAGTATACAGCTGTGACAGGTGGCCCCCACCAGCTCGAGAATGGTAAAAAGTAAAAGCTCAGGGTCACGGTACTGTTTTTCGCTTAGCATTAGCACACCCAGATAGGATTGTTCGAAATCAAGCGACGCGGTGTCTTCCCCCGTGACTTCACTGAGCGCACCCCGGAAGACTCCCCAGGAAAGATTCTTGGAAATGAAGATCAAAAGCGGCTTGTCGTGAGAAAGAAGGTCCAGAATATAGTCGATGAGAAAGTCCAGGCTTTCTTCAAAGCCCATGCTTTTTTTCTGGCTTTGCAGAGCCTGAAACGCGCGGTTGAACAGTTCGGCGGTCTTGTGAGCGATCAGCTTATTGCGGATATCATACTTGTCTTTGAAATACAGATAGAAGGTACCCTTGGCGACGCCGGCGCTTTCCACGATATCCGAGATGGTGGTCTTGGCAAGACCTTTGGTGGTGAACAGATGGAACGCGGTGGAATACAAGGCGTTCTGCTTTGTTTTTTTGTTTTCTTCGGCTTTTCCCATAATGCTTCATCTCCATATAAATGAAACTGACCCGGAAACCACAGAAAACAGGGCAGGATCTCCGGGATCCGTTACCTGTTTTATACAAAGAATGACTAAAAGTCAATTATTAAAAATGACCAAAAGTCAGCGGATTATTCGTGCGTTTTTCTAATTGACGAATCTGACAAACAAGAGTATAACTGCATCAGATATAAAAATGACCTTTGGTCATAAA
>CAMNNM010000192.1 GCA_946545425.1 uncultured Blautia sp. | reverse complement strand
ATAATCCACTGCCGGCGGCAGATACAGATATTTCGATCCGATCCGCTCGGAAAGCCTCTGAAGCCCCTCTTGGGCGTTCATATACGTGCAGATGTTAAGCTCTGCCTCACCCAGTTTCTGATACTCCTCCCACGTGCCGCAGTCCTGCAGCTGCATGGGAATGCAGCCCCTCTGTTCCAGAAACCCCAGCAGTTCACTGTCCTTTTTATAGGGCAGATCACAACCCAGAACATTCACCCTGCCGGGTTTCTTTTCCCTGATTTCAATTGGCTCATACACAAAGCCTCGAAGCTTCATATCAGGAGTTGGGCCGGTCTTCTGCCGTACACAGTCCATATAGCAGCGTACAAAGCAGATGTCCGGATACCGTTCCCGCAGCTTTTTCAGAATGTACTCCTCGTCGCTGGATGTGAAAATATGCAGGCAGACCAGGAAGAGGAAAACAGCCGGAGGATGCTTTTCCAGGTGCTCGATCACATTGGATACCCCTTCGATGGTGATCGTCTCCAGGTTGTCCACCATCACGTCACGCTCCCGCAGCGTCACACAGGAAAAACGGTCCAGACAGCCCATCTCGGCTGCGGTCATCACCACGCCGCGCATGCAGTTATCGGAACACACATAAATACTGTGGGCTTCCGGGACCAGCATGCTGATATGAACGATGTTCCAGGTTCCGTGAACCGGGGGATTAAATTCCAGTTCCTGTGGAAAAAGGATTGGAAATTGTGCCTTATCTGCCTTTATTCTGTACATAGTCTGCCTCAAATGAAACTGCCATCTCTAAATTTGTTTGTCATTATTCTGCGGAGACGACTCCAGAATAAACTACCTTGCTGGAGATTCCGTCCAGTCTGCCGATGTTTCCGGACAGAGCCGAAATCACATCCTGCGGGGCATCTACCGCCACACTGATGATATTGATTCCCTTTTTACGATACGGAATGCCCATGCGGCCGATGATATAAGGGGCTGCATCATGAAGATATTCGTTGAGTTTTGTAGTATCGGTGTTTTCTGCAACGATGATTGAAATAAGTGCTACTCTTGTTTCCATGGTGATCCTCCTTTTTTTATATGAAATATACAGCTTATTACACCACGCGTTTTCAGCAGATCCGCGGGAGCAGTTCGTTTCCTGGCTGGGGAAGATAGGTCCTGGTACCTATACGGGTTTCCAGAACCACACGGCCCTTTTCTTCCGCTGTCACCTCTCCGATCACGGCGGCCCCTTCGGTGTGCGGCTGCGTTCTCAGGATTTCCAGAACTCTGTCAGCCTTGTCGCGGGGCACGATCATGACAAGGGTACCCTCGCATGCAAGATACATGGGATCCAGGCCAAGCATGCCCGTAACGCCCTTTACCTGCTCTTCCACAGGGACTGCGTCCGCGTTCAGCGAAAAACCGACGCCGCTCTCGGCAGCAATTTCATAAAGTACGGTTCCCACGCCGCCCCGCGTGGCATCCCGTATTACATGCACATCCGGTACTTCGGAAAGGACCGCATGTACCGCATTCCACAGCGGAGCACAGTCGCTCTTTACGTCCGCTTCGATGCCGTAATCATCGCGTTCAAGAAGAATACAACAGCCATGACGGCCGATGTCGCCGGTCACGAGGACCACATCCGTCGGCTCTGCCAGCGCGCCTGACGTATGAACGCCTTCCATCACAAGACCCACGCCTGTCGTGGTGATGAACAGTCCGTCCACCTGGCCCTTTCCGGCCACCTTGGTATCGCCGGCAACAATTTTCACGCCCACCTCGGCAGCGGTCTCCTCCATGGCACACACAACCTTCTCCAGCTTGTCCATGGGGAAGCCTTCCTCGATGACAAAGCTGCAGGTCAGGTACAGGGGTTTCGCTCCCATGCACGTCAGATCGTTGACCGTGCCGCAGATGGACAGCTTTCCGATATTTCCGCCGTTAAAGAACTGCGGAGATACGATAAAGCCGTCGGTTGTCATAGCGATTTTCCCCTCAGGACGTGGCAGCACCGCCGCGTCGTCCGCCGTAAACAGGGGATTTGAAAAATGCTTCTTAAATACTGCTTCTATCAGCTCTGCCGTCTGTTTTCCGCCTGCCCCATGGGCAAGGGTGACGGTCTTTCCTTCCAGATTCATTTTTTTCAGGACCTCTCTGTTCTCTTTATCATCTGCCTCATATCTGCTGTTGTCCGTCCTTAAATACGTCCCGGTTGCAGATATGGCAGGAATTTACTTTCTGTTATACAGGTAAAACGCCGAGCAGGCTCCCTCCGACGAAACCATGCAGGCGCCTACCGGATGCTCCGGCGTGCAGCCCTTTCCATAAACAGGACACTGCTCCGGCGTGCATTTTCCCTGCAGGACCTCGCCGCAGCGGCAGGCCTTGTTTTCTTTGCCCTCGATTGCCGGAAGATCATACTTCACCCGTGCGTCAAAAGCACCGTACTCCGGTTTCAGCTTCATGCCGGAATCCGGAAGCATTCCGATGCCTCTCCAGCGCGAATCGCAGGACTCCATATACTTGTCCACAATGGCCCGGGCGTCAGGGCTTCCCTCGTCCCGCACCACTCTCGGATAGCAGTTCACAAAGAAAGGCTTGCCTTCCTGCGATTTTTTCACGATCACGGCCAGAGCTGTCAGCAGTTCAGGCGGCGTAAAACCTGCCACAACTCCGCTCATGCCCTTTTCCAGCATGTCCCGGCAGTCCTTTGTGCCCATTACAGCACACACATGTCCCGGATACAGATAGGCGTCCGTCGAATCCATCATGGCATTGTAGGCGGCGGGCATGGTCTTGTTTGCCGTCAGAAGCGAGAAATTGGAAAGTCCGTCCTCTTCGGCCTTCTGTACCGCCACACAGCAGGACGGCGTGGTCGTCTCAAAGCCGACAGACAGAAACACCACCTGCTCCTCCGGATGTTCGCGCGCGTAATCTTCCGCGTCCAGAGGAGAATAGACGACCTTTACCTTTGCGCCCTTTCCTCTTGCCAGCTGAAGGCTCGAAGAAGAGCCCGGCACTCTTACCAGGTCGCCGAAGGTGCAGATCGTACAGTCCTTTTCCAGCGCCAGCATGACCGCTTCATCGATGAATGAGACCGGTGTGACACAAACCGGACATCCCGGACCCGAGATCAGCTGTACATTTTCGGGAAGAAGGCTCCTGATCCCCTGCCGGAAGATCTCGTGGGTATGCGTTCCGCATACTTCCATGATGCGGATTGGTTTCCCGTCATATTCTGAAAGAATGCGGCGTGCCATCTCGATTGCGGACTGTGTACCGCCCTGCTTTTCATTCATTGTCTTCACGCCGTCCTGTTTCATGAAAGAAGCCCCTCCATCAGACCTGAGGCCTCTTCCTCGTCCGACTGCGTGATCTTTGCGATGGCAGCACCGGCATGCACCATCACAAAATCTCCGGGCTCCAGATCTGTAAGGAGCGCCGCCGAAACTTCTCTTCTGGCTCCGGAAGCGTCCACCAGAGCGGTCCCTCTGCTTACCTTAACGACCTTTGCGGATAATCCGACACACATTCAATTTTCCTCCTGTATCTGAATCCTTGCCATGGCCGCCGCGGCCTGTCCCAGGCAGATCCCCCCGTCGTTGGGCGGGACCAGATGATGGGTCAGTACGTGGAAGCCGTTTTTCTCAAGCATGTCTTTTGTCAATTTTAACAGTAATGTATTCTGATAAACACCGCCGCTGAGCGCTGCGGTGCGGATTCCCGTCTTTTCTCCTGCCCGGATCAGGGCCTTCGCCGCCATCTCTGCAAGAGACGCATGAAACGCATATGCCAGCCGGCCCGGGTCCGTGCCGTTCAGCTTTTCA
>CAMNNM010000191.1 GCA_946545425.1 uncultured Blautia sp. | reverse complement strand
CATGGCCATGGCGATCATGACTCTCTGGCGAAGTCCGCCGGACAGCTGGTGCGGGTAGCTCCGGCAGCGCTTTTCCGCCTCGGAGATCCCGACGGCTTCCAGGATCTCAATGGTCCGTTTCCGGGCTTCCTTTTTGGAGATCTGAGTATGCAGAAGCAGGGCTTCCTCCACCTGGGTCCCGATCCTTACCACCGGATTCAGGCTGGTCATCGGCTCCTGAAAGACCATGGAGATCTCTGATCCCCGGATCTGGCAGCGCTCCCGTTCCGAAAGCGCGGTAATGTCGCGGCCGTTCAGAAAAATCTGTCCGCCGACCACCTTTCCCGGCTTCTTGATGAGTCCCATGATGGCCCGGGCCGTCATGCTTTTTCCGCATCCCGACTCTCCCACGATGCCCACGATCTTTCCGGCGGGCACTTCAAGAGAAACGTCATTTACGGCCTTGACCTCGCCCTTTTCCGTAAAGAAGCTGGCGCACAGATGTCTTACTTCCAATGTATTCTGTTCCATGACGCCCTCCTTTACCGGTTTTTCTGGTGGGGATCCAGCACGTCTCTCAGGCCGTCCCCCAGGAAATTAAACGCAAGCACGATGATCATGATGGCCGCGCTCGGAATCAGACTCAGCCACGGGGCGTTGTACAGAAACTGGCGTCCCGTGTTGACCATCAGGCCCCAGGAGGCGTCCGGCGCCTGGATTCCAAGACCCAGAAAGCTCAGACTGCTCTCCGTAAGGATCGCCGAGGGCACGTTCAGCGTAAACAGAACAATGAGGGTCGGAATGCAGTTCGGCAGGATGTGCCGGAAGATGATGACCGCCTTTCTGACTCCGATGACCCGGGCCGCTTCGACGTACTCGGTCTCCTTAAGACGCAGTGTCTCCGACCGGACAATGCGCGCCACACTGGCCCAGTTGACGATGGCAAGCGTCAGGAACACGTTGATGAGTCCGTCGCCCAGCACGTACATGATGACCATGGCCAGCAGCATGGACGGAAATGCCAGCATGATGTCGGCGATCCGCATGATCAGGGTGTCGGTAAATCCCCCGGCAAATCCGGAAACAGCTCCCAGCACGGCTCCGATCAGCATGCTGACGACCGTGGGGACCACGCCGACCAGCAACGAGACCCGGGCGCCGTAAAGTGTCCTGGCCAGAATATCCCGGCCGGCTTCGTCGGTTCCGAACAGATGCTCTGCCGAAGGAGCCGAAAGGCGTTTCATCAGATCCATATAGGCGGGATCATATTTGGAAAGGAACGGCGCAAAAACCGCGGCAAGCACCATCAGAAGGATCACGATGGCAGAGAGCACGGCCAGCTTGTTGTCCCGGGCCATCCGGCGCATCAGCGTACCGAAGCCTTCGGCTTCCCCCGTCTGGCTTTCCAGCCTGATGTCATGCGCCTTTGCGGGCTGTTTTTGTCTGCTTTTCATCCGCATGTCTCAGGCCTCCTTTCTGATCCGGGGATCCAGCGCGCCGTACAGGCAGTCTGCCAGAAGATTTCCGAGTATCACAACTGCCGTGGTGAACAGAGCCGTCCCCTGCAGCAGCGGAATGTCCCGGCCCGAGATGGCCTGAACCGCCAGACGGCCGATGCCGTTAATGGAAAAGATCGTCTCCGTGATCACGGCGCCGGAAAGCATACTGGACAGCTGAAGCGCCATCATGGTGATCACGGGCAGCATGGCGTTTTTCAGGGCATGCAGGATCAGAACGCCCATCTGGCCGCGCCCCTTGGCGCGGGCCGTGTCGATGTAGTCCTCCTGCAGGATCTCGACAAGAGTCGAGCGCACCAGCCTGGCGACGCTTCCGGCCGAGTTCCAGCCAAGCGCGATGGCCGGCAGGATAAAGCCCTTCCAGCTCTCCACGCCGGAGATGGGAATCGCCGTGATCTTGTTGGCGAAGATCACATACTGCAGAAGCATGGCCACCATAAACACCGGCATGGAAACGCCCAGAAGGGACAGGCCCATGAACAGGTGATCCAGGAGTCCGTTTTTGCGGACTGCAGCAATGATTCCACTGACGATTCCGAGGATCCAGGCAAACACAGCGGCCATCAGTGCCAGGATCAGGGTATTTCCGAAGGCCGCACCCATCAGCTGCGATACCGGTTTTCCCAGCGTATAGCTGGTGCCGAAATCACCTCTCACCGCGTCTGCGACATAACGGAAAAACTGAATGTAGACCGGCTGGTCCAGCCCCAGCTCCGCCGTCATCCTCTCGATGGCCGCAGGGTCCGCATGCTCTCCCATCATGGTCGCGATGGGATTGCCCGGAACGACGCGCAGCATCAGAAAGATCAGAAGGGCCACGCCCAGAAGGACCAGGACTGCCTGAAGAACCCTCTTCAAAGAGTTTCGTCCCATGAAAATACTCCTTTTAAATCGCCATCAACCCGTGAAGCCATGACGGCCCCGCGGGTTGATCTGTTCTGACTGTTGATTCAATCTGCCAAATATTTCCGCTTACTTCAGCACGACGTCCGATGCATAGAAATCGGTAAAGCCGGCCCACTGCGGAGTGAAGCTTTCGACACGGTCGCCGATGCAGTACAGATGAAGTTCTGCGAACATCGGGATCCACGCGGCGTCCTCGCTGATGATCTTTTCTTCCAGTGCCTGATACTCGGCTTCGCGCTCTGCGTCATCCACGATCGCGGATGCTGCCGCGACTCTTGCCATGATATCGGTATCATAGTAATTCAGGCTGCGGGTCTTTGCTCTCTCGGCGCTGCCGAAGAAGGGAACCATGATGTTGGCGGGATCGTTGTAGTCCATGCCCCAGCGTGCCACAAAGGAATCCATTTCGCCGGAGTTTCTCACGTCCAGCCATACGGCGTGGTCGTAGCTCTTGACCTCTGCCTTGATCCCGATCTGGCCGAGCATCTGGCTGATGGTCTGATATACCAGCTGGATATTTCCGCTGGCTGCGGAGTCCATCGAAAGCTCGAAGCTGATGTCCCCGTCTTCGTAACCGGCTTCCTTCAGAAGCTCACGGGCTGCATCCGGATCATAGGTGAAACCTTCCAGATTATCGTTGTGGCCCCAGATCCCGGTGGGGATGATGCCGTTTTCACGGATGGCGTCGCCGCCGAACAGGCCCGCGATGATGCCGTCCACATCGATGGCCATTCCGATGGCCTTGCGGACGTTCACGTCCTTCAGGTACTCGTTGTTTTCGTTCATCAGAAGATAGGTCAGGCCTACCTTGGGAGTGCTGACGATCTGATCGGCATAGGTCGTTTTATAGGAAGCTTCCACGACTGCCGTGTCCAGGTTCTGCAGGTCGATCAGGTCCAGCTCGCCGTTCTGGAACATCAGGTTCTGGGTGTTGGCGTCCGGGATCACCTTGACGATCAGCTTCTTTACGGACGGCTCTTCGCCCCAGTATTTGTCGTTGTATTCCAGCGTATAATGGTCGTTGGAAACCCATTCCGTCACGATGTACGGGCCGGTGCCGATGGTGTCGGCCGGCTCAATGCCAAAGTTCTGTACCTCTTCCATGGTCTCGGCGTCGACGACCGACATGGCCGGTGCCGAAAGCTCTGCCGTAAAGCCTGCGTTGGGCGCGGAGAGCGTGATGGAGAAGTGGGTATCGTCGGTTACCTGGAAGCCTTCCAGATGCTCGGCCTCACCGTTCACCACCGCTTCGCTTCCCGCCACCTCAAGCGGAATATCTGTGTTTTCCTTGTTGAGGATCAGAAGTCTTTCAAAGGTGTACTGAATATCGGAAGCCGTCAGCGCATTTCCGTTTGAAAAGACCACTCCGTCCTTCAGGGTAAATTCATAAGTCAGGCCGTCTTCGCTGACCGAGTAGTCCTCACACAGACTGTTGACAACCGCCGCGGTGCCGTCTACCATACGGGTCTCGAACAGACGGTCGAATACGTTCATCGGGATCAGATAGTTGTCGGTGGTTCCCGCCACGTCCATGGTGGAGATATCGTAGAG
>CAMNNM010000190.1 GCA_946545425.1 uncultured Blautia sp. | reverse complement strand
TTTGCCCAGCGCGTCGTGGGAAGACCCACACGAGTGATCCGCAAAAGGGTACCGGAGGTGCTGCAGGAGGTAGGACTGGCCGGCAAATATAAGTCAAATCCCGACGAGCTTTCGGGAGGAGAGCAGCAGAGAGTCGCTCTGGCAAGGGCGCTCGTAAACAGACCGGACATTCTTCTTGCGGATGAGCCCACAGGCAACCTGGATCCGGTGACTTCCATCGAGATCATGAAGCTGCTGGAACAGATCAATAACCGGGGAACGACGGTCCTTGTGGTCACACATAACAAGGAAATCGTGAACGCCATGAAAAAGCGAGTCATCACGCTGCACGAAGGCGTGATCGTCAGTGACATCAAAAAAGGAGGCTATCAATGAGACCCAGCACCATCTGGTATATCCTGAAGCAGGGCTTCAAAAACATCAGACGGAACTGGATGTTCTCCGTTGCGTCCGTCATGACCATGGCAGCCTGCATTTTTCTGTTCGGGATTTTTTATTCCATTATCAATAACGTAAATTATATCGCCAAAAGCGTGGAAGAGCGTGTTCCGGTAACCGTATTCTTCAATGAAGGAACGACGCAGGACCAGATCAATGAGATCGGAGACCTGATCCGGCAGCGTCCCGAAGTGGCCGAGATCAAATATGAATCCGCCGATACGGCACTGGAAGGCTTTATCAAGGATTATTTTCCGGATGATCCCTCTGCCGCGCAGGCATTTCTGGAAGACAACCCGCTTGTCAATTCTTCCAATTATCAGGTGAGCGTGAAAAACATCGAAGAGCAGGATGCTCTGGTCAAATATATCGCCTCGCTCCCGAATGTGAGATCTGTCAAGCAGGCACAGCGGGCAGCCAGAACGCTGGGAAGCATCAACCAGATCGTCTATGTCATTTCTGTCGCCGTGATCGGAATACTGCTTGTCATTTCGATCTTCCTGATCAGCAATACCATTGCGGTAGGCATTACGGTGCGCAGCGAGGAGATCGGGATCATGAAATATATCGGGGCGACAGACCGCTTTGTCCGCGCGCCGTTTGTGCTGGAGGGTGTTCTGCTGGGCGTCGTCGGAGCTGCCCTTCCTTTGATCGCTTTGTATTTCGGCTATCGCAGCACGGTGGATTTCATTCTTACCCGCTATAGTGTTCTTACCGGTTCCGTGGAATTTATGCCGGCGAACGCCATCTTCCGGTCTCTGTGTCCCATCGGTATTCTGCTGGGAGTGGGCATCGGATTTGTCGGAAGCTTCTGGAGTACCAGAAAGCATCTGAGAGTATAAGAGCATGGTCTGAGGGAACGTCATGAAAGATTATATGAAGGGACTTGTGACAGGACTCATCTGTGGAATCCTGTCCGTTTCAGCAGGTATCTATATCGGCCTGCGGACCTCGGCTCCGGAAGGGCTGATCTTTCACTACCCGAAGAGCGGCCTGCTTTCGGATTCCGGCAGGGCGGAAAAACTCGGATATATCGAAAAAATCGTAGATACGGGTTTCCTTTACGATATCGATCCGGACGATCTGGCCGACGGCATGTATGCGGGGCTTATGGCGGGCCTTAAGGATCCTTATTCCCGGTATTATACCGCCGATGAATATGAGGAAGAGACGACGGTTTCCGAAGGAAACTATTCGGGAGTCGGGATCGTCATGACAATGAATGCGGAAGGCAGTGTTGACATCACCCGGGTCTATGAAGGATCTCCGGCAGAGCGAGCCGGTATTCTGGCCGGCGATGTCATTACCGCTGTCGACGGTCTGCCCGTAAAGGGCCTCACGCTTTCTGATGTGGCCGGTCTGATCCGGAATACCGGAAAGGACAGCGCGGAGTTTACGATCCAGAGAGGAGAGGAAACGCTTTCGTATACTGTCGCCATCGAGAGGGTGGAGATTCCGGCCGTCACCGGTCAGATGCTGGATGAAAGCGGAACGGGATACATTCGTATATCCGAATTTACCGGAGTGGCGCCGGATCAGTATGAAAAGATCATGGCATCGTTGAAAGAACAGGGGCTTCAGAAGCTGATCGTGGATCTCAGAGATAATCCCGGCGGCTATGTGACTTCTGTCTGCGACATACTACGGAAGATTCTTCCCGAAGGCGTTATTTTTTATACGGAGGACAAAAACGGAAACCGGACCGAAGAAACCTGTGACGGGAAAAACGAACTGGGACTTCCGCTGTGCGTGCTGGTCAATGAAAACAGCGCCAGTGCCTCCGAAATCTTTGCAGGAGCAGTGAAGGACTACGGTACCGGCACTCTGGTGGGGACGACTACCTTTGGAAAGGGAGTCGTTCAGTCCATTATCGGACTGAACGACGGCAGTGCGGTGAAGCTTACGATCTCAGAGTATTTTACGCCGGATGGGAACAAGATCCATGAGATCGGGATCACACCGGACGTAGTATGCGAGGCAGGAGAAGAAGGCTTTCCGGAGACGCCGGACCCTGAAAAGGATCCCCAGCTTCTGCGGGCTATGGAAATACTGGACGAAACATGATAATAAACAGAACAGGAGAACTGCCATGAACGATTATGTGATCCTCACTGACAATTGCGCTGATCTTCCCCAGAGCTATCTTGACGAGAAGGGGATAAGCTGTGCGTTTTTGAGCTATTCCATGAATGGAAAGCAGTATGGTCCCGAAAACAGGATGGACGACCACGAGTTTTATGAGGCCATGCGCAAGGGCTCCATGCCCACGACGGCACAGGTAAATCCGGAGCAGGTCAAGGAGCTTATGATACCCTGTCTCGAAAAGGAACTGGATATTTTGTATCTGTCGTTCTCTTCGGGACTGAGCGGAAGCTGTGCCAGCGCAGAAACGGCTGCCGCAGAGCTTCGTGAGAAATATCCGGAACGGAAGATCATGGTAGTGGATACTTTGGCGGCGTCTCTGGGACAGGGACTGCTGGTCCATTATGCATGCCTCAGAAAAGAGGCGGGCGACAGCCTGGAGGAGAATGCGAGATGGGTGGAAGACCATCGTCTGAATCTGGTGCATCTGTTTACCGTTGACGATCTGTTCCATCTTCACAGAGGAGGCAGGGTGTCGAAAACGACGGCGATCGTGGGAAGCATCCTGAGCATCAAACCGGTGCTTCACGTGGACGACGAAGGACATCTGATCGCCATCGGAAAGGTCCGCGGACGGAGAAAGTCCGTCCTGGAGCTGGCAAGGCTTATGGACGAGAAGATCGGAAGCTATAAGGACAGCTGTGATACCATCTTTATCAGTCACGGCGACTGCCTGGAGGATGCCAGACTCCTGGAAGAGAAGATCCGGGAAAAATATCCCCTTAAGACCGTTCTGATCAACTATGTCAATCCAACGATCGGTTCGCATTCCGGCCCCGGAACGCTGGCGCTGTTCTTCCTGGGAGATCATAGGTAAACAAACATTCTGAAAGCTGTGAAAGATGTTGCGCTTAGGCAGAATATGCGATATAATGTTACAGTGAACGCAAAACATTCTGTTTGCTGTTGTGCAAAAAGCTCATTCAGAAAGGGGAGAAGCAGATGGGCCTGATCAAAGAATTTAAAGAATTCATCACTCGCGGCAATGCCATGAGCATGGCAGTCGGTGTCATCATCGGCGGCGCCTTCACGGCAATTGTTACATCTCTTAACGAGGATATCATTACACCTATCCTTGGCATTTTCGGTGGAGTAGATTTTTCGGCTCTCAGCGTAAAGCTTGGAAGCGGAGAAAACGCACCGGTTCTTGGCTATGGTAATTTCATCACTGCCGTGATCAATTTCCTGATCACCGCACTGGTTATTTTCCTGATCGTCAAGGCACTCAACACCATGTCAGAGAAGATGAAAAAGCAGGAAGAAGCAGCACCCGCTACAACCAAGACCTGCCCGTACTGCCAGAGCGAGATTCCGATCAAGGCTACCCGCTGCCCGCAGTGTACATCCGAACTTAAAAATTGATCCCGGACGGGATAAAATGATCTCAGCAGACAACGTGCCGGCGGCGCGTTGTCTGTTGTT
>CAMNNM010000189.1 GCA_946545425.1 uncultured Blautia sp. | reverse complement strand
CGGCAGGATCCCGCTTCAGCACATAACCGGAACCGCCTGGTTCATGGGAGAAGAATATGAAGTAGACCAGAGCGTGCTGATTCCGAGGCCCGACACCGAGACCCTCTGCGAAGCGGCCATCGGTTTTCTGAAGAACAGAAAAGCTCCCCTGGTACTGGACCTGTGTACAGGCAGCGGCTGCATTCTGATCAGCCTTCTGCTCTTTCTCCCTTCTGCTGCGGGCGTCGGAACGGATCTTTCCGGGGCTGCGCTGAAAACGGCGAAGAAAAATGCCAAAAGAGCCGGCGTGACAGACAGAGCAGAATTCCGGCAGGGCGATCTTTTCGAGGCACTGAAAACAGCGGAAAGCGTTGCAGGAGCGGAAGGTGTTCTGCGGGCGGATAACGTCCCGGGGACAGATGACGCCGGCGTGACGCTGTTCGACGCGGTCGTTTCCAATCCGCCTTATATACCCACGGCGGAAATCGACACCCTGATGGACGAGGTGCGCCTCCACGACCCGCTGATGGCGCTGGACGGAGGCGAAGACGGACTCGATTTTTACAGAAAAATCACAGAAGAAGCTGAAAAGCACCTGAAAAAGGGCGGCGCGCTTTTTCTCGAAACCGGAAAAGGCCAGGGAGCCGCGGTGAGCAGAATGATGCAGGACCGCGGCTTTCAAAAGATAAAGATCATAAACGACCTGTCCGGAGCAGACCGGGTGGTCATGGGCATACATCCCTGAGGGGAACCTTCCGCAGGAGGATAAAATGTTTGATAAACTGGAAGCTTTGGTGACCAGGTTTGAAGAGATCATGAATGAACTGGGCGAAGCCGGCGCCGTGCAGGATCCGGCCCGCTTTCAGAAGCTGATGAAGGAGCAGAGCGATCTGCAGCCGATCGTGGACGCGTATAAAGAATACAGACGCTGCCAGGAAACGGTGGAGGATTCTCTGTCGATGCTGGAGGAAGAAAAGGACGAAGAGATGCGCGCCATGCTGAAGGAAGAGCTGTCAGACGCCCGCGAACGCATTTCATCGCTCGAGCATGAGCTGAAGCTCCTTCTTCTTCCAAAAGATCCCAACGACGAAAAGAACGTGATCGTAGAGATCCGCGCCGGGGCCGGCGGAGACGAGGCGGCCCTTTTCGCGTCGGATATCTACAGGATGTACGTAAAATATGCCGAAAACCGGGGCTGGCGGACCGAGCTGATGTCGATCAACGAGAACGGCCTTGGCGGCTTTAAGGAAGCGACCTTTCTGATCAACGGCCGCGGAGCCTATTCCAGGCTTAAATACGAGAGCGGGGTTCACAGGGTTCAGCGCGTGCCCGAAACGGAAAGCGGCGGAAGGATCCATACCTCCACCTGTACCGTTGCCATCATGCCCGAGGCTGAGGAGATCGATTTTCATCTGGACCTGAACGAGTGCAGGTTCGATGTATTCCGGGCTTCCGGAAACGGGGGACAGTGCGTCAATACCACCGATTCCGCCGTCAGGCTGACCCACATTCCCACCGGGATCGTGATCTCCTGCCAGGACGAGAAATCCCAGCTGAAAAACAAGGACAAGGCGCTGAAGGTTTTGAGATCCCGGCTGTACGAGCTGGAACGCCAGAAGCAGCACGACAAGGAAGCCGAGGAACGGCGGAGCCAGATCGGTACCGGCGACCGTTCGGAAAAAATCCGGACCTACAATTTCCCGCAGGGAAGGGTGACGGACCACCGGATCAAGCTGACGCTTCACCGCATTGACAGTATTCTGAACGGGGATCTCGACGATATCATAGACAGCCTGATCGCCGCCGACCAGGCTGCGAAACTTGGCCAGGGGGAAGTGGCATGAAAAAGACCGGCAGGATTCTGAAACTGGTCCTTGTGTTCTCGGCTGCAGCAGTTCTGCTGTCGGGATGCGGGGAGGACAGGCGTAAATATGACCAGGCTGGAAAAGACCTGGAGCAGGGAAGCTATGAGTATGCGCTGGCAGAATATCTGGAATGCGTGGAGCAGGGGCTCCTTCCGGCGCGTTCGCTGCGTGGAGCAGGCCTTTCCTGTCTGAGACTCGGAAGATATCAGGAAGCCGCGGAATATTTTTCCCGGGCCCTGGGAACCGAAAAGCTCGAAAAGGCACTGCGGAAGGATCTTCTGGAGTACAGAGCGACCGCATACTTAAGAAACGGAAACTACGATCAGGCCATGGCCGACTGCCAGGTGCTTGTGGCCGAAAACGGCAAGGATCCCCAGGTTCTGTTCCTGGCGGGAAGCGTGGCGCTGGCCATGGACTCGTATCAGGAGGCTTCCGCGGATTTTACGGAAGCCTATAAAAACGACAGCTCCTACGACATGGCGCTTCTGATCTATGAGGAATACATGAGCCGCGGAATGGAAGCGGACGGGATCGGTTATCTTGAGACGGCCAATTCCGGAGAGCCGAAAACGGCAGACGACTACTGCGACCAGGGAAGGATCCACTATTACATGGGAGATTATTCCGCTGCCGCTTCTTCGCTCAGCACGGCCATGAACAAGGGAAGCACGGAAGCCATTCTTCTGCTGGGAATGGTTTATACGGCGCAGAACAACATCGCCAATGCCAGGATCATGTACGAACAGTACCTGAACAAAGGGGCGGGCGACGCCAAGGCCTATAACGGCCTTGCCCTCTGCGACATCGCCGAGGGAAGCTACGACGCGGCCCTCGAGCATATCGCCGCGGGCATCAAGACTTCCAATACGACCGAAATGCAGAATCTTCTTTTCAACGAGATCGTCGTCTACGAAAAAAGGCTGGATTTTGCGACGGCAAAGCAGAAAGCAGAGGAATACTGCATCATGTTCCCGGACGATCAGGCAGCCCAGGAAGAGCTTGCGTTTTTAAAGACAAGGGTCGGTGAATCATGATAGACAATCTTCGCCAGACAGAGGAACGGGTCATCCTGGTAGGCGTAAAACAGAGAAACGGAGAGGATGTGGAAGCCTCCCTGTCCGAGCTGGAGGAGCTGGCTGCGACGGCGGGCGCCGTCACGGCAGGAAAGATGATCCAGAATCTGGATGCGGTGAGCCCTTCCTCGTACATCGGAAAGGGCAAGATCCAGGAGCTGAAAGGCCTCCTGGCCTATTACGACGCCAACGGCGTCATCTGCGACGACGAATTGTCCCCGATCCAGATGCATAATCTCGAACGGGAACTGGAATGCAAGGTAATGGACAGGACGCTTCTGATCCTGGACATATTTGCCGCGCGGGCCATTACCAGCGAGGGCAAGATCCAGGTGGAGCTGGCGCAGCTCCGGTACCGGGCGGCCCACCTTTCAGGCCTCGGCGAATCGCTTTCGCGTCTGGGCGGCGGCATCGGGACCAGAGGTCCCGGCGAGAAAAAGCTCGAGACGGACCGCCGTGCCATCCGTGTGCGCATCTCGTCTCTGAAACGCGACCTGGAAGAAGTGGTAAAACACCGCGAGACCCTCAGAAAAGGCCGGGAACGGGGAAACATAAAAACAGCGGCGATCGTCGGCTATACGAATGCCGGAAAATCAACGCTTCTGAACCTGCTTACGGGATCGGACGTCCTTTCGGAGGACAAGCTGTTTGCCACGCTGGATCCCACCACGCGGCTTCTGGTGCTTCCCGACGGCCAGCAGATTCTTCTGACGGACACGGTAGGCTTTATCCGCAAGCTCCCCCACAACCTGGTAGACGCGTTCCGGAGCACCCTGGAGGAGGCGAAATACGCCGACTATATCCTTCATGTAGTGGACGCCGCCAGTCCCCAGGCCGAGATGCAGATGCATATCGTATACGAGACACTGCGGGAGCTCGGCGCGCAGGGCAGCAAGATCATCACGCTGTTCAACAAGCAGGACCGGGAAGAAGCAGCTTCGCTGCACGATTTCCGCGCCGACCGGACCGTAAAAATATCCGCCCGCACCGGCGAAGGAATCGACGAGCTGAAGAGCGTTCTCTCGGAGCTTCTTTCAGAAGGCCAGCTGTTTGTGGAACGCCTGATCCCCTATCAGGAGGCATCCACCGTCGCCCTGATCCGGACAAAAGGCAGACTTCTTTCCGAAGAATACAAGGCAGATGGAAT
>CAMNNM010000188.1 GCA_946545425.1 uncultured Blautia sp. | reverse complement strand
GGCTGTCGTCGTCCAGGCTGTCTTCTTCCATGTCGGGGTAAAGAAGCTTTACGCCCTTTTTCTTAAGAAGATCACACCACTTTTCGGAGGGTCTTTTGTCGGTGATCAGCATATAGATCTGATCCAGGCCCAGCATATGAACAAAGGCGATCCTGTCGAACTTGGAGGAATCCACCAGCAGGATCGTTTTTGCTGCATGGCCGAACATGCGCTTTTTCAGCTCAACTTCTTCTTCGTTGGAGTCGTAGGCTCCGCCGTCCATGTTGATGGCTTTGCAGCTGAGGAGCGCAAACTCTGTATTGAAGTTTTCAAGGATCTTCTGGGTTACCATTCCTCCAAAGGAGCAGGTATTGGCATTTACGATTCCCCCTGTGGAGACCAGCCGTACTTTACTGTCAGTCAGATTCTCGATGGCCTTGATGGAGTTGGTAAGAACAGTAAGTCCTTCGTGAGCGGACAGCATCTTGAGCGCTTCGGCCACGGTGGAGCTGCCGTCAGCGCTGACCGTGGTATTCCACGGAATCACAGAAGAAACCAGCGCGGCGATCGCACGCTTCTGCTCCGGATTTGTCTGCTCCCGCCGACGGAAATCCACGTTCTCATAGGTGATGTTCTGATTCAGGATGGCGCCGCCATACGTTCTGGTAACGAGACCTTCGGTCTCGAGCTTGTAAAGATCGCGGCGGATCGTTTCCTCCGTTACATCAAACTGTCTGCTCAGTTCAGAAACAACTACTCTCGTCTCCGTTTTTACGATTCTTCGTATTGCCTCAAGCCTCTGCTGTATTGTCATACCCTGCCTCCTGGAGATAGGATGAATTACTTTAGATTTCTGTTGTAATTTTAGCATAGGCATTTACTTTCTGCAAGGTTTGACAGGCTAAATCGGTTCAATGCGCCTTACTTTTTATCTGCGGTTCTGAAAACTGATTATTTCAATTCCTTCTTTCTGGAAACGTTCGCGAATTTTCTGTACAAAAGCCAGGGCTTTCGGTCCGTCTCCGTGTACACAGAGTGTATCGCCGTTGATGCTCAGCTCCTTGCCGCTTCTGGCCGTAACTTTTCCTTCTTTGACCATGCGCACGCACCGGTCGATGGCGATGGTTTCGTCTGTGATCATGGAGCCTTCTTCTTTTCTGGGTACCAGCGAAAGATCATCCATGTAGGCACGGTCGGCAAAAATCTCGGCTTTCGCCTGAAGGCCGATCTTTACGGCTTCTTCGCCAAGCACTGCACCGGCGCAGTAGTAGATGATCAGCTCGGGATCGATCTCGTAGACGGCTTCCACGATGGCGCGGGACGCCTCGCGGTCATACTGGCAAAGGTTGCCGAGGGCGCCGTGGGGAGCCACATGCTGCAGCTTCATGCCCGCGCTTGTCACAAAGGCGTTCAGTGCGCCGATCTGGTACTTCATATAGTTCTTGATTTCGGCCTGGGAAAGAGACATTTTTCTTCTTCCGAAGCCCATAAGATCCGGATAGCCCGGATGTGCTCCCACGCTGACTCCGTTCTCTTTTGCCATCTGCACGGTCTTTGCCATGACCATCGGGTCGCCGGCATGGAAGCCGCACGCAATGTTTGCCGAGCTGACGGACTTGATGATCTGCTCGTCTCCGCCAATCTTGTATGCTCCGAAGCTTTCGCCCATGTCACTGTTCAGATCTACCTGAAACATTTTCTGTATCCTCCCATGAAAGCCGCCTTTATTCGGCATCTTTGATCTTCTGTATTCTGACGTCGTATGCTTTTCCGTTGATCGTCAGGATCACGTCTTTTGTGTACTCGAATTCCCGGACCGGCGCTTCCTCCTGCTCGGGCTCCGGCAGGTGAGACGGGTCGCTGATCAGCTTTTTCAGATCCTCGAGCTTCTGCGCTTCTTTTGCAAGGATCTCCTGCGCCTCTTCCACCGTGACCTTTTCAAAACGGATGCGGTCTCCGGCCTTGCACTGGCCGATCAGCGGAAGGTCCGCGGTGATCACCGTGGCGATCTTGGTATACCCGCCGACGGTGGCATGCTCTGCCGTCATGATGATGGGCAGGCCCGTACCGGGAACCTGAATGGAACCGGCTACCACGCCGTCGGACACGATGTTGCTGTCGGTCTTGTGCTCGATCTTCTGTCCGTCCAGACGGTAGCCCTGACGGTCAAAATCCTGTCCGACCGTATATTCGCTGGTTAAAAATGTATGAATTCCCTGTTCCGTAAAACGCTCTTCCTGCGGTCCCATGATCACACGTAACGTGCGCGGACCTGCGGGGATCTGTACGGGATCCGTGAACCAGGTTTCGGGATGGGCAGGCGCACTGCCCGGGTCTTTTACCTGCAGAACGTCGTCCTTCTGAAGCTTTCGTCCTTCGTATCCGCCGAACTGCTTTCCGACCATGGTGGAACGGCTTCCCATGACGGGCTTCACGTCGATGCCGCCGCGGACCGCCATGTAGCAGCGGCAGCCGGATGCGGCAAAGCCAAGCTTCAGCACGTCACCGGCGTTTACGCACAATGCTTTGTACATACCAGCCTTTTTCCCGTTCAGCATGGGGTTCATGTCTGCCCCGGCCAGTGCGATCACATGGGAAGAAAGAAACTGATATTCTCCGCCCATCAGTGTCAGTTCGAGACCGGCCTCATCTGCGTCGTTGCCGGCCAGAATGTTGGCTGTCCGGAACGAACGAAGGTCCATGGGGCCTGACGGCGATACGCCGTACTGCTGATATCCGGTTCTGCCGCCGTCCTGGACGCTTGTCAGGATTCCCGGAGAAAGTACCTTGACCGCCATCTCTAGTCCTCCTTTTCCCAGCTGCGGCAGACGTAGGAGCCTGCTTCCACCTGTCTTTTGATATCCAGATATTCTTCCTTGCTGACCGGTCTGTGATGGATCCACTGGCCCGCGTGAAGAAGGAAGGGATCCTCCTTGCGGTAATCACAGGCCTTTACCGGCGTGGAACCGATGATGTTCCATCCGCAGGGCTGGTCAAAGGGTATGATATCTGATAATCCTAATTGCACGACAATGCTGCCTCCCGGTATCTTCAGTCTTGGATTTTCCATTCTTTTAAAGGAGAACGGATTTTCGAACCTTGCCGTATACGGATGGCCCGGCGCAAAACCAAGCATGTATACAAAATAGTCGCTCTGGCTGTGGATCTTTATGATCTCTTCTTCCGTCTTGTGCTCGATTTCGGCAATATGCTCCAGATCGACGGCATATTCCTTGTCATAGCAGACCGGGATCTCGGTCACGATGGCCTTGGGAAGGCTCACCTTTCCTGCCGAACCGAGCCTTGCGCGGACCTCCTCCTGAGCCTGTTTCCAGCGGATCTTCAGGGGATCGTAGAAAACAAGGAGCGAGCGGTATGTGGGCAGCATTTCACCCATCCCCTCAAAGGGGGATTTTTCCAATGTATGCTTCAGAGCCTGTACTTTGGAATTCACCTCGAGACTGATCTCGTTTTCAAATTCGACCAGCAGCGAACTGTCGCCTGCCGGACGGATCACCGTCTCAGACATATGTTTTTACCTTCCTTTATTCTGAAAGTCCTGTTTCGCGGAGATAATCCGCGTATCTTTCGTCGGCCTGGGCACGCGAACGGATCGCCGTGGTCGCGCCGATCTTTTCGATGGCAAGGGACGCGGTGCAGTTCGCAAACCGTGAGGCTTCCTCAAGACTTTTTCCTTCCATGATGAACGACAGGAATCCGGACGCGAAGTTGTCCCCTGCTCCGGTGGTGTCCACGACTGTCGCCTTCGGATAGGACGGGGTGATAAAGCGCTGCTCAGCGTTCTTCACCAGGCATCCGCGTTTACCGATCTTGAGGATCACGTTTTTCACGCCGCACTGAAGAAGCGTATCCGCGATCTCGTCGATGTCGGTCTTTTTGGTCAGAGCGGCCGCCTCGTCATAATTCGGGAAGAAGTAGTCGATATAAGAAAGAGCTTCCCGCACGTCGTCGATGGTCTCGCCGTTCTTGGCCGCAACGATGTCGGCGGCGATCTTCATGCCGTTTTCCTTTGCATGCCGGAAGAGCTGCACCATAAAACGGCCGTCCAGCAGAGGATTGTTGAAAATGCTGGCAAAGCACAGCATATCCGCTCCGTC
>CAMNNM010000187.1 GCA_946545425.1 uncultured Blautia sp. | reverse complement strand
CTGCTTCATGCCTTATGCCCTCCGATCTGACGGTTGCGTTCTCTCGCGGTCGCTCCTTCTTCCAGATCCCGCCCCTTCAGAATTGCGTTCTTGCCATACTTCTTCTGAATCGAAAGCATGGCGTTCTGAATCTTCCGGTCCTTTTCCAGGGCTTCCTTTTCTGTTCTGCGTTTCTGTTCGAGCGCCGCGTAATCCGTGAACAGATCCATCTGTTCAAAGGATTGTTCCTGCATTTCTTTCTTCTGGGCTTCGATCTCCGTAATGACGTTTCCCGCAGAAATATCCAGCCTCCTTACAAGAAGCAGGGGATTCACATGCTGCCGGAACAGATCGGAAGCAGCATTTGTGATCAGACGGGACGAGGATGTATATCGTTCCAGGTGAATGGTCCCGTGGGCATGCTTCGGAGCTTTACGCCCATAGTAATCTTTGGTCACAGGACCCTTGTAGGCTTTTCGGATCTCCGGGTCTGTCAGATTGCTGTTGTCGTAGCTGACGGTCATGACCAGCTGATCGGTGCACAGTCCTTTGTCCAGAAGATCCAGCGCCAGCTGGTCCGCCATTTCCTGAAATACAAGAAGAGCCTTTTCAAAGGAATAGGGTTCCTGCAGTACCTGGCCGGCCCCGAGACTGTGGCTTTCGGGTTTGTACGCCTTGATTTCCGCGATGGTGCAGGGCTCCCAGCCCCAGGCATGGTCGATCAGAAGCTCTGCGTTGACGCCGAACAGATTGTACAAAAGCTCCTCATTCTGATAGTCCTCGGGTTTTCCGAGGGAACAGCGGGCGATGTCACCCATGGTGAACAGATTGTTTTCTTCCAGCTTACGGGCGTAGCCTTTTCCGACCCGCCAGAAATCGGTAAGCGGCCGGTGAGTCCAGAGAGATCTGCGATAGGAGGCTTCGGTCAGCTCCGCGATCCGTACGCCGAATTCATCGGCCTCAGCATGCTTTGCTTCGATATCCATGGCGACCTTTGCCAGATAAAGGTTGGTGCCGATTCCGGCCGCCGCCGTGATGCCGGTTTCCTTCAGAACCTCGTGGATCATTTTTCTTGCGAGTTCCCGGGCGGAGAGACCGTAGGTATCCAGATAGGCCGTCACATCCATAAAGACTTCGTCGATGGAATAAACATGAATGTCTTCGGCTGAGACATACCGGAGATAAATCTGATAGATCCGGGTGCTGAATTCCATGTAGTGAGCCATTCTCGGAGGCGCCGCAATAAAGGAAAGCGAAAGAGACGGATCCGCTTTCAGCTTCAGGTCATCGGAAGACTCGCCGGAGAAGACGTTGCCGGGCGCTTTCTGAAGACGCCTGGCGTTCACTTCCTTTACCCGCTGTGTCACCTCAAACAGCCGGGCCCTGCCGGGAATGCCCCAGGCCTTCAGAGAGGGGGAAACTGCGAGGCAGATGGTCTTTTCGGTGCGGGAGCGGTCCGCCACCACAAGATTGGTGGTCAGAGGATCCAGATTCCGCTCGATACATTCTACGGAGGCATAAAAGGATTTCAGGTCGATGCAGATATAGGTTCGTTCTTTCATGCGCCTGCCTCCTTCCATTCCGCTTTTCCGGCTGTCATTATTTCATACTGGACTGTGAGAGTTGACTTTTTTCTTTACGATATCACGAATCTCCTGTTGAGTACAGAACAAAAATAGAGTAGAATGGATAATCATTCAACAGGAGGACACGATCATGAGCAGATGGCAGAGAGCACTTTATACCCCGGTGAAGCCCCTTGGCAAAGACGGGCGCATCGTGACAGGCTCAGATGAACATATCGCACTTTCCAGAAGGGCAGCAGGAGAAGGAATGGTCCTTCTTAAAAATGAGCAGGAGGTCCTTCCGCTGAAAAAGGGAGAACGCATCGCTCTGTTCGGAAAAGGAACCATCGATTACGTAAAAGGCGGAGGCGGTTCCGGAGACGTCTACTGCGCCTATGTCAGAAATCTGGCCCAGGGTCTTTCCCTGAAGGAGAAAGAAGGAAAGGTTCTTGTCTATCCGGAGACCATACGGTTTTATGAGGAAAACGTAAAACAGCAGCTTTCGGAAGGCACCGTGCCGGGACTCACCGTTGAGCCGGCCGTACCGGAAGAACTTCTTTCGGGGGCGGCAGCGTTTGCGGATACGGCCGTCGTTACCATCTGCCGTTTTTCCGGAGAAGGCTGGGACAGAAAGGCTGTGATCAACGAGAATGAGTATGAGCAGGATCCGACCGAAAAGAAGATGACCGATATTTCGGCCCGCATTTTCGAAAACGGTGACTTCGAGCTGACCAATGCCGAAAAAGCCATGGTCGAAGCAGTCAAGAGCCGTTTCCGGAAGGTGGTCGTGGTTCTGAACGTGGGCGGTATGATCAGCACAGGATGGTTTGCCGATGACGAGAGCATTCAGGGTGCGCTTCTGGCATTCCAGGGCGGAATGGAAGGCGGACTTGCCATGGCGGACGTTCTGGTGGGAGACGTGAATCCCTCCGGACACCTTACGGATACCTATGCCAGGACACTGGAAGATTATCCGTCCACCGAAGGCTTCCATGAATCTGCCAGATATGTGGAATACAAAGAGGATATCTATGTGGGATACCGGTATTTCGAGACGGTTCCCGGCGCAAAGGAAAAAGTCGTGTATCCCTTCGGATACGGTCTTTCCTACACGGATTTCTCTGTGGAGACAAAGTCCGTCTGCGAGGAGGACGGAAAGATCGTCCTTCGCGCTCTGGTGACCAACGATGGCGCCGTGCCCGGAAAGGAAGTCGTTCAGGTATACTACAGCGCTCCGCAGGGAATGCTTGGAAAACCGGCCAGAGAGCTGGCGGCCTTCCAGAAAACAAGGCTTCTTATGCCGGGCGAATCCCAGACGGTCGTGATCTGCTTCCGGGTTTCCGATATGGCGTCGTACGACGATCTTGGAAAGGTACAGAAATCCGCCTGGGTGCTGGAAGAGGGAGAATACTGCTTCTATGTCGGCAAAAACGTAAGGGATGCCGAAAAAGCAGACTTTACCTGGCAGCTTGACAAGACGACGGTGACAGAGCAGCTTACGGCCAGAGCCGTGCCGCATGCTTTGAAGGAAAGGATGCTTTCCGACGGATCCTTCGAAGCGCTTCCGACCGACAACGGTCCGGAAGACGCGGATGTCCTCGAGCGCCAGAACTTTGGCGGCAAGTTCGGAGACGGATGGATTCCCGGACAGCCCGCCATCGCGCCGGTTCCGCTTGCACAGGCGTGGAACGGAAACGGCCGCCCGCAGCTCATCGACGCGGCAGAAGGACGGATCAGTCTGGATGCTTTTATCGATTCTCTTTCCGATGAGGAGCTGATCCATCTTACCGGCGGGCAGCCCAATACCGGCGTCGCCAACACCTGGGGCTTTGGAAACGTTCCGGCGGCCGGCATTCCGAATTTCATGACGGAGGACGGCCCTGCAGGCGTCCGCATCATGCCGGACTGCGGTGTGGCGACCACGGCGTTCCCCTGCGCGACGCTTCTTGCATCCACCTGGAACACGGATCTTTTATACGAAGTGGGTCGTGCCGGCGGAATGGAACTGAAAGAGAACAACATCTACGTCTGGCTTACGCCGGCCGTCAACATTCACAGAAGTCCGCTGTGCGGCAGGAACTTTGAATATTATTCCGAGGATCCGGTGATCGCAGGCAGGATGGGAGCCGCCATGGTGCGGGGAATCCAGAGCAATCATGTAGGGGCCTCCGTGAAGCATTTCTGCTGCAACGACAAAGAAACCAACCGTAAGGGATCCGATTCCAGAGTTTCCGAGCGGGCCCTCCGCGAGATCTATCTGAAACAGTTCGAAATCATTGTTAAGGAAGCTGACCCGTATACGATCATGAGCTCCTACAATATCGTAAACGGTGTAAAGGCATCCGAAAACAGTGACGTACTGACCGGAATCCTTCGAAAGGAATGGGGATTCAAAGGCTTCGTGACCACGGACTGGTGGACACACGGCGAGCATTATCTGGAAGAAAAAGCCGGAAACGATCTGAAGATGGCCAACGGATACCCGGAAAGACTGAAAAAAGCGATGGAAGAAGGCGTACTTACCAGAGAAGACCTTTGCACGAATGTGAAAAGGATTCTTTCGGTGATGCTGCGGTT
>CAMNNM010000186.1 GCA_946545425.1 uncultured Blautia sp. | reverse complement strand
GTGTCAGGATCACGTTGTTCTCAAAGACCGGATCCATGAAGGGCTCGATATCCTTCGGCCCTCCCCATCGGGCGGATCCGTATTCCACGTTGTGCTTATAATTCTTCTTGTTCTGGCTTTTGAGGAAGACCGCCAGCCTTAATGCCGCTCCGGCGATGATCCCGACAAGCAGATCCGTCGGATATAAGCTCGGGAGAGGATTTCCGAAGGCCGTGCCGATCGTACCGAAAAACGACATTACTTTCTTTGAATAATCAGCGCCTTCCGCCAGTCTCCAGGCCTCACCTATATTGGTACAGATGAGGCCGAAGATGACGTAGGGAAGGGAGAGGATCAGGATCTTCTTCAGCCTTTTCGTGTCTGTCTTCATCGGCTCAGATCCCTCTCTTTCTCCTTGATCTTGTCCCTGCCCGGAAGTGCCTGTACATAGGCCTTCAGTTTGGCAAGCTGCTTCAGCACGCTCGGCGCCTTCTGCCTTTTGAGGACTTCGGCAGAATAGGCATTGAACGCCGCCGTCATGGCATCCGCATCCCTTGCCTTAAAGAAGCAGAGATATTTGGGGACATCACCGGATTTGTCCTTGGTGATCGCATAATCAACGCCGAAGTTGCGGGCATATTTCTCAAAGCCCCTGAGATCGGTCTTCGCGATATCGATACTGGTGACGCCCTGGTTCTGGCCGATCAGCTCCTGCACGGTCTGCTTACCGGTCGGTCTCTGGCTCTTCTTTGCAGCTTTTGCCGCAGCATGCTGTTTGCGATGCTCCTCAAACTTGCGATATCCGGAGATCAGTGCCCTGGCAGTCAGTCTTGTCGTCGTGATCACCAGGTTCACGGTCCTGTTTTCTATCTCTTCCTGCAAGAATCACCACCTCCTTTTTCCGGGATCCGGAGGGATATGCTTTTTTTGCATAATCCCTCCGGTAATCTGTGGATCACCTGTCACTGTGATCCGGCGTTTTCCTGCGTTTGGCCTTCGTTTCTTTTTTCTGGGGATCCTTTGCCTGGGCTTTATCTGCTGCCTTCTCCGTTTTTTCCACTTTCTCCTCGGGAAGAGGAAGTGCCATGATCCCGCGGCCCATTTTCATAAAGATCTCTGGCGTGTGGAACATATCTCCGTACGTCTTCATCTGGTCCGGTGTCAGAGAGCCGAAGCTTTCCTCGGTCAGGCCGACGACCATAAACGGACCGGCAATCACATCCATGATCTCGCCGTTTTCGTCTCTGAGTGCCCGGTTCAGCGGAAGGCCGTTGATCTTGCCTTCTTCATTCATAACGAGCCCCACCTGGTCCTCGAAGGGATAAATGACTTCGATATTTCCGCCGACAGCCTCCTGCAGGTCCTTTAGACCTGTTCCGATTTCTGTTTCCCTTGGATATTTGTTCGGCTCCACCATGAGGACGGTCATCGTCTCCGAAATCGGCTCTGCTTCATAGGCTGCCGCTTCTTCATGGACTGTGCCTGGCATGGCGTCCGCGATCATTTCACGATCCTCCAGCATGCGGTCCTCATAAGAGGAAGCCTTTTCAAAGATCTGCGCCTGCGCGTCATAGTGATAGGCTTCGCTGCCAAGCTGTTCTTCCGGCATGACCTCCTGGGAATTGACGGCGGAGACCATAGCGCTCAGTTCTCTGGCGCTCATGCTGCCGTCATCTGCAAGAAGCAGGATCTCGTGCACGGAGGAGGGGAGGACAAAGAAGCTCCCGCCGATCATTTCAGAAGCATCCTTAAAGAAATCCGGATATCCCATGACCCCGGCTCCGTTGACGGCTCCAGGGACTGTCGCCACCATAAGAGGCGGCGCTCCCATTTCGTCTGGCCCGAACATGCCGCCGCTCATTTCCGCCAGAACTTCTCCCAGAGAACGGATAGAAGCCGGATTTCTCTGCGGGGCGGACACGGCCGCGTCGGCCATCAGCTGTTCTGCGGTGATCCCGTAATTCTGCAGCATCTGATTCGTGACAAGCACCGTGGCATCGGCGCTTTCCCTGTGTTCCAACTGGAAGCGGTAGACGATCGCGATATCATCGAGCATCCTGTGCGGGATGGTTTCCAGAAGCGCGCGGTTCGGCTCGACCGGCACCGCCTGCATAATAAGCGTATGCTTCATCTGCTCATAATCCGACAGTGTGGAAGCGTCCACCTGCGGGATCTGGTCGATGGCATCTGCGGCAAGGCTGCCGATCCGTTCCATAACGATCGCCATCGGGACGCCGTCCTGCAGCATTTCGTACTGGGAATGCAGGTTCATGGTCGCTCCGGCATTGCTGCCGTCAGGGGTGATGGAGATCCCGGTATAGGATTCACCCTGCAGCTTTTCAACACTTCGGATCTCCACGTTCATATAAGGAAAGCGGTCCTGCAGATCCTCCTTCACCTGTTCCAAAAACTGTTCATAATCCATGGCCGGTCCTCCTTACACAAAACGAAGCGCAGCATAGCTGGCGCCGTTCTCAAAATCTACAGTCTCGGTGTTATCGTTCATGAATTTGCGGACACGGTGACGGTCCAGCGCATCCGGCGTGACGAGGAAATGATCGTCATTCAGCTTGATGACCACGACCGGTCCTACAAGATACTTCCCTGTTCCGACCGTGACTTCCGTTCCTTCCTCGTAGAGATAGAAGAGATCCTTCAAGCCCGGGATCCCGCGAAGGACGCTGTGCTCATTGACCCAGGGACAGATGCGGAGGACATGTTCGAAGGGAAATACCCTGTAATCCTCGGAGTCATAAAAGAGCATCGCCACGGAGTCTTCCTCGGGGAGCTTGACAGCAGACTCAGCCGCATTCCTGCCGCGTTTTGCCGCAGCCATGCGTTCATACTCCATCACCATTTCCGCGATCCGGATCAGTTCGTTGCGAAGCTCCGGAGGAGCACAGCAGTTGCTGCATTCCGATTCATCCTCCGGTGCCTCTTCATCCATCTCATTCAGTTCGATGAGAAAAGCGCGGATATCTTCGATCAGTTCGACAGTCTCACAGAATTCGTCGATCGTGTCCTCCAGACAACAGAGGACTTCATCGATACCCTCACTGCTTTCGATCTCGGCATCCAGATCAATGGAATTGCCGATCAAAGTGTCCAGTTTCTTAAGGATCTCCATAGCCTGCTTATCGGTTGCTTTCATCTTTGACATAGTCTGGTTTCCTTTCATATTTGGCATAAAAAAAGACATTCCCGCATGGAGAACGCCGTCTTCAATAGTACGTTATCTGGTTTTATCTTTGCTGATCACGCTGCTTCCGTTTCTGCCACTGTTCCAGAAGCTTTATGATCTGGTCCTGCATCTGCTGTGCAGTATAGGATCGGGGGAAATACTTCCTCAGGGTCTCATTCCGAAAAGTGACCCGTTCCAGATCGCCCTTTTTCACTTCTGTCATGATCTCCCGGATAGCATCGGGAGTAAAACCTCCTTCCTGGCTGAGCTTCTTCAGACGCTGGGCCTGGGAAAGAGACGGAGCGTTCTGGGCATAATCCATAGCCTCCAGGAACATCTGCTGTTCTTCCGGTTTCAGGTAGGAGAGCTCGACCGCTGGGTTGAAAGAGATCTGCTTCTGATCCACCATTTCCAGGAGTTCAGGGATCAGGTTGGTGAGACGGATATAGCGTTGGATCTGTCTACCGCTTTCACCAGTGGTTTGGCCCAGAACATCCGCTGATTTTAACTTGTCGACAACTTGTCGCGAAGTTCCATCTTCATGCAAATCCGTTCTTTCACCTTGTCTCTTCACTGCTTCCAGCTTCATCTTATAAGCAAAAGCCCTCTCACTCGGCAGGATATGCTCTCTCTGCAGATTGGAATCCACCATCAGCACGGTCGCGGCGTCATCATCCATATCCCTGACAATGACCGGCACTTCCGTAAGTCCTGCCGCTTCCGCCGCATGGACCCTTCGGTGCCCGGATATGATCTCATAAGTTCCATCCTCCAGAGGCCTTGCGATCAGCGGCGTAAGCACACCATACTGAGCAATGCTTTCAGTGGTCCGCAGCATAGCCTCATCATCTATTACCTTGAAGGGATGCTCCTTAAATGGCACCAGTTCAGAGATTGGTATCTTCTGAACCCGTTCAAGCTGGGCATCCGCACGGCTTTCATCTGTCTCAAAGATGTCATCGTAGCTGCTCAAGCTGATGTTTGCGCCTCTTTTCGGCATCG
>CAMNNM010000185.1 GCA_946545425.1 uncultured Blautia sp. | reverse complement strand
GCTTTTCAGAGAAATCATGCGTATCAGCAAAAAAAGACAGGATGCGCTTCTGGGAAACGAATGCCCTGTACTAAACTACAGGGACTGTATTCTGTACAGAAACTTTGATCAGGGTGAAGTTCTTGAGATCCTGTCCGTGTTCATGCAGAATGAGAACCGGATTTCTGATACGGATGCGCCGGCCCGGATCGACAGGGCCGCTTCGATGCTTCTCGAGATGGCGGGAAAATACGGCTTTTACGGAAATCTGTGGCACGATTATCTGACGTTTCTTCTTGTGAATCACGAGAATACCTTCAGCAAAGACTGTGAGATCCGCGGAAAGCGTGACGGAAGCATCAACGAGGCTGCCCTATGGGATTTCAGGATCTTCCGGAGCCTGTTCCGCTTTGACATTGCAAAGCTTGACAGGACCTCCGGCAGCAGGATCTTTTCGGTCATGAAGGATTTCCGGCCTGTCGATATGAAAGGCAAGGTATATAATTCCAGGATACGGGACCGCATCGTGGAGCTGGGAAAAAAGCTTTCCGCCAGCCGGGATGAAGGGGAATTTCTTGATGAAATGACATCCTTCTATAAGGACTATGGCGTAGGAAAGCTTGGACTTCACAAGGCGTTCCGCATCGTTCACAAGGACGGATGCACGGCCGAGATCGAACCGATCACCAGAGTGGCGCATATAACGCTTGACGATCTTGTGGGCTATGAGACGGCAAAGAGAAAGCTGATCGAAAACACCGAAGCCTTTGTCAGCGGAAAAAAGGCCAACAACTGTCTGCTTTTCGGCGATGCCGGTACGGGAAAATCCTCGAGCATCAAGGCCATCATGAACCAGTACTATGAACGCGGACTGCGGATCATCGAGGTTTACAAGCACCAGTTTCATGATCTGAATGAGATCATCGCACAGGTAAAAAACAGGAACTATAAATTCATTATCTTCATGGATGATCTTTCTTTTGAAGAGTTCGAGATAGAATATAAGTATCTTAAGGCTGTGATCGAAGGCGGACTTGAGAAAAAGCCGGATAATATTCTGATCTATGCGACCAGCAACCGCAGAAACCTGATCCGGGAACGTTCATCGGACAAGCTGGAACTGATGGACAGCGACGATCTGCATTCCTCGGATACGGTACAGGAAAAGCTTTCTCTGGTCTATCGGTTCGGAGTCAGGATCTATTTTGGAAAGCCAGGCAAGAAGGAATTCCAGAAAATTGTGTCTGTATTGGCGGACAGATATGGTGTGGAACTTCCCGAGGATGAACTGCTTCTTAAGGCGAACCAGTGGGAGCTTTCGCACGGGGGGATGACAGGACGGACCGCGCAGCAGTTTATCGATTATCTGCTGGGAACAATAACAGAATAGGAACTGTTTGGGGGTAAAAAAATGGCAGCAACTGTTTTTGCGGCGATTGACGTGGGATCTTACGAAGTTGGGATGAAGATCTTTGAACTGTCCAAAAAAGGGGGCATCAAAGAACTGAACGACCTTCGCTATCGCCTTGAAGTAGGAAAGTATGCCTACACGAACGGACGGATCGATCAGGAAACGATACACTATCTCTGTGAGATCCTGAATGATTTTAAACGTAATATGAGAGAGTTTGGCGTGACCAGCTTCCGGGCCTGCGCTACGAGCGCGTTCCGCGAACTGAAGAGCCCTGCGCTTACGGTAGACCAGATTTACCGTGCCACAGGCATCCGCATCGAGATCCTGAGCAATCCGGAGCAGCACTTCCTGGGATATAAGTCCATAGCGGCCAACGAGACCGGATTCAAGAAGATGATCAAGAAGGGAACCGCGATCGTGGACGTCGGGGGCGGAAATCTTCAGTTCTCGCTCTTTGACAAGGGCGAGCTGGTTGTGAACCAGTCCCTGAAAATGGGAAGCGTCAGGATCCGGGAACGTCTGAAGGAACTTGAAAAAACGACCATACATTATGATCAGCTGGTGGAGGAATTTATCCGGAATGATCTTACCAGTTTTGAGAATATGTATCTGGGTGACCATGATATACGTAATGTGATCCTGATGGGAGACCTGGTGACGGACCGCATCTTTCATGAAGATCTTGTGGACCGGATCCTGACCAAGGCGGAGTTTGACAAGCGTTATGACGCCATCGCTCATAAATCCGTCGAACAGATCAGCGAAGAGCTGGAGATCGATGCAGACTATGCTTCCCTGGCCGTGCCGACCATGGTCGTGGTCAAGAAGTTTATCGATATCTTCAATGCGGAAGCCCTGTGGGCTCCGGGCGTTTCGCTTCTTGACGGTATCGCCTATGATTTTGCCGAGAAAAACAGTCTGATCAAAAGCGGCCACAATTTTGAAAATGATATCCTGGCTGTAGCCCGGAATATTGCAGAGAGATATGCATCCGGAAAGGAACATCTGGAAGGCACTACAGAGCTTGCGCTGGCTTTGTTTGACAGCACGAAGAAGATCCACGGAATGGGAGCAAGAGAGCGCCTTCTGCTTCAGGTGGCGGTCATGCTGCATGACTGTGGAAAATATATCTCTCTGGACCATGTTTCAGAGCATTCGTACCATATTATCATGGGGACCGAGATCATAGGCCTTTCCATTGAAGAGAGAAACATTATCGCAAATACGGTCAGATACAATAATGCCGAGTTCCGATATGAATCCGGATACGGGGAAGAAGGGCAGATGGACCGGAGCCGGTACCTGCTTACAGCCCGTCTGGTTGCGATCCTGCGGCTTGCCAATGCGATGGACAGAAGCCATTATCAGAAGGTAAAAGGCCTTAAGGCATCCCTGAAGGATGATCAGCTGACCATCGTTCTGGACTCCACAAGAGATCTTTCCCTGGAGCTGGGACTTCTGCAGGATAAGGTGAAATTTTTTGAAGAGATTTTCGGCATCAGTCTGACACTGCGCAGAAAAAAACGCTGAAACGGGATCAGATGATGTGCGTAATACATGAGAAGGCGGACAGATTATGGAAATCAAGGATATTAAAAAAGAAATAAAGAAATTTTATGATAAACCCGAGTATTATGTGAACCGGGAGCTGAGCTGGATCAAGTTTGACGAACGCGTACTGAGCGAAGCGAGAGACAAGAGCCTTCCTTTGTTTGAACGTCTGAAGTTTCTGAGCATTACGTCCTCGAATCTGGACGAGTTTTATATGGTCCGTGTCGCATCGCTGAAGGATCAGGTTCATGCAGGATATACGAAGCCGGACATTGCAGGTCTTTCTCCGAAGGATCAGCTGAAACAGATCAGCATCAATACCCATGAACTGGTGAAACAGCAGTATAATATTGCCATTCGTTCGGTCCTTCCGGCGGTCAATAAAGCAGGCTTTCATCTGGTCATGGAGCACGAGAGTCTGAATGAAGAGCAGGCCGCTTTCGTCGACAGATATTTTGAAGATAATGTATACCCGGTGCTGACGCCGATGGCTATGGACTCCTCCAGACCATTTCCTCTGATCCGGAACAAGACGCTGAATATCGGAGCCCTGATTTCCAAAAAGGACAAAAAGGGAAAAAAGACCGTCGACTTTGCCACTGTACAGGTACCTTCCGTTCTTCCGAGAATCGTGTCGATTCCTTCCGAGAAAGAGGGAGAGACTACGGTGATCCTGCTGGAGCAGATCATTGAACGGAACATCAGCCGTCTTTTCCTCAGCAACGAGGTGATCTGTGCGCATCCGTACCGGATCATGAGAAACGCCGATCTTACCATCGACGAGGACGAGGCCGAGGATCTTCTGGTGGAAATTCAGAAACAGCTGAAGAAACGGCAGTGGGGAGAGGTTATCCGCCTTGAGATCGAGGAAAACACCGATCAGAGGCTTATGGATGTTCTGAAGGAAGAATTTGATGTGAAGGAGGACGATATCTTCTTCATCAACGGACCGATAGACCTGACTTTTATGATGAAGGTTTATGGGGCTGACGGGTTTGAACAGTACCGTACTCCGTCCTACAAACCCGCCCCTGTTCCCGCGTTCCAGAACGATAAGGATATTTTCCAGGTGATCCGGGAGGGCGATGTCTTCCTGCATCATCCCTATATGAGCTTCGATCCGGTGGTGGATTTTGTACGTCAGTCGGCCAGGGATCCGGAGGTACTGGCCATCAAACAGACCCTGTACAGGGTCAGCGGCAATTCGCCGATCATCTCAGCCCTCGCCCAGGCCGCCGAAAACGGCAAGCAGGTGTCGGTACTGGTGGAGCTGAAGGCCCGGTTTGACGAGGA
>CAMNNM010000184.1 GCA_946545425.1 uncultured Blautia sp. | reverse complement strand
TTCCGGAAGGTTTTGCTGAAATGAAACTGATCGGGATAGCCGACCTGTGCGCCTACTTCAGCTATGGTAAAAGTCGTTTCCCGCAGAAGCCTTGATGCCTCCTCGATACGCAGCGATGTCAGATATTTTAAGGGTGTTTCACCTACATAACGATTGAAAAGCTTGGTCAGATAGGCGGATGTAAAGCCCATGTCGGAGGAAAGCTTGCCAAAATCGATGTCCTCGCGGTAATGCTCCTTCATATAGCGGACCGCATAGTCCACAGTTTCCTCCGCGGTGCGGTGGGATCCGGAATCCTCGGGAAGCACATAGGTTTCCAGAAGCTTTTTGCGGGCCCGGTTCATGACATTATGCAGCTCATCTTCATTCACAGGCTTCAGAAGATAATCAAAAACGCCGTGCCGCAGGGCCTCTTTCGCATACTCGAAATCTGCATAACCGGTCAGTACCACCGTCAGGATATGGGGGAACTGTTCCTGTACCCTGGAGGCCAGAGCGAGTCCGTCCATGACGGGCATCCGGATATCGGTGATCAGAAGATGGATCCTGTTTCCGGAGAGCATCTCAAGAGCCGCACTGCCGTCTGAGGCTTCCAGCTCCACCTCAAAATCCGGACTGAAGCTTTCAAGAATCCGGCGCATCGACTGCCGCAGAAGAGGCTCGTCGTCCGCCAGAAGTATGCCAAAATGCTGAACCGGGATCATGATTTTTCCTCCTCAAGAAAGCCTCCGATGGTTACAAAAGCGCCGCCTTCCGGCCGGTTTCCAAAGTCAAATACAAAGTCCGGTCCGTCCAGAAGATACAGGCGGATAAAGATGTTTAAAATGCCCATTCCTTCGATCTGAAGTCCCGGCAGGATGCCGGTTTTAAGAATCTCATCCATTTGAAGACGAAGCCGTTTATCGACCTCCGGGTCAAAACCGGGACCGTTGTCCAGGACTGTGATAAACCATTTGTTCCGGACTTCCTGCCTTTCCGGAAATTCTCTGGAATGGTACTTTCTTTCTTTTCCGATATATCCGTCCACCGTGATATGCCAGGGCGGCAGCTGTGTTGTGGCGGACTTGATGGCATTTTCCACAAGCAGCTGAATGCAGAGCTTCGGTGCCATGTATTCCAGCATCTCATCCTCCACGTGGTAGTCGTAGATCAGATCGTCGCCGTAACGCAGCTTCATGCATCCAAGGTACAGGCTGGTCAGCTCCAGCTCCTCCTCCAGACAGATCTGCTGTTCCCTGTTGGAGGAAATATAACGCAGGATTTCCGAAATAGAACGGGCCATTTCCGAGACCTGACCGGTCATGCCTTCCTGTGCCATTTCGTCAATACTGGAGAGAGAATTATACAGAAAATGAGGATTCATCTGAGACTGCAGAGCCAGCATCTGGGCCTGCAGTTCTTTTTCTTTCAGATTCAGAAGCGTTGCCTCGTAGGTCTTCTGGCGGTCACGGTTTTTGTTGATGGACCGCTTCAGATGATCGATCTCTCGAACGCCGGTATCCTTCATCTGGAGCGGGGCAAACTGTTCTGTCTCCTTGTCGGTCAAAAAGGTATCGATGGTCCGGATCGGAAGACTGAGCCTGCGGGACAGATACCTGGAAATCAGCAAAGAGAGCAGAAACAGAAACAGCAGCAGAAGAACAATACCGAAGACTGCCCGGGTGATCGGCTGCATATAGCGCGAACTTGGAACAGCGGCGGCGATGACAAAACCGCTTTTTTTCATATCCTGATAAAAGACATATTCACGGTTACCGCTTACCGGATTGCGGAGTGTATGCGTCCCCATATCCTTTTCGGAATAATAATCATAGGAGCCAGTATTTCCGTCCTGAACAAGCGGAAAAATCTGTTCTCCGCCGGCGCTGTAAACGACAATGGAAGGGTCAAAGGAGCCGCCGGGGCTTAAGGCCGTCTGGAAGACCTCTTCATAGTTCTTCATCACCTCCACGATGCCCATGGGCGTCCGGAAGTTGTTGAGATACAGCCTGTAAAGAGCAAAATAATTCTGATCGACCTGAGCCCCGGAGCCGGAAGAAACCACCGGATTCTGAAGCGCAGGCGCAATATGGATACGGCCATCTGCTTTTGCGGCCTGTTGGAACCATTCCTCCCCGGATGCATTATAAGGAAGAAGTCCGCTGAAGCTGCCGGCGCCGAATCCGGTTCCGTCCATACTGTAAATATTCAGCTGCCGGATTGAAAAATCCATTCCCCTGAGAGCCGTAAGCATGCCGGTAATATCCTGGCGAAGCCTGGTTTCACGATAAGCGCTCTGGCTGCCGGATCTGGTATAATCTTCCAGATCCTCCCGAAGATTCGTGGTACTGATGGCGTTCAGCGCAATAGTGTCCATCTGCTCCACCTGAAGTTCGATGTTTTCTGCAATACGGATACAGATATTATGCAGAGCATCCTCGGCCTCGGTCCGCAGCGTCCTGTACTGGATCGTGATCAGAAAAACCGCCGACAGGACCAGAATGACCACACTGACCATCAGAAAATATTCACTTAAAATCCGCTGAATACTGCGATCCTTCCTTCTCATGGCACCCTTTCTGACTGTCTTTTTGCTTTGGGCCTCTGCTTATCTGTCGAGGCAACTACGGTACCGGACGCCGGTACGAATATTTCTCCTTGTATTGTAGCAATTTTTGCCCTGAAAGAAAAGCCGCAGGTTAAAAAAACACATAAACCTGCCCGACGGTTGCATGGAAAACCGGGCAAAAATTGGGTAAGATAGATAACAGTAAAGCATATGGACGACGCTGCGCTGTCGAATACGACAACAACGCCGCTGCGGAAAGGAGGATTTTTAAATTGAAAAAATCCAAGATCTATCCCTGGTATTTCGCACTGGGTTCCGTTCTGATCTATACGGTCCTCAGCGTGCTGCCGGGCATCATCGGTATCGGGTACTCGTTTACGGACTGGTCCGCCTACTCAAAGGAGATCCACTTTGTGGGGTGGAAAAACTTTATCAATGTCTTCTCCGGAACAGAAGATTATTTCCGGTATATTCTTAATACGCTTCTGTTTACACTGATCACCACGCTGGCCAAAACAGGGCTGGGCCTTCTGTTTGCCGTACTTCTGACAGACAAAGTCAAATGCCAGAACCTGCACCGCGGAATTCTGTACATGCCGTCGGTCCTTCCCATTCTTGTAACAGGCCTTACCTTTACCTCCATTCTTCATCCGAAGAACGGATTCCTGAATGAATTCCTGCGGGGGATCGGGCTTAAGGGTCTGGCAAAACAGTGGCTGGTCGACAAGAAACTGGCCTTTGGTTCTGTCATGGCGGTCGATATCTGGAGAGGTGTCGGCTACATTATGACCATGCTGATCGCCGGTATCGCTGCGATTCCGAAAGTCTATTACGAAGCGGCAGCCATCGACGGGGCCAACGGATGGCAGCGGTTCCGCTATATCACGCTTCCGATGCTGCGCCAGACCATCGCGGTCACCATCGTACTGAACGTTCTGTACGGACTCAAGGTCTTCGATATCATCTATGCGCTGACCAACGGCGGTCCCGGACACAGGACAGAAGTCATGTATACGGCAGTCTTCAAGATGTTCTCCAAGGGTCTCTATGCGGCCGGAACGTCGATCAGTTCGGTCATGTTCGTATTCATGGTCATTATCGGTTTCTTTATGGTTAAGATTCTGACAAAGGACGAGGTGGTGGAGTAATGGCAAGTTCAAAGAAAAGCAAAATCATTCTTGGAATCGTCCGGAACCTGCTCGCATGGGCAATCGCCATGCTGGTCATCGTTCCTATGGCCCTGATCGTCATCAATGCCTTCAAGCCGGACGGGGAAGCACTTTCCATGAGTATGAAGCTTCCCAGCCACTGGGTCATTTCAAACTTTAATACCGTAATCGAAAAGGGAAAGCTGGGCAGGAGCTTTATCAACAGCCTTACCTACGCAGGCCTTGCTACTGTGATCACCGTGCTTCTGGGAAGCATGGCCGCCTATGTGTTCTCCAGAAGAAGGAACGGCGGTTTCGCGGCGCTTTACATGTACGTGATCCTCGGCATGGTCATTCCGGTCAACTACGTGGCCCTGATGAAGATCATGCAGGTGACAAGACTCAACAATACCCAGCTTGGCATCATTCTTCTGTATGTCGCCATGCAGACGCCCTTTACGGTATTTCTGATCTACGGTTTTGTATCCAAGCTTCCGGTGGAGCTTGACGAAGCAGCGGTGCTGGACGGCTGCGGGGCTGGCA
>CAMNNM010000183.1 GCA_946545425.1 uncultured Blautia sp. | reverse complement strand
CGGCCCCCAGCATGATAAATTCCAGTGCATCGGCCCAGCTCTCCACGCCGCCCATTCCGGAAATATGCATTCCGTTCAGTTCCCTGCTCTGCCCAAGCTCCGCTATAAAGCGCAGCGCAATGGGCTTCACGGCATTTCCGCTGTATCCTCCAACGGCAGACATTCCGTGCACGGCCGGCGACGAAACATAGGTATGCGGATTTACTCCGATAATGCTCTTGATCGTATTGATAGCCGCAAGGCCGTCCGCTCCGCCTCTCTTTGCGGCCTCCGCTGCAGGGATCATGCTGGCGACATTGGGCGTCAGCTTGGCAAGGATCGGTATTTTCGTCCCGCGCCTGGCAGCCGCCGTAAACCGTTCCACCAGCTCCGGCACCTGTCCGATATCGGAACCCAGCCCCCCGTCCGCCATATTGGGACATGAGAAATTCAGCTCGATCGCATCCGCACCGTTTTCTTCACAGAGTCGTGCCAGCTCCTCCCATTCCGCGTCATTCTGTCCCATAATGGATGCCAGAATAAACTTAGTCGGGTAATTCTGTTTCAGTCTGCGGAAGATCTCCATATTTTCGGCAACGCTGTGGTCCGAAAGCTGCTCGATGTTCTTAAATCCGATGATGCTCCCGTTGTCCCCCGTAATGGCGGAAAAACGGGGAGACGCCTCATGAATATCAAAGGAGCAGATGGTCTTGAACGCCGCACCGGCCCATCCTGCCTCAAAAGCTCTGGCGCACATGTCATAGGTGCTCGCCACCACAGAGGAAGATAAAAGGAACGGATTTTCCAGCGGAACCCCGCAGATATCCGTCCGCAGCCGGTTTTCATCCTCCGGCACCGGAATCTCCAGCTTCGGCCGGATCGCATCGTACAGACGTCCCATCAGAGACCGGACGGGAACTTCATGCGGACGCACACAGGCCTCTTCGCAGGGCGCCGGACAGTTTACGCAGGGATTCTCCTCCGGAAGACCTGCCGCCGCCGTTTTCTCGTTGTCAAACCAGATGCTTCGAAGGAATCCGGCCGGATCCGTCTTCCCGCAGGCACTGCTGCAGGGAGCATCTGCGCAGATGGCGCACCGGATCATATCCGACCGCGGGATCTGTCTTGTCAGAATTTCATTGCTTTGCTTCATCATAATATCCACCTTTCAAAAACAGGATTCCGCGGGTTATTCAGCTGCTGCAGTTTCAGAGTTTTTCTACTTCTGAGTATAACAACAAAAGAAGGCAGTCACAACAGGAAATGTGACTGCCTTCTTCTGAATTTGTTTATTCCGCCAGTTCGTCCATCCAGTGGAAGGTTCCGGTTTTCACCACGTCGTCTCCGTAGATCGTCCGGAAATCATCCCGCATGGAGATCACCGTATATCCGCTGCTCTCCCACTTTTCCTTCAGCTCCTGGCCCTTTTCCGGATTTCCGTAATCTCTTACGTCGTCGTCCGCCACCAGCATGAAGGCTGCGCTTCTGTATACATTATTGGTGATCGTGTAATTATGCATGCTCACGTCGCCGCTGCTGTTTCCAAAGGAAAGTACCGGCTGATGGCCGATCTCCTGAACGATCTGCGCCACCTTGTTCATCTTCAGGTTCTTGATCAGCAGTTTATCGGTACGTATCACGTCGTCTCCGGCAGAGAACACGTAATCCAGTCCGTCCTCACCGTTCTGATTGGTCGCCTCAACAGCCACGTCCATACCAATGATATTTTCAGCCGGAACATCCACGACGCCTTCCAGCAGGGTACGACAGATAAAACGGTCGCTGCCGCTGCAGATATAAACCTTGAATCCGTTCTCGTTCAGATAGTCGATCACTTCCACGATCGGCGCATATACGGCTTCGCCGTACGTCATTCCCTGGAACCCGTCCGCTTCGCGGATCAGAAATTGGGTCACATAATCGGCAAATTCGTTCAGCGTCATGCCGGAGTACGCGCGGGCCGCCTGAATGGCGTGCTGCATGGGCATTTCTTCCGGGAAGGATTTGTCAAGGGCACCGTCCCTGAGTGCACGGCCCACCGCCAGCATTTCTTCGTCCGGCTGAATATCCGGATTTTTCAGGATCGTCCAGGCAAGCATATAGTATTCAAGATAGGTCGGGAACAGCTCGCCGTATACGGTTCCGTCCATGTCGAAGACCGCGATCCGGTCTTCAACAGGAATGTAATCCTGTGATTCTTCGTCTGTCACCGCTTCCACATATTCGATCAGAGTGTTCAGGGACGCGGCGTCCTGATTCCAGTCCGCAAAAATCTCTTCGTAACCTTCTGTCACTTCTTCAACTGCCGGCGCTGCATCTGCAGTCACCTCATCCGCAGGTGCGGGCTCGGCGGTCAGTATTTCCTCCGCAGCCGGTGCCTCGGCTTCGACAACGGGTTCCGCAGCGGCTCCGTCTGCCGTCTCACAAAATGCCGTTCCGGCGGGAAGTACCGCCAGTACCAGTGACATCAACAATACAGAAAATTTCTTCATGATTTCCCTCCTTTTTGAATTGCACAGGAACTGTACCGGAACAATCCGGCCAGCTCTTTAATCTTCTCCCACCAGATGTACCGTCACATAGCCGTGTCCGACTGCGGGCAGGAATTTTTCCATTACATCGGCGGTTTTCAACTTCAGACTGGAGGTGCAGACGCAGGGATGGCACCCCAGGTCCTCCCCCCTCAGCACATCCTCGTCGATCAGAAGCTGTACTGCATGCTCTTTATCATTCATCAGACCCATAATGCTTACCGCACCGGGCTCGATGTCGAGGTATTTCAGCATATCATCAGGACCCGCAAAGGAAAGCCTTGCGGAATTGATCTGGGACGAAAGCTCTTTTGTCTTGAATTTCTTGTCACCCGGCATCATGAGCAGATAAAACCGGGTCTTCTGACGGTTGCACAAAAACAGGTTTTTACAGATCAGAACGCCCAGCACCGCATCAATCTCGTTGCAGGCCTCCATGTTGTCGGCCCGTTCGTGGTCGGTCCGGTAATAATCGATTCCAAGCCCGTCCAGAAAATCGTATGTCCTGACTTCCCGCGGCAGGCGCCCCTCTGTGGTTTCCGGTCTTCCTTTATACAATTCCATTTCCGTCTTATACTTCCTTCTTCTGTCCGGAAGCCTGAACTGCCGCTCCTCCGGCAAATACGGTTCCTTCTGCTTCCGGGTCGTCCATGATCAGCTCTCCAAGCCCCTGCACTTCGATCCTGCCGCTTCGCGGATTCTTGATACTGTCCACATCAGAGAGGATCACAGCCTCCACGTCGGATTTTTCGAATGACAGATCACACTTTTCCATGCGGCAGTTGACCAGCTTCAGACCCCTGCAGTAGCACAGCGGCTGCGTTCCGATGATGAGGCAGTTCTCAAACGTCACGTTTTCGCAGTACCAGGCAAGATATTCTCCTTTGATGGTACTGTCCTTTACCACTACATTCTTCGCATGCCAGAAGGCATCCTTGGTATCAAACGTGCAGTTTGTGAAAACAGAATCCGAAATATACTGGAAGGAATATTTTCCCTTCAGCGTCACATGATCGAAGGTCAGATGGTCGGAACGCATCATAAAATACTCGCTCTGTGCGCTGCTGTTCTTCATCTCGATCCCGCGGACTGACCATCCGAATTCCGGCGAAACGATATCGCAGTCTGACATTCTGATATCCGCGCACTCCCTGAGGGCCTTGATCCCGTGCAGCTTTGTGTCGTTGATCGACACATTCCTGGAATACCATAAGGCGGCCCGGCACAGATCTGTCATCTCACATCCGTCGATCTTAAGATCTGTATCATGCCAGAAGGGATATCTCAGGTTAAAAAAAGAATTCTGTACCGCGATATCCGTACATTCCTTGAACGCGCTCTCGCCGTCAGCCGGTCCGTCAAAGCGGCAGTTCTTTACCGCCAGAGCGTGGCTGCCGTACAATGCGCGTTCTTCATCAAAACACCGGTTTTCTATGATCTGCATTTTTTAAGTTCCTCTTTTTCAATAGTATACCTGCGGCATTCTGCCGGCATCCGTTCCATTATACTACAGAAAAGCACACAAAAAAAGGGGCTGCGAAATTTTCACAGCCCTCACTGATCTCTCAGCTATTTGAACTTTTACTGCTTCCCAGCACCTCAAGGATGATCTGAAGGATCTTAAAGTAGATGTAAAGGATCGTATAGGCAAGTCCCCACGCCGCCATCCACTCGTATTTTTTGTCCACTTTGTTCTGTACGCACTTTTCGATGGTATCAAAATCTGCCAGCATAAACAG
>CAMNNM010000182.1 GCA_946545425.1 uncultured Blautia sp. | reverse complement strand
TCTTCGGGCGGTGCCTTTGACGAGCCAAATGACGAGAACCGGGGCGACGTGCATTACTGGGACGTATGGCACGGCAACAAGCCCTTTACGGAGTACAGGAAATTCTATTTCCGGTACCTGTCCGAGTTTGGTTTTCAGTCATTCCCGTCCATCCGGACGGTGGAAAGCTTCACGCTGCCGGAGGACCGGAACGTATTTTCCTACATCATGGAAAAGCATCAGCGAAATGCTTCCGCCAACGGTAAGATCATGAACTACATGGAGCAGACCTTCCTGTATCCCAACGATCTTGACACGCTGATCTACGCCTCGCAGCTTCTGCAGGGCGAAGCCATCCGGTACGGTGTCGAGCATTTCAGAAGGAACCGGGGCAGATGCATGGGCGCGATCTACTGGCAGCTGAATGACTGCTGGCCGGTGGCTTCCTGGGCTTCCATCGACTACTTCGGAAGATGGAAGGCGCTTCACTACTACGCCCGCAGATTCTTCTCTCCTCTTCTTTTATCCTGCGAGGAGGAAGGTCTTCTCAGCCAGACGATGAACACCAACGCCGAACCCTTCCCGGTCAGAAAATCGATCCGGTTGAATGTGGCGAACGAGTCCATGTGCGAAAGAAGCGTGACCGTCCGGTGGCAGCTGAGGGACAAAGACGGCTCTGTCATCCGCGATGGACAAAAAGATCTGAACGTGCCGGCGCTCTGCTCCGTATGGCTTGACAAAGAAGATATGGCCGACGCGAAGCTTTACGAGAATTACGTAAGCTACCAGCTTCTGGAAAACGGTGATGAGGTCAGTTCCGGGACCGTGCTTTTCTGTGCTCCGAAGCATTTCCGCTTTGTCGATCCGAACCTCTCCGTAAGGGCAGACGGCGACGAGATCATCGTCCGCGCCGGCCACTACGCAAAGAGCATTGAGATCCGGAATGCAAATGACGACCTGCTCCTTTCCGACAATTTCTTTGATCTGAACGGCGGAGAAAAACGGGTAAAAGTGCTGAAAGGCAATGTGGATAAACTTGAGGTCAGAAGTGTATACTCGATCAGATAAAACAGGGGGTGCTGCAGTCTTGGAAAACAAATACAAAATCGATACCAACGAAAATAAGGCGTTCCTGCATGAAAATGCACAGGCGCTTCTGAACTTTGGCAGACAGTTTCCTTCTCCCGGAGGCGGAAGCTTTTATCTGTCGGATGACGGTACGCCGTGGAAGGATCATATCCGGGAGACCTGGATCACCAGCCGCATGGCGCATGTTTACAGCATCGGCACAATGCAGGGTGACGCCGGAAGCAGGGAGCTGGCCGCCGCTGCCGTCAAGGGGCTTCTCGGCGAGCTGAAGGACAAGGAGCACGGCGGATGGTATGCGGGTCTTACCAGCGACAATGCCGTGGTAGACGGCAAGCAGTGCTATGCGCACGCCTTTGTCATTCTGGCCGCCACCAGTGCATATCTTGCCGGAATAGACGGCGCAAAGGAGCTTCTTGACGACGCGCTCCGGACCTATGACACATTTTTCTGGAACGAAGAAGAAGGGCTGTCCTGCGATACCTGGAACACGGAATTTACGGTCTGCGACGATTACCGCGGACTCAACGCGAACATGCATACCGTCGAGGCCTTTCTTGCAGCGGCGGATGCGCTTCACGATGAAAAATACCGTGTCCGTGCCGGCCGCATCATCGACCGGGTGCTCAAATGGGCAGAGGAAAATTCCTGGCGTATCCCGGAGCATTTCACGTCGGACTGGAGGCCGGAACTCGAGAAAAACAAAGAGACTCCGGACGATCCCTTCAAGCCCTACGGAGCCACTCCGGGCCACGGCATCGAATGGTCCCGTCTGATCGTCCAGTGGGCCGAGAGCAGCCGAAAGGCCGGCTCCCTCGGTGATCCCGGTGCGTATATTGAAGCCGCATGCCGACTTTATGACCGCGCCGTGCAGGACGCATGGAACGCGGACGGCGCACGCGGTCTCGTCTATACCACCGACTGGAACGGCCGTCCGGTCGTTCATGACAGAATGCACTGGACCCTCGCCGAGGCGATCAACACCTCCGCGGTGCTGTACAGAGTTACCAATAATGCGAAATATGCAGAGGATTATGCTGCCTTCCTTAAGTATCTGGATGAAGAGGTTCTGGACCACACCTGTGGTTCCTGGTTCCACCAGCTCGACGAGCACAACCAGCTGAAAAAAACCGTATGGCCCGGAAAGCCTGACATTTATCACGCTTTCCAGGCGATGATCATTCCCTACGGCAAAGTCGAGGTATCGATCGCAGCAGGTGTAAAGGAATTGTAATGATTGTAACAAAACCGTAATGGGGTCTGACCCCATTACGGTTTTGTTACATCTTTTTAACATTTGCTATTCTCAAAACAGGCACTCATCTCTCAAATACCTGTTGGAATGCCATCAGATTCGTGTTTTTCTCATTATTCTTTTTGATCGCAAAGATCACCTTCTCGAAAAATCTGCCGTATCCTTTGTCGATTAGCAGTTCCCGGAACACGCCGGCCACCAGATGCGGCGGGTTGTTGAAGGCTCCGCAGCCGAAAGCGCCGAGTACAAGGACCTCCTCGTCCATGGCGGCGGCCACCTCGAGAATGTTGCGGATTCTGCCGCGGAATACTTCTTCCAGCTGTTCCATGGAAACCGGTTTCTTTTTGCCGGGATCATAATACGGCGCGGCGCACGTCAGAACGTCTGCACGAAACCAGTTTTCCAGATTTTCCGGGATCATATCGTCAGAACGGAAAACGGTCACATCAGGAGAATAGATGACCGCATCCGTTCCCATGTCTCCTGTGTTCCTTGCGTTCCATTTGTAGTAGTTTGCAAGCAGATACGGAATCGTCAGAGAATCATAAAGGCTGCTGCTCCGGCACAGGCATTCTTCCTGCGCTCTCGCGCCGTTTGTGACGCCGCCGCCCGGTGTGTACGCATTGGCGAAATTCAGCACGGCAGTTTTCTTTCCCGCCTCCACATAAGGCTGCGCCGCATGGAACGTGGTGTCCCCGGTCACTTCGATGACCGGAACACTCTGACGAATCCTGGGATCGAAGGTCTCGAATCCTCTGAGAAACAGGCGTGTCCCGGCTTTTGTTTCCAGGCTCTGCTGCCGCAGCGTCCCATCTTCTCTTAGCATTCTCTGCGTATCCCGGAAAGCCTCGACAAGAGCCGCCCGGCTGACCGGAACAGACTCTGCTGCCGCTTTGACCGCGCCTGTGCCGGCATTGTTCTGCGGTGCAAACCTGGCATCTGCCATATCGCAGATTTCTTCCAGCAAATCCCGCTGCTGGATCTCGGACAGCCAGGAAGCCGGGATCGCGTCGTATCCGTAGAAAAGTCCCGCAAGACCTCCCGCCACCGCTCCGACTGTATCGGTGTCTTCGCCCAGATTCACGGCCTTTAAGAGCGCTTCCTCAAAGGAGGATGTAGTGATCAGGCACCAGATCGCCGCTTCCAGGGTGTGAACCACATATCCGCTGCTCCGGATCCGGGAGGCATCCGTTTTGGCAAATTCCTTCAAATCCTTCAGACGATCATAATAATAAAGGTTTTCCCGGTCGGCAAGAAATTCTTCGTAGAAGGCAAAGCCGGCAGTGAGCCCTTTCTGAAGGCGTTCTTTCAGGTCTCCGTCCAAAGACAGGATCGACTTCGTCATAAAGTAATACAGGCCGCAGGCAATATTCGAGCGGATATGCCCATGGGTCAGCGAGCCGATCCGGTGGATCAGTAAAATTGCCTCTTTGTCCGGAAGGTTCTGTGAACAGCAGAAAAGGCAGGCCGGCATGATGCGCATCAGGCTTCCGTTTCCGTTGTTGTTTTCGCCGTCGCCGCCGCACTTTTCCGCTTTGCGGCCATGCTTGTACCGCAGAATAGCCTGCATGGTCCCGTTTCCGATATCGTAGGCATATCCGTACGGGGTGAATTTACCATTGTCCAGCCACTGGACAAAATTGTTCATGATGTCGGTCGTATCCGCTTTTCCAAGTCTCAGAAGACTTTCCAGGAGAGCGATCGTCAGGCTGCTGTCGTCTGTCCAGGATCCGGACGGCAGGTTAAAGGTTCCGTATCCGCGCATTTTCGTTACCGGATTGCGGGAAATTTCTTCTCTTGACCGGAACTGCACGGGACATCCGAGCGCATCTCCGGTCACAACGCCCATGACTGCATCTTTAAAATACTGCTTCATACTTGTGTCCCTCCTCTCTTTGATGGTGCCATTATATAACATCATATCATCGGGAGGGTCGTTTGGAAAGCGACAAAGAGGGG
>CAMNNM010000181.1 GCA_946545425.1 uncultured Blautia sp. | reverse complement strand
CCTGTGACGATCTATATGGATGCGGAACAGATCGCCAGGTACAGCATCGAAGCCCTTACCGAATTCCACGAGAGCGGAAGAAGCAATACCTATTATACCGTTGATCTGAATTTTGTCACAGAGCAGCAGGAGTGAGTCTATGGATATACCTGCAGAGGAGAAAAACAGAAAAGTAGGGCACGCGTTCCGCTGGCAGGATCTTTCTCTGACCACAAAGGTTCTGATCGAGGTCCTTCTGATGACGCTCATCATGTTTACGGTGAACCTGGTAATGTTTTTGCAGGTAAACCGTATGGCAGCCGCCGTAGGCCAGGTTTACGAGAGCAACGTAGGCATGGAGAAGCTGTCCGAGTCGCTGGACGAGGTGCAGAACAGCACCTACAGCTATCTGCTTGTCAAGTCATCGGATTCTCTGGAAAGATATTATAAAAGCGAAGAAACATTCCGGCAGCTTCTGGACCAGCTGAATGACAGAGTCCTGGAAAATCCGGCGATGCTTCTGGAACAGAACATACGCAGTACATCGGAAACCTATCTGGAGGAAACAGCCGACGCGGTCACCTACAAGCGCGGACGCAACGTCGAAAAATACAGGGAGTCGTTTGCGGTTGCGCAGAAGCTGTACGGATATCTGAACAGCTATATTTATGAGCTGAATAATCAGCGGTTCAGCGTCAACTCGGAAAGCTTCCTGATCCTTCAGAGAAGAATCCGTTCGTTGGCCGTGATCAGTATGGTGCTTCTGATCATCATGATGGGAGTCAGCATTCTGATGCTGTATTTTATGGTGCGCGGTGTCGTCTCGCCTTTGTCGAATCTTGCGGTGACGGCAAAATACGTCGGTGAAGGAAACTTTCATATTAAGATGCCGCAGAATGATTCTCTGGACGAAGTAGGCGTTATGACCAGGGCCTTCAATACCATGGTCTCGAGTCTTGAAGAGTATATGAACCTGACCCGGCAGAACATGGAAAAAGAACGTCAGATGAAGGAAAAGGAGCTGCGGATGGAGACACACCTCAAAGAGGCGCAGCTGAAATATCTCCAGTCACAGATCAATCCGCATTTCCTTTTCAATTCCCTGAATGCCGGGGCGCAGCTGGCCATGCTTGAGGACGCCGAACAGACCAGCATTTTTGTTGAAAAAATGGCCGACTTTTTCCGCTACAATGTAAAAAAAGGCAGTGAAGACGCGACTCTGGAGGAAGAGATCGAGGCGGTCGAAAATTACATCTATATTCTTAACGTCCGTTTTGCGGGTGAGATCCGGTTTTCCAAAGAGATCGACGAGACGGCGCTTGAGGTGCGGATCCCCAGCATGATCCTTCAGCCCATTGTGGAAAATGCCGTGAATCACGGGATACGGAACATTGACTGGGAGGGACGGATCACACTGTCCGTTACGAGGGAACCGGAATATATTCTGATATGTATCAAAGATAACGGAAAAGGTATTTCTGCCGATAAGATCGCTTTCATCATGGAGGGAAAGGGCAGAACGGGGCCTGCAACAGAAGAGCAGAGTACGGAAGGCGATTCAACCGGGATCGGTCTTTCCAATGTTATCAGCAGGCTGGAACTTTACTTTGACAGGAAGGATCTTCTTACGATCACAAGTCCGGGTGAAAATATGGGGACGGAGGTACAGATCCGGATCCCGGACCGTCAGTAAAAAGGGAGGTATTTACCGTGTATCGTATTGTGCTTGCAGACGATGAAGGGATCATGCTGGAATCCCTGCGGAAAATGATCGAAGCCAATTATGGCCGGGAGGTGGAGATCTCCTGTGCGAAAACGGGAAGGGCCGTGGTGGAGCTGGCGGAGACATTCCGCCCGGACATTATCTTTATGGATATTCAGATGCCGGGGCTTTCGGGTGTACAGGCCATGCGGGAGATCCGGAAATTCAATCAGAGTACGATCTTCATTGTGATCACGGCCTATGACCAGTTCCACTATGCGCAGGAATGCATCAGCCTTGGAGTTCTGGAATTCCTTACCAAGCCGGTCAGCCGAAAGACGGTGCTTGGCGCATGCGAGAAGGCGGTGCGGCAGGTCGACGAAAACAGAAAGAAGCGGAGCGATGATCTGAAGATCCGCGAAAAGCTTGAGACCGTGGTCCCGATGATCGAATCCGGCTTCATCTATAATCTGCTCCTGCAGGACGATTTCAGCTCATACGAAGAACAGTACCGTGACCTTCTGGGAATCCGCTCGGATCACGCCTTTATCGTGGTCACGGAGTTCGGCGACAGCGACGAGAACGGCGTGCTTACCAATGCCATCGGCGCCAGCGTGCGGGCCGGGAAATTCTATCCCGAATTCCGCGAGACGGCCAGGGGCTTTTTTGACTGTATCGTCGGATCGGTCATGGGCAACCGCATTGTGCTGCTGGTCCCCTTCGAAAGGGAAGCGGCCACTTATGAAGAAAGAATCGATATACTGCAGAACGCCCGGAATATGGTCCATAAGCTGGAACAGCGGATCGACGCGAAATTCCGTGCCGGGATCGGAAAGGTAAAACCGCTGGAAAACGCGAAGGAGTCCTACTCCGAGGCATTGCAGGCGCTCCGGGAGGGCAGCAGCCATGTGGTCCATTTCAACGATATCCCTATCGTACAGGAGTATGACGGCGAATATCCCCGCGATCTGGAGGACCGGTACATTCAGCGTGTGCTGGAGGCGGACGAAACGGCCGCCGTTTCCACGGCAAATCAGTTCTACGACTGGATGATCCGGAATTATGCGGATTATCGGGAGGATATCGAGATCAAGGTCCTGGAGATGGTCATGCGGGTAGAGTACCATGCCTTCCGGAAGGGCGGAGCCAGATACGGCTTCCGGTATCGTGAGAATTATATCCGGGAACTTCACGAATGCCGGGATTACGACGCGCTGCGCAGCTGGTTCATCGGCAAGACGCAGGAGGTCTGCAGGGGCATGACCACGGTAAAGGAAAACGAATCGGAGTCCGTCATCAGCAAAGCAAAAGCATATATAGATGAGAACTATCAGAAGGATATCTCTCTGGACGACGTATCACGTCATGTGGATATCAGCCCGTATTATTTCAGCAAGCTGTTCAAGCAGGAAGACGGAAGGACCTTCATCGAATATCTGACCGGACTTCGGATCCGGGAAGCCAGACGCCTTCTGCGCAATCCGGGACTCAGCATCAAAGAGATCGGGATCATGTGCGGGTATGCCGATCCCAATTATTTCAGCAGGATTTTCAAGAAATACGAAGGGGTGACACCGAGTGAATTCAGAGAACAGGCATAAACGGCAGAAAAAAACGGATATCGGGATTCTGCGGCACCGCATTCTGCTGCCGGTCTTCCTGATCCTATGTCTTCTTCTGTCAGGCTGCGCGGGTACGCCGTTAAAAGAAGAAGCGGCTCCGAAAAAGGAAAGCGTTTCAAAAGACCGGATCAGTATCGGTGTCAGCTTTGATTCCTTCGTTATTGAAAGATGGATACGGGACCGGGATGTGTTTGTATCGACAGCCCGTGAACTGGGGGCCGATGTGAACGTGCAGAACGCCAACGGCGACGTCGACGAACAGATCTCTCAGATCCGGTATCTGATTGGCAAGGACGTCGATGTGCTGGTGGTGATCGCCGCTGACTGTAATCGTCTGACGGACGTCATAAAGGAAGCCGAAGACGAGGGCGTCTATACCATCTCTTATGACCGGCTGATCCTGAATGCGGGAACGGATCTGTACCTGTCCTTCGATAACAAAAAGGTAGGACAGCTGATGGCGGCGGCACTGAAGGAAGCGATCCCTGACGGCGGAGATATTTTCATGATCCAGGGAGCGGCCGAGGACAACAATGTTTCCCTTGTGAGGGAAGGATTTGACGAGGAGATCGAGGGCAGTAATCTGAATGTGGTATATGAGGCAAACTGCGCCGGATGGCTTTCGGAACTCGGGGGCGAATATGTGCGGGAAGCACTGGAGCAGCATCCCGATGTAAAAGGAATCATGTGCGGAAACGATGACATTGCCAGCGCTGTGATCCGTGTGCTTGCCGAGGAACGGCTGGCGGGGGAGGTCGCCGTGGTGGGACAGGACGGAGACCTGGCCGCCTGTCAGCGCATCGTGGAAGGAACGCAGACCATGACGGCGTTCAAACCGGTGGAGAGTCTGGCAAGAGCCGCGGCCGAATATGCAGTCGCCATGGCAAAAGGAGAGGAGCCCGAAGGACTGTCGGTTACCGGGACGATGAATGACGGATCGGGCAATGTCGATTGTCTTCTGCTGGATCCCATCGCCGTACAGAAAAACAACATGAAGAAGATCATTGTGGACGGGGG
>CAMNNM010000180.1 GCA_946545425.1 uncultured Blautia sp. | reverse complement strand
AGAGGTTATTATTGCTAACCAGCTGAAAAAATATAAAATCCCCTACAAGTACGAATGTCCTCTTTCCATTGGTGGCAGAATGATTTATCCGGACTTTACCGTTCTTAACGTCAAAAAGCGCAAAGAATTATATTGGGAACATCTTGGCCTTCTGGACGATTCAGATTATCTCGAAAAAATCATTACCAAATTTATAAGATATGAGCTGAACGGATTTTTCCCGGGAGATAAGCTGATCATAACATTTGAAACATCGCGGCAGCCTTTGAACGTAAAGCTGGTTGAATACACGATTCAGAAATATTGTAAATAAAAGCTTATCTCCTGGTTTTCTGTTTTGTCTCCGGCGTCGTATTTGACGTTCATAAAGTGTCTGTTCACGTCTTTTCTCATTTTTCACTCTGCAAACATTATATAATCACCATATACAAAACACTCTATATTCACGAACGGAGGAACTTCGAAATGAAAAAACGGATTTTACTTGCAGCAGCGGCTTTGATGCTTGGTTTATGTTCTCCGGTTCTTGCAGAAGAACCGGATCCGGCAGTCATTGAAGAAGGGTACACCGAAAAGGGGGATGGATATACTTCGGTCGTCACCTGGATGAAGAACGGCGAGCTGAACATTTTCGGCAAATTCTACTATCCTGAAGATTTTGACGAAAGCCAGACCTACCCGGCCGTGATCATGTGCCACGGAACCGACGCCACCCATGAAATCTATGAAAAAGGCCAATGGCCCATGCGGATGGCACAGGACGGCTATATCAGCTATGTATTTGATTTTTGCGGCGGCTCATCCAACTCATTGAGTGATCTGACCACCATGGAGCTTTCCGGCGAAACGATGCAGGCGGATATTTCCGCGATCCTGGATCAGATGAAAGAACTCCCCTATATAAATACGGAAAAGATCTTCATCATGGGACAGAGCCGTGGAGGTATCATGGCAGCAATGGCCGCCGGCAGAAGACCTGACGAGTATGCCGGCATGATCCTGCTCTATCCGGGAATGGGAATGATAGACCGTCTGATCTCCAGCTATCCGGATCTGGATGCCGTAACAGGCGATACGATCGAGGATAACGGACATGTTTTCGGAAAAGTATTCCTGACAGATGTTTATGACTGGGATGTGGCCGGAACCTGCAGTCAGTACAAAGGAAATGTCCTTCTGATCCACGGAATTGCGGACAAAACAGTCGAATATACTCAGTCCGTGAAGGCGCTGACCGAATACTACACCGAATCCGAATCAGAGCTGGTACTGATCTCCGGAAAAAAATCCGTTCATGCCTTTGACGCTTTCTGGGAACCGGGACGGGAGATTGCATGGAACGCCGTGCACGACTATATGCAGACGGAAGTAAACCGTCCGGCAGAGGCAGAATAAACCTGCCTGCACATATACCAAACAGATACGAAAAACAGTCAAAAAATGAAAGCCGAATGGGTGACCGTCCGGCTTTCGTGCTGTTCGTGCTGTTTATTCCGCAGGGGTGGCGGCTTCACTGCATCTTCCTCCCGTTTCTGTTAACTCCGGCAAGATCCCGGATCACCTCTCCGGCGATGATCAGACCCGCCACAGAAGGGACAAAGGAAATACTGCCGGGTGTCTGCCGCCTGGGTCTTTCTGTTCCTTCACCAGCCGTTCCTGTCAGCCCGGGCTTGTCCGGTTCTTCCAGGGGCGTCATGGCAGGTTCCCTGGAATAAACGACCTTCAGAGAAGGTATACCCCTTTTCTTCAGCTCCCGGCGCATCACGCGGGCAAGGGGGCATACAGATGTTTCGTAAATGTCCGCCACCTCGAAGGCAGCAGGATCCAGCTTGTTGCCGGCTCCCATGGAGCTGATTATAGGCACGCCTGCCTCATTTGCCTGCACGACCAGACCGATCTTTCCGGACACAGTGTCGATGGCGTCCACCACATAGTCGTACTGTGAAAAATCAAACTCTCCGGCGTTTTCCGGCAGGTAAAACGTCCTGTATTTATGGACGACGGCGTCCGGATTGATATCGGCGATCCGTTCCGCCGCAACGTCCACCTTATATTTTCCGATGCTGCTGTGCACCGCAATGATCTGGCGGTTCAGGTTGGAAAGACACACCGTATCGTTATCGATCAGGTCAAGCGTGCCCACGCCGCTTCTTGCCAGCGCTTCCACAACGTAACCGCCCACGCCTCCCACGCCGAAAACGGCAACGCGGGAAGAAGCCAGTTTTTCCATTCCTTCTCTGCCCAGAAGGAGCTGTGTTCTTGAAAACGGATTTTCCATGACAGTCCTCTACAGTACTTCATTCATGCTGCCGGTACGGTATCCGGCCAGATCCATGGTGACATAAGTAAATCCAAAGCCTTTGAAGCTGTTATAAACCCTGATCCGCGTGTCCTCCGAAAGAAGCTTTTCAAAATCCGCCGGAAGCACTTCGATGCGGGCAATGGTCCCATGGATCCGTACCCGGAACTGCGAAAACCCGGCGTCCAGAAGCAGCGCCTCCGCCTGGTCCACCATCGAAAGTCTCTCTTCCGTGATCGCCTCTCCATAGGCAAACCGTGAAGCAAGACAGGCAAAGGAAGGCTTGTCCCAGGTTGGAAGCCCCATTTCACGCGAAAGCTCACGGATCTCCTGTTTGGTAAGCCCTGCGGCCTGCAAAGGACTCTTAACGCCCAGCTCGGCAATGGCCTGCATTCCCGGCCGGTAATCACTTTTGTCGTCCATGTTGGAACCTTCGGCGACAAACCCAAGGCCCATTTTACGGGCTGCCTGGCCTATTTCCGAAAAGATCCCGCGCTTGCAGAGATAACAGCGATTCTTCGGATTCTGGCTGACGCCTTCAATGGACAGGACATCGGTCTCGATCACGACAAGGCGGATTCCCTCTTTTTCGCAGAAGGACCGGGCCTCCCTGAGTTCCCTTTCGGGTATGAAGCAGGATTTCACCGTCACGGCGACGGCCTTGTTTCCCAGAACATCATGAGCCGTCTTTAAAAGGAAGGTGGAATCCACGCCCGAGGAGAACGCTATCGCCGTGCTGCCGAGCTCCGCAAGATATGTCTCCAGTTTCTGTTTCTTTTCATGTAATGCATCCATATATTTCAGCCTCTCAAAGCGGCATCGCTTTCATTCCCCAGATCAGTCTCTTAATCGCATTTACCTGCCTGAATCTTGTCCAACGTCTCCTTCAGGATCTCTTTTCTGAGTTCCATCAGCCAGTCTGAAAACGCCACGATGTCAAAGGCATAGGTCTGGTTCATCTCGTATTCCTGCTCTTCCCAGGTATCCAGAGGCGATTCGTTGTGCTGAATGACAGCCTCCAGCTTGTCCATCGACTTGTAAAGGAGCGCCTCTTTTGTCTGCAGGGCGTTCATCTCTTCGTACAGTGACTTCATATCCGCAGACAATTCGGGGGGAAGGGTTTCCACCCACTGAAACAGAAGATCATCTTCCTTCTGCGTATCCTTGGCGGTTTTGTCGAATACCGGAATATCCCCTGTAAAGATCTCGCCGAGATCGTGGATCAGACACATGCCGATCACCTTGTCGATATCGATATCCGGGAACTCATGCCTTAAAAGGAACGCCATCAGGGCGACCCTCCAGCTGTGTTCCGCAACGCTTTCGTGTCTGCGTTTTGATGTTGTACAGTGCCGCGTGGTGTCTTTCAGTTTTTCTACTGTATGAAGGATCTCCAGATATTCTTTTGCATTCATCCTGTTTTCCTCAAAATCCGATAAAAGAACAAGGGCGGCCATTCCGGCCGCCCTCTTACCGTTATTTATTCAATTTCGTCAAAGAAATCAGAACTTGCCGGCCTTTGCTGCCTCTTCGATGGAAACAGCGGTGGAAACGGTCATTCCGACCATGGGGTTGTTGCCTGCGCCGATCAGACCCATCATCTCAACATGAGCCGGAACAGAGGAGGAGCCTGCGAACTGAGCATCAGAATGCATACGGCCCATGGTGTCTGTCATACCATAGGAAGCCGGGCCTGCTGCCATGTTGTCCGGATGAAGCGTACGGCCGGTGCCGCCGCCGGAAGCAACTGAGAAGTACTTCTTGCCGGCTTCTACGCGCTCTTTCTTGTAGGTACCTGCAACCGGATGCTGGAATCTGGTGGGATTGGTGGAGTTACCGGTGATGGAAACATCAACGTTCTCTTTCCACATGATCGCAACGCCTTCCTGAACATCATTGGCGCCGTAGCAGTTGACCTTTGCACGCGGTGACTCCGGATCCTTGGAGTAGCATTTGCGGAAGACTTCTTCCACTTCGCCGGTGTAGTAGTTGTACTTGGTCTCTACATAGGTAAAGCCGTTGATACGGGAAATGATCTGGGCAGCGTCTTTTCCAAGACCGTTCAGGA
>CAMNNM010000179.1 GCA_946545425.1 uncultured Blautia sp. | reverse complement strand
CCTCGGCCTACAGAATTTCCGATTTCTTCCTTGGAAAGATCGGTCTTCTGGGCGACCGCAGACTTCTGATGCGGGTGGAGGATTACGCCTTTTACGGCAGCTATTCCAAGGTGATGACGCCGCAGTATTATATGCAGATCACCGAAAACATGACGATCTTTCAGAAGGAAGCCGGCCAGATCATTACCTCTGAGCCCATGGTCACCAACGCGCTGTTCGCCTATGTTCCCAGCGGAATCGCGATTGCCCTGGCGAGGGTGCTTCATTTAAGCGGGGTGCTTACGTTCTATGCCGGAAGGATCGGAAACCTTCTGTTTTATATCGCGGCTCTTGCCTATGTCATGAAGAAGCTGCCGTCCGCAGCCTGCGCCATCTATGCCATCTCCATGATGCCGATGACACTGCATACGGTGGGATCTTATTCTTACGATGCGGCAACCTTTGGCTTTGTCGCGATGTTTGTGATCAACATCATGTCCATGCTCTTTTCAAAGGAGCAGGTGAACAGAAGAGATTATGCGCTGACCATGCTGTTTGGAATCCTGATGGCACCGTCCAAGCTGGTGTTCGTACCGCTTTTGTTCCTGGTGCTGATAGTACCGGCAGAGCAGTTTGGTAAAGACAAGAAGGACGGTCTGAAAAAGCAGATCATGATCATCGCCGCCGGCGTCTTTTCGGCGCTTTTCGTCATGATTCTGATCGGCCTTCTGGGAGAAAATTCCGCAATTCTCGAGATGGTCAAGGAAAACGAGACTGTCAATATGCTGGTGACATCCCACGAGGAGGGCTATACCATTTCGTGGATCCTTCATAATCTCGGAACCTATGCGATCATGTGCGTACGGACCATGGTCAAGATGCTGGACCATTATTTCCTGACCATGATCGGCAACAATCTGGGATGGCTGGATATCGGAATCCCGGTATTCTATGTGATGGTCAGCTTCCTTCTGGTTTTGGTGGCTTCCAATATCCGGCAGGACGGGGACGAACAGCTGATCGGCATCGGCAGAAAGGCCTGGATCGTTCTTCTGAGCGTGGGTACCATACTGCTTGTGATGCTGGCAATGACGCTGGACTTTACGCCCAGATCGCTCAACTTTGTACACGGGGTACAGGGGCGCTATTTCACGCCGCTTCTGATTCCGGCGATCTGGCTGTTCCGGACACAGATGGTTGCGGTAAAGGAACCGGTCCGCAAACGGATCGTCCTGGTTTCCGTGATGGTGAACATGTGGATCCTGGTTTATGTGTTTACCCATTGTATCGTCGGAGTGCCGGGCTGAAAGGAGCATAACTGTTGAATTATTCTGCAAAAGATCATGTATTTGCAGTCTGTGCATACGGCGAGAGCCCTTATCTGGAGGAGTGCATCCGCTCCCTGGAAGGGCAGACCGTAAAAAGCCGGATCGTCGTCTGCACGGCGACGCCGAACGAACATATAAAGGGAATCGCTGCGGCGCATGGACTTGACGTGATTGTCAACAAGGGACCGCACGGAATTGCCGAGGACTGGAATTTTGCCTACAAACACGCCGGGGGAGAGCTGGTCACGCTGGCGCATCAGGACGATCTGTACCGCTCGGATTATACACAGAAGATCCTGAGAAAAGCCGGCAAAGCCCGTCATCCTCTGATCCTGTTTACCGATTATTTTGAGATCCGGAACGGAGAGTACAGCTACTGGAATACCAATGTGAACCTGCTGGTCAAGAAGATCGGGCAGCTGCCCCTTCGGATTCCCCGGGCCGGGGAATCCAGGTTTGCAAAACGCATGGTCCTGGCCTTCGGCGACATGATCTGCTGTCCGTCCGTGACCTTTGTGCGGAAAAATCTTCCGAAGCAGATCTTCCAGCCGCATTTTCAGGCGAATCTGGACTGGCAGGCGTGGGAACGTCTGTCCAGGCACCGCGGCGAATTCTGCTATATTCCGGAAGCGCTCATGGGGCACAGGATTCATGCAGAATCCGCGACCACCAAGGTGATCGGTAAGAACCACAGCCGTTCCGCCGAGGACCTTGAAATGTACCGGCGGTTCTGGCCGGAATGGATGGCGCAGCTTCTGAACAGGATTTATTCACTTAGTCAAAATGGAAACGAACTGGAATGAATCAGCATCCCGGCCCGGGGGGCTGGTTCATTGCCTGTAAATAAGGAAAATGACAGGAAAACGGAGAGCAAGGGATTTTTTCGGGAAGGGCGGCCGTTCGGGGCCCTTCTGGAATATGATGGGAAGCGTGATGATGTCCGCGAACACGGTCCTGATGACCGCGCTCGTCGGGCACCTGTTTACGCTTGAGGATGTCGGAAAATTTACGCTTTCGCTGACCACGTCCCAGGTGCTTTACGCCATCGGGCTTTTTGGTCTGAACGATCAGCAGATGACCGATTACGGGCATCGCTATGCGTTTGCCGACTATCTGCGGGTGAAGATCTTCAGTACGGTGCTTGCGGCCGTTGCCTGTGCAGTATTTCTGCTGGTTTCCCGGCCGGATTCCCAGACGACGCTGTACACTGTTCTGCTGACGGGTTTCATGCTGGTCAATGCGGTCGCGGAGCTTTACCAGAGTCTGTATTTTCAGAACAACCGGCTGGATCTGTCCGGAAAATCGCTGTTCTTCCGGTATCTGGCTTCTACCGCTGCTTTTGCAGTTATTATTTTCTGGAAGCGTTCGATTTTTTACGCCATTCTGATCATGCTGGTGGTGAATCTGGCGTTTTCTGTGTGGTGGTCAAGGTATGTGCGGTATTTTCAGCGGAAGGAGGTTTCCGAAAAGGAAGCAGGGCGCCGGCTTCTGAAAGAGGGGACCGTGCTTTGTCTCTGCCTTCTCGGCTCCCTTCTTCTGATCAATGCGCCGCGGTATCTTCTGCGGTATTATTACGATGATACGCTGCAGGGGATCTACAGTCTTCTGTTTATGCCGACCTATGCCGTGAGTCTGGCGGCACAGTTTCTTTTTAAGCCTTTTTTGTTCAGCTACAAGGAAGCCATGGGTCAAAGCCGGCAGCATTTTTGGAGTCTTCTGAAAAAACATCTGCTGATCATTGCAGGGCTTGCCCTTGTGGCCGGCGCGGGCGCCTGGCTGCTTGGACCGTTTGCTTTGCGGCTGCTGTTCGGGCAGGACATCAGCGCATACCGGAACTGGATGTTTGCGTTCCTTCTGTCGGGAGGGATCCTGGCGTCCAATCAGCTGCTGTATTATCTGATGATCCTTGCGGAAAAAAGGACTGCGATTCTGAGCGGCTATGTTGCAGCAATCGCGGTCATGCTTGCATCCGGGGCCTTTTTTATTCCGCGGTTTGAAATTGGCGGCGTATGGATCTGCTTTACGGCAGGCCAGGCGGTGCTGATCGTGAAGTACCTGTTCGAGATCAGAAGACTGCCGTTATCCCGCTTTCGGGACAGCAATGCGGAATGACTATGATCGGACAGAAATGAAATCTCAGAAATGATCGAGGAGAAATCATGACACAAATAAGAAAATTGGACCGGCGTGAGAATAATTTTACCATCATCCGGTTCTGGGGAGCCATGTTTGTTTTTGCCGGCCATATGGGCATGATCCTTGGGGGCGATCCGTCGCTGGTGGCCGGTTTCCGCCTTCACGAGACGGGCGTGATCATCCTGTTCCTGATCGGAGGATACCTGGTCAGTCAGAGCTGGGCGCTCGATCCGAACCCGCTGCGATATGCGATCCGGCGGTTCTTCCGCTTCTGGCCGCCCTTTGCCGTTATGATTCTGATCACGGTCTTCGTGTTTGGTCCGCTGGTTTCTGACCTGGGCCCTCAGGGCTACTTTGCCAGCTGGTTTACGGCTTATTTAAAGAACCTTGGCTTTTATATCGTCTATGCGCAGCCGGGAGTCTTTACCGACCTTCCCATGGCCTACAATACCAATGGTTCGTTATGGACCATGCCGGTCGAGGCGGTATTGTACGTCCTCACGCCGCTTCTCTGCATGCTGCTGCGCACCAGAAAGCAGACAAAAGCCTCCTTCCGTATCACGCTTGTGTTTACCACCGTGCTCTGTGCGCTGGATCTGGTCCTTCGTTTCGGATTCCCGCAGGTTCATCCGGTGTTCTACGCAACTGACTGGGCTTCGGCGTTTCATCTGATGACCTTCTACTGTATCGGTATTTTGTATACCTACGACGAAATGCGTCAGTACCTGAATCTGCAGGCGGCATGCTTTGCGTTCTGTATCATGCTGGTGCTTCAGCTGGTCTATGAACCCGCTCAGTTCCTGGTCATGTACATTCTTCTTCCGTACTGCGTGTTCTCCTTTGCACTGACTCCCAGACCGCTTTTCCAGAAGTTCGGTCAGAAGCTGGAGCTTTCCTACGGAATCTACCTGTATGGATTTTTGTTCCAGCAGCTGTTTACTTCCCTGCAGCAGCG
>CAMNNM010000178.1 GCA_946545425.1 uncultured Blautia sp. | reverse complement strand
TTTTCCGAAGCCATCTTTTCCACAAGCTTCACGGCTTCATAAACCATGGCATCACAATGCGGTTTTTTCTGACCGCCCCGCTCAGCATTGATCTTCAGCAGATCCCTGCAGAGAATATATCCTTCATGGTTTTCTTTGACGGCCCGGCAGAATGCATTGGCATCTGCCGGGTCGTCAAGTCCCAGCATTCCCAGTGCCATCAGACCACCGGTTATGGCTCCGCACACGGAGCCCATCTTCATGCCGCCCCCAAAGTTGGCCCCGAATTTATAGGCTGTCTCCTCATCGATTCCCGCTGCCGCGGCAAACGGCACAATGACCGACTGGGCACAGTTGTAATGGCGCTCAGTGATCGCCCGAAGTTCTTCTGCTCTGTCCAGATATTTACTCATGATTGTCTCCGGCCCTTCCCTTCCGATGGTTCAGCGGCATCTCATTCGTTTCCTATAAGATTTTCTGGTTCAAGTATGATCACTTTTCCTTGAAGATTGTCCATCTCTTCCGTCTCAATCACACTTTTTCCCAGTCTTTCAACCGAATCCATATGCTTTGCAAAGGCTTCCACTGTCCCGATCACCGGGAACCCGAAACCTTTTTTCTTGTCCTTAAAATGCATCGGAATCGTAACTCCGGGCCTGATCTCCCTGATCAGTTCTGCAGCCTGCTTCCCGTCGATGGTAAAGAATCCGCCTACCGGAATCAGGCATACATTCAGGCCTTTTAAGAGTTCCATCTGTTCCGGATCGGGCCTGCACCCCAGATCACCCAGATGAGCAATCTTTACGCCATCCGCTTCAAGGATATGAATGATGTTTGGTCCACGGAGCCTGCCTTTGGCGTTGTCATGCCAGGTCTCGATCCTGGTTATCGTAAACGGACACTCCTTTGCCGGCTTTATCTTAACCAGAGATCTGGCATTATGATCACCATGTTCATGGCTGCAGAGAACCATATTTGCTTTTTCCCGCAGAGGCTGAAGTCCCGGAACGGATCCGTCCTCATAGGGGTCTGTGATGACAGAGTACCCGTTATGCTCGATCCTGAAACAGGAATGTCCGATCCATGTGATTTTCATAGTATTTAACTCACCTGCTTTCTTCGCCGCTTACTCCATTTCTTCCTGCATGGGCAGACGCCTGTAGGGGATGCCTGCCTTGTCAAGCAGCTCCATTTCCCGCTTGCTGCAGGTGCTGATAATGACCTGCCGTTTCTCGCGGGAGAGCCATCCAAGAACGCCCAGCAGACGTTCCTCGTCGTACATGCCGAACACGTCGTCCAGAATGACCGGGAAGGGTTCGGTGCCGGTAAACAGCTCGCCGGCAGCCATGCGCAGGGCAAAATAGATCTGCTCCAGCGTACCGCGGCTCAGGCGCTCCAGCGGAATGACCCGCTCCTCGGTGTTCACCGACATATGCAGCTGCTCGTCCATCAGGACTTCTTCGTACTTGCCGCCCGTGATCTCGCTGAGGATCTCGGAGGTCCTTCTTCGAAGGTCCTCGCCCATGCGGTTTACCATCCGGCCGGACAGCTCCTCGATGGTGTCCATGGCAAGCGTCAGGGCTTCGATCTCGTCCTGCTGCGTGCTGCGGGAATATTTCTTATCTTCATATTCCTGAAATTCCGCCTTCAGGTTGAAGTAATTTTTCTTTTTTTCCGCCAGCTCGGCGGAGATGGCATCCGTCTGCCGGTCGGCCTCGGCCTGCCGGCGTTTCAGCCGTTTTCGTATCTTCCGAAGCTGGATTTTCTGCTTTTTCAGGATCTGTATGCGAAGCGCCAGGATCAGAAGACTCAATATCCCGACTCCCGCTACCGCAGCCCGCAGGTTGAATTCCTTAAACACAAACAGAGCAAGGACAATACATACCGCAAAAACAATGGTATAGAAAAAGCTGCAAAGCTTCATGCGGCTGCCAATGGAAGCGGCCTGACGAAGGATCTCCTGTTCCTGAACCGTCCGCCTGTTTTCTTCCTCGCTGTGTTCTTTTTGTTCCTCCTGCCGCTCACGGATCTCGGCGATCTCGCGGTTTACGTATTCCATGTTGGCCGAGATCTTGTCCTGCTCCTTCTGAAGCTCCCGCCTGTTCCGGTCATCCTGGACCTGATATCCCTTGCGGGTCATCTTCAGCATCTGTTTCGCGCGGGCAAGATCGATCGACGAATCACCCGTTCCCTGGTAGCTGGCCATATAGTTCTGAAGCTCCCGCACCAGATCAAGACCCGTCACGCTTTTCAGCTGTCCCACCGAAACGGTGTTGTCGTAGACGGCCTCGCTCACATCCCCCAGAAGCATGTCAAGGCTTCCCTTGTCGGCATCGGTGATGGCGCCTGAATCCTCGCTGAGCAGCTCGCTGTAAGGCCGCTCTTTGTAGAAATTCCGTGTCAGGCGGAAATCCTCGTTCCGGCACTCAAACCACATGGTTCCGCCATAGTCGGCTGGATTCTCCCAGGGCTCATAGGTCGAATAGACGTCGTTTTTCGAAGCCCTTCCCCTCTGCCGGGTGATCCCGTACAGCATGCTTTTGATGAACTGATGGACCGTGGTCTTTCCACTTTCATTTTCGCCGTAAAGCACGTTGATCCCGGGCGTCAGATCCATGGTCCTGTTATGAATTTTTCCGAAATTGCGGATCGAAAGCCGCCTGATGATCATGAACCGTCACATCCTTTGTACGGCCCCGCCGTTACCCCAGCAGAGCCTGAATTCCATAATACAACGCCTTTTCTTCCACCGGCGACAGGTCTCTGTCGGCAAAATAGTCCAGATAATCCCCCGCAAGGGTTCCGTGGTACTGCCTCCGGAGCACCTCCAGATCGTAGGCGGGCCGGGAGTGATCTGTCACATCCAGCACGTTGCCCAGCATCCGGAGCTTTTCCGGGATCAGCATAAGATCCGGCGACCGGGTACCCTCCAGCAGAACCTGATAAAGGTTGTCCGCCCCGTTCTTTAAGATCCGGTCCTTCAGCTCCTCCTCAAGGCTCCCCTGGGTAGACTCCTCGTCCAGCAAAAGCGTAATGGTCTCATAGGACCGCATGGCTGCGGGAACAAAGCTGATCTTCAGCCTGCCGTTTACCGTTTTTCCCTCGATATAGCCATGAGGGCCTGTTTCCGTATGGTCAAGCGGCTCGGGTGCTCCCGAAAAAGCCGCCCGGTTCTTTAAAAGTATGTCCGGCTTATGGATATGACCGAGGGCTATGTAGTCGAAACCTGCGGCTGACAGAGCCTTTACGTCCAGCGGCACATGCGTATCGTCGCCGCCGTGGGCCAGCAGAATATGCATTCCCTCGCCTTCGTCAGGCTGAAGTCCTTCCAGAACGTTCTCCCGGATCTCCCTGTGACGGTAGCTGAAGCCATAAATGTATACGTCCAGCAGCGGGTCCTTCACGCACCGGACCGACTCGCTGCGGAAAAACAGCACATTCTCTGACCACTGGAAATCCCGGTAACGCGAATCCTTGCGGATATAGTCATGATTTCCGGCGATCAGATAGACCCGCGTGTCGGGAATGGTGGAGAACAGGTAATTGACTTCCTTCAGTTCACGAAGAAGCGGCTGCCTGTGAAACAGATCGCCCGCGATCAGAAGCATGTCAACCGGATTCTTCCGGATTCCCTCGATGATCTTCCGGAAGGTTTCCCAGATCTCCTCCTGCCGTTTGGAGGACCAGGCACAGCCCTTGTCCGGGATGGCTCCCAGATGAACGTCCGCCAGATGAATAAAACGCATGAGAGTCTCCCCTCCTCCCGTAAAAATGCCGTTCTGTATCCATACGGTCAGGATACAGATCCATTATGTATCAGAGCTCGCAGTTGTTGACCGTTCTCGGGAACGGAAGCACGTCGCGGATGTTGCCCATTCCCGTCAGATACATGACGCACCGCTCAAAGCCGAGGCCAAAGCCGGCGTGATGGGTGGAGCCGTATTTACGAAGGTCAAGATAGAACGCATAATCCTTCTCGTTCAGTCCAAGCTCGTCCATTCTGGACTTCAGCTTGTCATAGTCGTCCTCTCTCTGGCTTCCGCCGATGATCTCGCCGATTCCCGGAACCAGGCAGTCCATGGCTGCCACGGTCTTTCCGTCGTCGTTCTGCTTCATATAGAAGGCCTTGATCTCCTTGGGATAATCTGTCACGAACACAGGTCTTTTAAAGATCTCTTCGGTCAGATAGCGCTCGTGCTCGGTCTGCAGATCGCAGCCCCAGGACACCTTGTAGTCGAATTTGTCATTATGCTTTTCGAGGATCTCGATGGCTTCGGTATACGTCACATGGCCAAACTCAGAGTTCAGCACATGGTTCAGTCTGTCCAGAAGTCCCTTGTCGACAAAGGAGTTGAAGAAATTCATTTCTTCCGGAGCGTTCTCGAGCACGTAGCGGATAATGAATTTCAGCATGTCCTCGGCCAGCTCCATGTCGCCCTGCAGGTCGCAGAACGCGCACTCCGGCTCGATCATCCAGAACTCTGCCGCATGGCGGGTGGTGTTGGAGTTTTCCGCGCGGAAGGTCGG
>CAMNNM010000177.1 GCA_946545425.1 uncultured Blautia sp. | reverse complement strand
CGATCAGCTTCTCCATCAGTTCCGGTCGGTAATCGATACCGAACTGCAGAACACCCAGCGCCCGGTCGCCGGTGGGGGCGGCGACGCCCATGATCTCAAGTTCTTCGGCCTGATCCAGCAGTTCCTTCATGGCCGCTTCGTCATTGGCGCAGTCGAGCCACAATTCCAGCTTTTCATCATAAGAAAACCTTCTGCTCGCGGGCAGCACCCGGAAACGTATGCCCAGAAAGTCCTCCGGCTGATATTCCGTAGATTCTTCGATGCTGGTATCGACGGTTTCTCCGTCCATGACGCCCGTGATCACACGGTTCAGCTGAGCAGCGTCCTTCAGTCCCATGGAGTAGAGAAGATAATCCGGAATTCTTCCGTCCGGAAGGAGTACCAGAACGCATTCCGTTTCTTTTTCGGGCCAGTGTCCGGCAAGAATCGTATAGGCATCGGACTCTTCGTAGAGTTCCTTTTTCTCCGGCAGCATGCAGAAGGCGTCATTGCCCTGCCAGGTGGATATCATGCCGGTAAGGCTGTCGTCCATGGAAAGTCCCATGGCCTTCATGGTCTGATCGGGATTGACCTGGCGGTAACCGCCGTTTTCTTCTATAAAGACCTGCGGACTGATTCCATAACTGTAGTTGACGGAGCGCGTGATCTCGGAGATTCCGCTGTACTCACTGTCAAACCAGCGTTTCAGGGCGGCCAGATCATTGTTGGTAACCCCGGAAAGCATTCCGCCCAGGAGCTGTGTCTCCCTGACAGATTCGATTTCTTCCTGCGTTTCCTCCTCGCTGCTGCCGGCCATCTGCGCAAACGACATCATGGAGGAGTCAAATGAATATGCCGCCTGAGAAAGCTGAAGCGGATATTCACTCAGGGCATTTTCTTCCATTCGTTCAATATAGGAATGGGCGCCGGTGGACAGTGACAGGATCAGCGCAATTCCGGTGATACCGATGGAGGCCGCAAACGCCACAAGGATGGTTCTTGCTTTCTTTGACAGCAGGTTGGACACCGAAAGAGACAGCGCCGTCAGAAATGACATGGATGGTTTCCGTACAGTCGAAACGCCCTTGTTCTTTTCTCCTTCGGCAGCTGGCGAGTCAGCCGGTCTGGCGGAGGCTTCGGCGACGTCCGCTTCCACCGTATCTGATTCGGGAGTGTCCTTCCCGCCGTCAGGCAAATAAGGATTTGTGTCGGAGATCACCTTTCCGTCCTTCAGGCTGATGATCCGGTTTGCGTACCGGTTTGCAAGATCGGGATTGTGCGTCACCATGATGACCAGCCGGTCCTCTGCCACCTCTTTTAGAAGCTGCATGACCTGTTCTCCGGTGTCACTGTCCAGGGCTCCCGTCGGCTCGTCGGCCAGCACGATATCCGGCTGATTGACGAGAGCACGCGCTATTGCGACCCTTTGCATCTGCCCTCCGGAAAGCTGTCCCGGTTTTTTGTCTTTCTGCTCCGCAAGTCCCACCTTCTCGAGCTCTTTCGCAGAGCGTTCCTCCCTCTCTTCCTTCCCCACACCTGCAAGTGTCAGCGAAAGCTCGACATTTTTCTGCAGAGTCTGGTGCGGGATCAGATTATAGCTCTGAAAAACGAAGCCGATCGAATGATTGCGGTATGCATCCCAGTCCCGGGTGTTGTACCGGTCCGTCGGGATGCCGTTGATAATCAGCTCGCCGCTGTCGGCGTGGTCAAGACCACCCACAATATTCAGGAGCGTGGTTTTCCCCGACCCGCTGGGCCCCAGAATGGCGACAAATTCATTTTCCCTGAAAGACAAAGATACACCGTCCAGAGCTTTCTGGACCAGTGTACCTGTCTTATATTCTTTCTTTATGTTTTTAATCTGCAGCATAGGAACCTGTTCAGTCTTCTTTTGCGGGTTTCTCGCTGTCCGGAGCCGTTTCCTCTGTTTCGGTTTCGTCTTCTTCTCCGGTCAGGTTCGTACCGAAATGCTCGTCAATGTCGGCAGCGGTATTGCCTGCGACCTCTTTTACGTTATCGGCAAACTCTTTTGCTTCTTTGTACTCGTCGGTTTCTTCGATCTCTTTTTTCAGTTCTTCCTTCTTTGCGTCAGCAGCCTCATTTACATCGTCCACGATGGCGGCAGCTTCATCCACGATAATGTCCAGATGATCGTTGACTTTCTGTTTCAGTTCTTCGTCGTTGGCAATATTTCTTGGAAAAACGATCCCCGCTGTAAATGCAAGAAACAGGGAAAGGATCCAGGCTATTATGAATTTCATATTTTCCTCCTCGACACCAGGCAAGATAATACATTTGATACAATGTTATTATATCATAACTCTCTCCGTACTTCCATAAGAATATTCAGGTCGTACACAGAAAAAAGGATCAGAGAACATGATCCTTCTCTGATCCTTTACACTGTAGTTTTCCTTTATTACGTTATCCGGCAAGTCCGTTTGCTTTTACAAGCTCGTCATACCAGGTTCTCATCACGGAGCTGACGGCTGTGCCATCCTCAAAAACTGCCTTGTAATACATGACATTCTGAGCGTCTTCCGGTCCCCAGACCTGACGGACATAGCACTCGTTTCCTTCACTCTCAAAGAAATCAAAACGGGTTTCTTCGTCGGCAAAGGAAAGAACGATATATTCGCCGTCAATCTGCAGATCGTCGTCCACCATTTCATAAGAGGCACTCAGCAGCTGCTTTGCGAAGGAGGCCGCATCCACATCAAACGCGTTCAGCGGGCCATGCTCCAGCGTACTGACCTCGCATTTGGTATCCGCTGCATATGCGATCCGGTTCAGGTAAATTTCAAATACGGTATTTCCAAAATGAACCGGGGTCAGTCCTTCGTTCTCTGCAACAATGATATCGCACACTGTGGCAGCCCACTCGTTCAGCTCTGTCCACTGTGCCATGTCCTCATCGATGTTCTCGTACTGCTCTCTTACAAAGCGGACATCCGTCGGATGGCAGTAGATCAGATAATTTCCCTCAGCGTCCTGCGCGAACACTTCTTCCCCGGACATGTCGTTGCAGAGTTTTTCGTGAAGCTCTTCTTCGCTGATCTTTGAAATGCCAAACAGCCAGCCGGCTCCCGGAAAATCATCTCCCTGCGCCTTTGCAGCCTCGATCGAAGCCGTCTCGGAAACAGAGATCAGCAGATCCGGTTCCTCTTCAGTTACCGTCACCAGCTCCTTGTACTTATCCGGAATTGTAACGGTCAGTTCACTTTTTTCTGCCGGCGTCTCCGCGGTCACAATAACGGAAGCTGCCATCGCTGCTGCCATGCCCAAAATCAAACCTTTTCTCATCATCTTTATCATTGTTTTTCTCCCTTCGTGATATATAACCGGTTACGGTTCGTCTATATTCTTATACGTATCACCGAGGGGAAATCCAGAACTTTTTCATTTAATGCCCTGCATAATTTCCCGTATATTTCACATATGCATCCGGGTAGCTTTTCTGAATTTCCGGAAGCGCACTCTCTGCCGCTTCCTTCGTCGCATAGGTTCCGGCTGTCACGACATACCAGAATTCCGTGTTCAGTTCGCTCCAGTCCGAAGTGCGGTATATGGAAGCCGGAAGGCCTTTGCTTCTCATCGTTCCTGCAAACTTCTGGGCATCCGAAACGCTTTTTGCGGCAGTACACCAGATCCCGTAAAACGGAGACGGCGATCCCGTTTTCGTCCCGGAAGCACTTCCCGCTCCTGCCGCAGGGGCGGATGCGACTCTGTAAAAGTTTCTGTCCGGATAACGTGAACGCATGATCATCGTGTCTCCGCTCAGCTGAAACTCATAGCGCCATCCGGCCTTGTCAAGAACGTCCTGTTTCTCCGCACAGATTGTCTTTTCCTGATTCAGGTAAGGAAGAACATAAGGGGATGCAAACATTCCGCTTCCGTCTGCGTAGAATCCATGATAGATCAGGGAAACGGCCGTATCTGTCGCCTGTGTCACTTCCAGATATTCTCCGTTTTCCGCTTTCCAGGTTCCGAGCCACCCGCCCGGGGCAGCTCCTGTTCCGACAGACCCCGTTGTTGCGGCCGGACTGCTGTAAAAGTGGCCGAGCCTGCTGCCCGAAGCCTTTACATAGGCTTCGGGGTCATATTTCTGGATCTGCGGAAGCATCATCTCCGCTTCGCTTCTCGATGCGTACATGCCTGCAGTGAGCACATACCATGGCTGGGTATTCAGATTACTCCAGTCGGTGGTCAGAAAGATCTGTACGACGCCGACATGTGGCGCCGCTTCTTCGGCCTGTGCCTTTGCTTCTTCCAGGTTATCGGCGGCCCCGATCCAGATCCCGTAAAACTCTCCTTTCGGGAAAGGCGAATCCGGATCGATCTGGACCTCTGCTTCCGCACCAGCAAATACGGATGCGCGGCCGCCTGCTGTAATGCAGATCATGATAAACATCAGGAGACATAAAAAAATTCTGCCGGTACTTTTCATGGTTCTACCTCCTTGTATTCACTCATGTGTTGAATTATTATCCGATGCCGGCCATGATCAGCATATAGATGACCGTACCGGACAGT
>CAMNNM010000176.1 GCA_946545425.1 uncultured Blautia sp. | reverse complement strand
TGGATCGATAAGAAAAGGCCATGGAAATAATAAAAGGCGCGTTTATCTCTGAGAAAAAGGAATATCTGAACTTCAGAAAGCTCCCGATCATCGGCTTTGCGCCAATGGCCGGGAGCTTTCTCATATTACTTCTTCAGCTTCAGTCCGTCCTTGAAAGCATCTCCTACGCGTTCCGTGACTTTGTAATACCCGTGGGTGTACGGGTCAAAGGCAATGGCATTGACCAGTGACATATCAAGCTTGCCATTTACCATGACACTTTCATCCGCCGTGACATTTACAACCTTACCGATCACGCCGCAGCCGTATTCGTTGGTCTGATATTCAATGAATTCGCATTCCAGGCACAGCGGAAATTCATTGATGACGGGGGCATCCACGGTTTCTGCTTTGGTGGCGGTCAGACCGCTGTTGGCAAACTTGTCAGATGTGTTGTTCCCGGATGCGATACCGAAATAATCGGCCTCTGTCATATGGGCTGCGTCCGCGATGCTCACGGTGAAGGCACCTCTTGCTTTGATGTTCTTCACGGTCTTGTGGGATTCGGTAAGATTCAGGGCTACAGTGTCCCGCTCCTGCATGGTTCCCCATGCAGCGTTCATCACGTTGACGCTGCCGTCTTCATTGTACGTTGCGATCATCAGCACCGGCATCGGGAAAATACCTTCAGTGATTTTGAGTTTTTCTCTCATGACTGATTCCTCTTTTCTGTAAATGGATTGTCAGGAACATATGTCCTGCATATATAATTTTATCAAATTTCGAAGAAACTACAAGTACCGATCTTCTGGTAAGAAACGGTCTTTGAGGAATACATGCAGAATAGCGTCAAGTGTTTCAGATACATATAAGACTTCATTATTTGCAAAATTTTCTAGACAGGATAGGGAAGATTATGTAGAATAGGTAGGAAAATGAGTTGGAAGATGAGACATTCCTTTGAGGAGGGGACGCATGAAACGCGAAGACATTCACAGTATCCTTATTATCGGCTCAGGACCTATCATCATCGGACAGGCCTGCGAATTTGACTATTCCGGAACGCAGGCGTGCAAGGCACTCCGTCAGCTTGGTTACCGGATCATCCTTGTCAATTCAAATCCGGCGACGATCATGACGGATCCGGAGATGGCGGACGTCACTTATATCGAACCGCTTAACGTGGAAAGACTGACAGAGATCATCGAAAAAGAGAGACCGGACGCGCTGCTTCCGAATCTGGGCGGCCAGTCGGGACTCAACCTCAGCTCTGAGCTTGCCAAGGCAGGAGTGCTCGACCGTTTCGGCGTCAAGGTCATCGGCGTACAGCTCGATGCGATCGAAAGAGGGGAAGACCGGATCGAATTCAAGAAGACCATGGACAGCCTGGGTATAGAGATGGCCCGGTCTCAGGTCGCTTATTCCGTGGAAGAGGCTGTTTCGATTGCCAATGACATCGGTTATCCTGTGGTGCTTCGTCCGGCCTATACCATGGGCGGCTCCGGCGGCGGACTTGTCTATAATGTAGAAGAACTGAAGGTCGTCTGTGAGCGTGGCCTGCAGGCTTCCCTCGTGCACCAGGTTCTGGTTGAGGAATCTGTGATCGGATGGGAAGAACTGGAGCTTGAGGTCGTGCGTGACCAGAAGGGCCAGATGATCACAGTGTGCTTTATCGAGAACATCGATCCGATGGGCGTCCATACCGGAGACTCTCTCTGCTCCGCGCCGATGCTTACGGTTTCCAAAGAGGTTCAGGACCGTCTGCAGGAACAGGCCTGGAAGGTTGTGGACAAGGTACAGGTCATCGGCGGCTGCAACTGCCAGTTTGCCCACGACCCGAAAACCGGACGAATTATTATCATCGAGATCAATCCCCGGACCTCCAGGTCCAGCGCGCTCGCTTCCAAGGCGACGGGGTTCCCGATCGCACTGATCTCGGCGATGCTTGCCTGCGGCATGACGCTTGACGAAATCCCCTGCGGCAAATATGGCACCCTGGATAAATATGTCCCGGGAGGCGATTATATCGTCATCAAGGCAGCCCGCTGGGCGTTTGAAAAATTCCATGGCGTCAGCGATCACCTTGGCACTCAGATGAGGGCCGTCGGTGAAGTCATGAGTATCGGCAAGACCTATAAAGAGGCTCTGCAGAAAGCGGTACGTTCTCTTGAAAAAGGCCGCTATGGTCTTGGTCATGTGAACGGTTACGATGAAAAGAGCCTGGACGAGCTTCTGGAAATGCTGATCTATCCGACCAGCGAGCGCCAGTTCATCCTGTACGAAGCGATCCGTAAAGGGGCAGACATAGAGAAGCTGCATGAGCTTACAAAGATCAAGATCTGGTTCCTGGAACAGATGAAAGAGCTTGTGGAAGAGGAAGAAGCGATCGTTTCCGCCGCTTCCGGTGATAGTCATACCATACCGGATGACCTTCTGACTCAGGCCAAGAAGGACGGCTTTTCCGACCGTTATCTGTCCGAAATTACGGGAATTCCCGAAGAGAACATCCGCAGCAGCAGAGAGGCCCTCGGCGTCACCGAAAAGTGGGAGGGCGTACATGTTTCCGGCACCCAGGACAGCGCCTATTATTATTCCAGCTACAACCTCGAAAAGGATCTTGACCCGGTCAGCGATGAAAAGCCCAAGGTCATGATTCTTGGCGGCGGCCCGAACCGTATCGGCCAGGGAATCGAATTCGATTACTGCTGTGTGCATGCGGCGTATGCGCTGCGCGATCTGGGCTTCGGTACTGTCATCGTCAACTGCAATCCCGAGACCGTTTCGACGGATTACGATACATCGGACAAGCTGTACTTTGAACCGCTGACTCTTGAGGACGTTCTGGCAATCTACAACAAAGAGAAACCGGTGGGTGTCATCGCCCAGTTCGGCGGACAGACGCCTCTCAACCTCGCCGCGGATCTGAAGAAGTACGGAGTCAACATCCTGGGTACTACACCCGAGACCATCGACATGGCAGAGGACAGAGACCTGTTCCGTGCCGCGATGGACAAACTTGGAATTCCGATGCCGGAGGCCGGAATGGCTGTAACGGTGGACGAAGCAAAAGAAATCGCATCCCGGATCGGTTATCCGGTGATGGTAAGACCCTCTTTTGTTCTTGGCGGGCGCGGCATGGAAGTCGTGCATGACAACGAGCAGATGGAAGGCTACATGAAGGCGGCCATCGGCGTCACGCCCGACCGTCCGATCCTGATCGACCGTTTCCTGCATCATGCCACCGAGTGCGAGGCAGACGCCATTTCGGACGGAAATAATGTATTTGTTCCGGCCGTCATGGAGCACATTGAGCTTGCCGGCATTCACAGCGGCGACTCGGCCTGCATCCTGCCGTCCCGTCATCTGTCGGATGAGCAGGTAAAAACCATCCGCGAATATACGAAAAAGATCGCGGAGGAGCTGAACGTCGTCGGACTTATGAACATGCAGTACGCCATTGAAGACGGAAAGGTTTTCGTTATCGAAGCGAACCCCCGTGCTTCCCGTACCGTTCCGCTGGTATCAAAGGTCTGCGACATCAATATGGTGCGTATCGCAACAGACATCATGACTGCAGGCATGACCGGCCGGGAATCCGTGGTGAAGTCCCTGAAAGAAAAGAAGATCCCTTACTACGGAGTAAAAGAGGCGGTCTTCCCCTTCAATATGTTCCAGGAAGTCGACCCGCTGCTGGGACCGGAGATGCGTTCGACCGGTGAAGTTCTCGGACTGAGCGAACATTGGGGACGTGCGTTCTTCCTTGCGGAGGAAGCGACCCGCACGGCACTTCCGCTCAGCGGTACGGTTCTGATCAGTGTCTCAGACTCTGACAAAGAAGATCTTGTTGAAGTGGCGTCAAACTTTGCCGACTGCGGATTCAAGATCCTTGCAACCGAAGGCACATGGAAGACGATTACCGAAGCAGGCATACCGGCCGAAAGAATCCTGAAGAATTTCGAAGGCAGGCCGAACGTCCTTGATGCGATCACCAACGGCAAGATCGACCTGATCATCAACACACCTATCGGAAAGAAGGGCGCGATCGACGACTCCTACATCCGTAAGAGCGCTATCCGTCATCATATCCCGTACATCACTACGATGACGGCAGCCCTTGCAAGCGCCTCAGGCATCCGTTCCGAGAAACACGCCGAAGCGCCTGGAATCACCAGCCTGCAGGAATTCCACGCAAGAATTAAGCAGTAATATAGTAATATGCAAGGCGACTCAGTGGGAGGCTTCTCCCACTGAGTTAGCTTTTGATCTATGATATTGTTCTGTACGGAGATCTTATTTGTCATCTTATCAGGCCCAAAATTGGAAGTGGGCATCTACTAATGAGAAAATGAGAAATTCCTTCGCCGCCATTACAAGCCCAAAATTGAAAATGGGCATCTACTAATGAGAAAATGCGAAATTCCTTCGCCATCATTTCAAGCCCAAAATTGAAAATGGGCATCTACTAATGAAAAAAAGCGAAATCCCTTCGCCATCATTTCAAGCCCAAAATTAAAAACGGGCATCTACTAACGAGAAAATCCCAAATCCCTTCGCCACCATCAGAATACCAGAGGAAAAAGTGAGCATCTACGAATGAGAAAAT
>CAMNNM010000175.1 GCA_946545425.1 uncultured Blautia sp. | reverse complement strand
CTGACAGAAAGGATAACAGATATGAGAAAAAAATATGCGTTATTGCTTGCAGCATCTGTTTTTGGCACATTCATGACAACAGGAGTTCAGGCGGAAACCGAAAATGCGCAGGCTTCCGATGTCATCGAAATCTCGACTGCCGAGGAGCTGATGGCAGTCAATGACAATCTTGCCGGAAACTATGTTCTTACAGCTGACATTGATCTGGGCGGAGCAGAATGGACCCCGCTTGGCAGCTTCGTTCAGGCAGGCACCGAAGGAGAAGAAGCGGAGACGCCGGACCTTACAAGTGCGTTCACGGGAACGTTTGACGGCCAGGGACATACCATTGCCAACTTTACCATCAATCAGCCGGAAAGCTGGGCAGTCGGACTTTTCGGATGCGCCGCAAATGCCGAGATCAGCAATTTCACGGTCGAGAATGCGGTCGTGGACGGAAGTACCATGGTTTCGGCCGTGACAGGCTATGCGTATTGCAGCGCGGTATCCGATATCACCGTGAACGGCGCAGTGATCACCGCGCACGAATCGGAGATCAGCGAAGAAGGCATGTACGGAAGCGTCGTCGCGGCCGGCATGATGAGCACCATCGAGAACTGCACGGCAAGCGCAGACATTATTCTTCCGGACAATACCGCGAATGCGGGCATTATCGGAGGCGGTCTCGAGCTGACGTCTGTCATCGGCTCCACGGCAGCAGGTACGATCACGGCCGGCAATAACTGCTACGGCTTGGGGGGCATTTCCGGCTGCGGCTTCGGAGCAGAAGAATTTACAAACTGTACCGCAGACAACGTCGAGATTAAAGCAGGAGACAACTGCTTCTGGATCGGCGGACTGACCGGATACGCCGGCGGCTACGAAGCTGCCGAGGCAGGCATCCCGGTAACGGCTGTAACCGGATGCTCCCTGTCCAACATTACGATCACCACCGGCGCCAATGCAGACGGCGTTGATGAAATCGTAGGTGCCGGCTTCTTTATGGAAGGCCTGGCAGAGGCATACGGAGCCGACTTCTATGCAAATCCGACCGAATTCACGATCACGGACTGCAGCACAGAGAATATCGTGATTACCAGCGCGGACAATGCCGCGGCAGAAGCAGACAACACCGCGGCATCGGCTGCCGCCGCGTCCGAGGAAACCGCACCGGCGGCCGATGCAACAACCACGTCGGAAAACGGAATTCTTACGGCAATAGCCGGCGAGAACGGTACCACTTACGAAAACTTCTTCGACGTTACATTGGCAGAAGAAAACTACGACCTGTGGTATAACTGTGCGGCAGCAGTCGTCGGAGAAACCGCGGCAGCGGATACCGTTGCATTCATGCAGGGCTACATCAGCTCCGAACGTTACGGCGAAGAAGCAATCAGCTATTACAGCGAGCATTCTGACGAATCCCCGATCTTTGACTGCTTCTACATCAACGGACTGAAGCTTGTGACCTTTAATCCGGACAATACCATCACCGTGGAACTGGAAGACGGAACATCCCAGACCCACACCTATGAATACCTTGGCGTTTATTCCATCGGAGCAGGCGAGACGATGGTCTACATGGGCCAGGAAATCAGCGTGGAATTCCCCTGCGACGTCTATAAGAGCACGGACGAGGCAGGCGAATTCAATTACTTCTTCCTGCGCGACGATACGATGGAAGAAACCGGACACATCGAGTTCCGCTATGGAAAAGATCTGGAAGAACTCCAGGGCTATTTCACCGGCCCGTACGGATACTGGCTGACCGCCGGCTTCGACGTAAACGCGGATGCACAGACGCTCAGAAAGACCGTCGAGCTGTTCTGCCTGGAAAATATGGACTATTCTTCCCACGCAGAGGAAGCCATCACCCAGATTTCCGATCTGATCGGAACCTGGAACGCCGATCTTTCCGCGTTCGGAGAGGAATATGCAGGCGTTGATCTGCATTTCACAATTGATGAAAACGGCCACGGCGTCACCACCATGGATGGAGAGAAGACCGCCGACTTCGAAGCCTATCTGTTTGACAGCGGCGAGAAAGGCGACGGAGCTGGAATCTATGTCGCTTACAGCAACATGGAGCAGGAAGCAGAAGCTGCAGATTACACGCTGGAAACCGATGAAAACGGCGATACCGTTCTGACGCTTTATGCCGAAGACGGTACGATCAGCTACAAAAAAGCGGCCTGATAAAGCAGCCGCATTTCATGAACTCAGTCCTTCTATAATCTGTCCGGAAGGGGTATAATGAAAAACAGGCGCAAGTCCCGTTCATGGGACTTGCGCTCCGCATGATACACGCCGAACGATCACAAGAAGGAAACAGGATCCATGGAACTCTATATCGATGATGCAAATACAAAAGAAATCCGCCGCCTGTCAGACATTTACCCTGTAGATGGCGTCACCACAAACCCTTCTATCCTTGCCCGTACTGGAAGGAATCCGGTCGAAGTTCTGAAAGAAATCCGGACACTGCTGGGTCCGGATCGTCTGATTTTTGCACAGGCGATCCCCACCGATGCAGAAGGAATGATACGCGACGCCCACGCCATTTGTACCCTTCTGGGAGAGCAGACGATCGTAAAGATCCCGGCCATTCCGGAAGGCTTCCAGGCAATCCGGCAGCTTAAGAAGGAAGGAATCCGGACCTGCGGGACGGTGGTCTATTCGCCGATGCAGGCATATCTTGCCGCCCGGGCCGGAGCAGAATATGTGGCCCCCTATGTCAACCGCATCGACAATCTGGGATATGACGGCTGCGGCACAACGATAACCATTCACAATATTCTTAAGCAGCACGGCTGTCCATGCAAGGTACTGGCTGCATCCTTCAAAAACAGTCAGCAGGTTCTGACACTCTGCGCCGCCGGAATCCAGGCCGCAACATGCGCGCCCTCGGTGATCGACGGTTTTGTAAACAATGCCGCTGTAAAAGAAGCCGTGCAGGATTTTGTGAACGATTTCCGGAACGCTGCAGGCGGAAGCGAAAATATGGCAGACCTGCTGAGCGGGAGCGGAGAAAGCTAAAACATGGCAGACCTGCTGAGCGGAAGCGGAGACAGAGGTCGTTTTTCTTGACAGACACGTGTGTATCTGGTAACATTAAGAAAAGTTAGACAAGAATAACCGCCGCGGAGGCGGTTTTTCTGAAAAGCATAGTTAGACATATCTAACAATGGAGGGCAAATAGATGAGTGTTGTCATAATCGGCGGAAATGAATGTATGGAACGAAAGTATTCCCAGATGTGTTCCCGTTTTGGCTGGAAATCCAAAATCTTCTGCAAGCCTTCTGCAGATATGAAGAACCGGATCGGAAGTCCTGACATGCTGATCCTGTTTACGCACACGGTGTCCCACAAACTTGTGCAGAACGCTCTCTCAAATGTGCCCGGTGACACAAGGATCGTCCGCTCACACACAAGCTCTCTGGCTTCTCTTCAGAATATCCTGGAGGGAACGGCAGTATGAAGCTGGAACAGACCATTGTGCGGCAGGCGGCGCCGACCCTTGCCGGACTGAAGACAGGGAACCTGTTCCCGATCCGCACAGAAACAGAAAACATTTATCCGGAGCTTCGCCGGCTCAACAGGATGTTGACGGAAAAAGGCCTGCGTCTTATACTTATCAGAAGAAACAGGGAAAACATGTTAATTTATCTGTTTCGTCCTGACCGCCTGGAAAAAGATCTGAAAGCGTGCGAAGCGGAATGTCTGCTGAAGGAAAAAGGCTACCCCTGCGGCGATATGAACCGTTGTGTTGCGAAATTGCTCAGACGCCTTGCCGCAGCTCCGGTGTTCCCCCATGAGATCGGGCTGTTTCTCGGTTATCCTCCCTCGGACGTCCGGTGTTTTATGGAAGATCCGAATAAAGGCGTCAAATGTACAGGATGCTGGAAAGCCTACGATCATCCCGAAGAAGCAGAAAAACAGTTCAGAAAGTACCATAAGTGCACAGAAGTGTATCAGAAGGTATATCAGAAGAACGGCTCGCTGGAAAGACTGATCGTTGACGGGCGCAGGTGCGGCGGAACAAGACCGGCTTGATGGAGGTGGCACAGGTGACAGGCGTGATCTTCCGCGGAATTATGATCCCCTTTGCAGGAACAAGTCTTGGCGCGGCGATGGTATTCTTTCTCAGAAAGCAGATTTCAGATAATCTGCAGAAAATCCTGACCGGATTTGCGGCCGGGGTTATGGTGGCTGCTTCCTTCTGGAGTCTTCTTCAGCCGGCTCTTGAAAGCAGTGAACATCTTGGCAGATTATCCTTTATTCCGGCAGCCGTCGGCTTCATGATCGGTATAGGATTTCTTCTGCTGCTGGATGTGATCACTCCGCATATGCATATGGACAGGCAGGAAGAAGGACCGGGCAGCGGACTCAAAAGAACGACAAAGCTGATCCTCGCCGTGACGCTTCACAATATTCCGGAAGGCATGGCGGTCGGAGTCGTCTATGCCGGATGGATGGCCGGTGAAGCCGGCGTCAGCCAGGCGGCAGCGCTGGTGCTGGCTCTTGGCATCGCTATCCAGAACTTCCCGGAAGGTGCCATTGTTTCCATGCCGCTCCTGGCAGAGGGGGTGCCTAAAGGAAAAACCTTCTGGTACGGTGTTTTGTCAGGCGCAGTCGAACCGGTGGCGGCAGCTGTAACCATTGTCGCGGCCCAGGCCGTTGTCCCTGTACTTCCGTACCTTCTGGCCTTTGC
>CAMNNM010000174.1 GCA_946545425.1 uncultured Blautia sp. | reverse complement strand
ACGCTGCTTCGGAAACTGTTGACAAAAAATACGCCTGCTACTATACTTTCAGGTATCATTACCGGGTGTACCGGGATCAGTCCGGGACATATCAGCACCGGGCATTTATAAGGAGATAAGCTATGATTGAAAAAATGAAGAAAATGCTGGCTGAGCAGCTGAATATCGATGAGGACTCGATCACGCCGGAAGTTTCGTTCAAGGATGATCTCGGTGCCGATTCTCTGGATCTTGTCGAACTCGTGATGGCGCTTGAAGACGAATATAATATCGAGATGCCTTCCGAAGATCTGGCAAAGATGAGCACAGTAGGGGATGTACTGGATTTCCTGAAAGCCAGGGGAATCGAGTAAAGGAGAGAAAACATGAAAAAGATCAGAACCAGATTTGCACCCAGCCCGACAGGCCGCATGCATGTCGGCAATCTGAGGACTGCGCTGTATGCATATCTGATCGCGAAGCACGAAGACGGCGATTTTATCCTGCGGATCGAGGATACCGACCAGGAACGCTACATGGAGGGAGCAGTCGACATCATCTATCATACGATGAAAGAGACCGGTCTTGTCCATGACGAGGGCCCGGACAAGGACGGCGGAGTTGGTCCTTATATTCAGAGCGAGCGCCAGGCGCAGGGCATTTATCAGAAATATGCGGAGCAGCTGGTAGAACAGGGCGACGCCTATTACTGCTTCTGCGGCAAGGAAGAACTGGACAGCATGAAAAAGGTGATCAACGGGAAAGAGATTACCTTCTATGACAAGAGATGTCTTCATCTTTCAAAAGATGAAGTAAAGCGTCGCCTGGATGCGGGCGAGCCCCATGTCATCCGGTTCAACATGCCCACCGAGGGCACAACGACGTTTCAGGATGTGATCTACGGCGATGTAAGCGTCAACAACGAAGAGCTGGAAGACCTGATCCTGATCAAGTCCGACGGATATCCAACCTATAATTTTGCCAATGTGATCGACGACCATCTGATGGGAATCACTCATGTGGTCCGCGGAAATGAATACCTTTCGTCTTCGCCGAAATACAACCGTATTTATGAAGCCTTCGGCTGGGAGGTTCCGACCTATGTCCACTGTCCGCTGATCACGGACGAGACGCATCAGAAGCTTTCCAAACGTTCCGGCCATTCTTCCTACGAGGACCTGATCGCGCAGGGATTCCTGACCGAGGCCGTAGTGAACTATGTGGCGCTTCTTGGCTGGAGTCCGGAAGACAACAGAGAGTTTTTCTCTCTGGACGAGCTGGTGAAGGCTTTTGACTACCGCCGGATCAACAAGTCTCCTTCGGTCTTTGACATTGCAAAGCTCCGCTGGATGAACGGCGAATACATCAAAAAGCTCGATCCCGATACATATTACACCATGGTTCTGCCGTATCTCAAAGAAGCAGTACCTGAAGATCTGGATCTGAAGAAGATTGCAGCCATGACCCAGAGCAGGATCGAAACATTTCCGGATGCGGCCGAAATGGTCGGATTTTTCCGCGAAGTGCCGGAGTATGACTGCTCCATGTACTGCAACAAGAAATCAAAATCCACACAGGAGTCCTCTCTGCAGATTCTGAAAGAGGTGCTCCCGGTTCTCGAAAACACGGATCCGTGGACCAACGATTCTCTGTATGAAACGCTCTGCGCTTATGCAAAGGAGAAAGAATATAAGGTCGGCCATGTGATGTGGCCTGTCAGAACCGCTTTGTCAGGACGTCAGACGACGCCGGCGGGAGCAACCGAGATCGCCGAGATCCTCGGAAAACAGGAAACAGTGGAGCGGCTTGGCCGGGCCATTCTGAAACTGGAGAATGCATAAGGGAAAACGGATCTGACCGGTTTTTCCCGGAGTACAGGTCTCTGCAGACATCAATATCGAAACGTAAGACACAAGTCCGGCATATGCCGGACTTGAATCTGTCTTCCGTCTGAAAGAGACAGGAATGCATACAGCCATGGAACTGAATTCATCTCAAAAAAGGGCGGTCGCCCACCTTTCGGGCCCCATGATGGTCCTCGCGGGGCCCGGTTCAGGGAAAACATCCGTAATCGTAAACAGAACTTCATATCTGATCCATGAAGGATGCGCATCTCCATCCTCTGTACTTGTCGTCACTTTTTCGAGGGCGGCGGCAGCCGAGATGAAAGAGCGCTTTCTGAAGGCCGAAAACATAAACGGAACCGACGTGACGTTCGGCACCTTTCACGGAGTGTTTTACGGAATACTGAAGCAGGCGTGCCGTCTCGGACCCGAGAATATCCTTTCAGACAGAGAAAAGCAGGAGATCCTGAAGGAACTGTGCACTTCCTATGGCGGAGAACAGGGAACGGAACAGGATTTTCAGGAGGACGTGTCACGTGAGATCAGTCTGGTGAAAAGCGAAAGACTTGATCTCCAGCATTATTATTCGTCCTGCTGCCCGGACGAGGTGTTCCGCAGCATCTTCACGGCCTACAGAGATATTCTGAAAAGCAGGCGGAAGCTCGACTTTGACGATATGCTGCTGGGCTGTTACAATCTGTTCGTGAAACGTAAGGATATTCTGAAGCTGTGGCAGCAGAAGTTCCGCCATATCCTGGTGGATGAATTTCAGGATATCAACAAGGTGCAGTACGACGTGATCCGCATGTTGGCGCTGCCCGAGAATAATCTGTTCATTGTGGGAGACGATGATCAGTCCATCTATCACTTCCGCGGCGCACGGCCGGAAATCATGCTGAATTTCGGCAGGGATTATCCCGGTGCCGGGCAGATCCTTCTGGACGTCAATTACCGGTGCTCCGGAAACATACTGAAGACGGCCTCCAGACTGATCGGACACAATGAAAAACGTTTCCGGAAGCAGATCCGGACGCCCAATCAGGAGGGAATTCCGGTGAGGATCCGGTCATACCAGAATCCCCGTGAGCAGTACCGCGACACGGCACAGGAGGTCCGGGCCATTGCGGAAAAAGGCGCAGACCTTCGAAAAACAGCGATCCTGTTCCGGACGAATCTTGAGGCGGAGGGGCTGATCCGGATTCTGATGGAATATCAGATCCCTTTTCATATGGAAGATCAGCTGCCGAATCTGTTCGATCATTTTATCTGCAGGGATCTGCTCGCTTACATGAAGCTGGCGGCAGGGGATCTCAAAAGACAGTATTTCCTGCAGGTCATGAATAAGCCGGCACGGTATTTTTCGAGAGAAGCGCTGCCTGGATCTCTGTTCAGTTTTGAAAAACTGGAGGAGTATTATCAGGACAAAGAGTGGATGCTGGACCGTATTCTGAAATTCCGGACGGATCTCAGGGTCCTGTCGCGGCTTAATCCGTTTGCGGCTGTCAACTATATCAGAAATGCAATTCATTATGAGGATTACTTGCAGGATTATGCGGAGTATCGTAGAATAAGGCCGGAAGACCTTTTGGAAATGTTCGAACGCATCCAGGAAACGACAAAAGGACTGAACAGCCTGAAAGAGTGGGAAGACTACATAAAGGAGTATACGGAAAAACTGCAGGAACAGGCTGCCAGGAAGAAAAACAAGGGCTCGGAAGGAGTCGCAGTCTCGACGCTTCACCGTGTCAAGGGACTGGAATACGACAATGTCTACATCATGAATGTCAACGAGGAGACGATTCCCTACAGAAAGGCGGTTCTTCCCGAAGCGGTCGAGGAAGAAAGAAGACTCTTCTACGTGGGGATGACCAGGGCGAGAAACGTTCTGACTCTTTGTCATGTCATGTCAGATCATAACAGAAAACGGGAAAGATCCCGGTTCTTATCAGAGGCAGGAATATGAAGGGTACGATTTATTATACGATTCTGGAAAATACGGAAAAAGTAAACAGGCTGCATCATGCCGCCGGACAGATGCTGCTGGAGACGGGTCTTAAGGAGCTTTACGGAAAAGACCTGGAAACCATGGAGCGGGGAACAGGGGAGCATGGAAAGCCATATTTTCCCGGCGCTCCGGAGATCCATTACAACATCAGTCATTCGGGCAAATATGTTGTATGCGTGTTCGCGGAGGAAGAGATCGGAATCGATGTGCAGGAACACAGAAAAGTCAACTATCAAATGATGCTCCGTAAAATGGTGCCCGAGCACATGATCACGCAGATCATGGACTATCCGGATCCCGAAAGGGCCTTCTATACACAGTGGGTGCTGCGGGAAGCATACGTTAAATGGACTGGTCTGGGACTTGCCCAGGATCTGACCGAGATCCCCATGGAACGGGGCGTGAGCATGCTGCTCAGTCTGGACGAAGGATACAGCGGGGCCGTCTGGGCCGAAAAACCGGCTTCGCTTGAATGGGTATATAAAAAAACGGACCTGCAGGGAAACTGATGCAGCAGTTCCCTGAATGACAAAATGGAGGTATTTTGTGTCGAAATACGAGAGCGAGATCAAGAAGAGAAGAACATTTGCGATTATTTCCCACCCGGATGCAGGAAAGACCACACTGACGGAAAAGTTCCTGCTCTATGGCGGCGCGATCAATCTTGCCGGATCGGTTAAGGGCAAGGCCACGGCCCGCCATGCCGTTTCGGACTGGATGGAGATCGAAAAAGAAAGAGGTATTTCCGTCACGTCCTCCGTGCTTCAGTTCCATTACGGGGGATTCTGCATCAATATCCTGGACACGCCGGGACATCAGGATTTCTCGGAGGATACCTACCGGACCCTTATGGCGGCGGATTCCGC
>CAMNNM010000173.1 GCA_946545425.1 uncultured Blautia sp. | reverse complement strand
TTTTTCGCTCCTGATTGACAGACAGGAATACCCGTCGTAACATGAAAAGGAATGATGCATCGTGAAAGGAGGAACGTATGAAGATCATTAATCTTGTCGAAAACACGGAAGGCGTTCCGGGCTGTGCCTGTGAGCATGGATTATCCTTCTACATAGAGACTGACAGACACAGGCTTCTGTTTGACCTGGGGCCGTCTGAAGCAGCATTGCGAAATGCCGAAAAGCTTGGAATTGACCTTACACAGGTGGATACAGTCATTTTAAGCCATGGCCATTACGACCATTCCGGCGGGATCCTGCCGTTTGCGCGTATCAATTCCGATGCAAAAATCTATATGCAGGATTCGGCGGACGGAGCATATTATGCCGACGATGGAGAACAGAAAGCAGAAGACCGCTACCGCTATATTGGCATCGACAGAGAAATCGATTTGCTTCCGCAGGTGGTAAAGATACATGGAGACTGCCGGATAGACGAGGAACTGGAGCTGTTTACCGTTTCGCAGAGGACGCACATGCTTCCCTTTTCCAACAGAAATCTGATGGAAAAAAAGGGGGAGGAATATATACGGGACAGCTTTTCACACGAACAGTTCCTGGTAATTCATGAACAGGGAAAAAACGTTCTCCTGTCAGGCTGTGCCCATAACGGAATCCTGAGCATCCTGGATGCGTACCGGGAGAAGCTTGGGGCCCTGCCGGATCTTGTGATCAGTGGGTTCCATCTTAAGAAGAAGACAGGATACAGCGATGAGGAGATCGCAGAGATCATCGGTATTGCAGAAGAACTGAAAAAACTTCCGGCAAAGTTTGTTACCTGTCATTGCACCGGAGTGCCGGTATATAAGGTGATGAAAAATACAATGGGAGACCGGCTTTGCTATGTTCATTCGGGAGAAGAAATTGATGTTGACGGCCTTTTAAGAAGCAGCGAAAAGGCAAAGAAGGGGAGGAATGCGTTCATGAAATGGCACAGGTTTTTTGCATGGGCAACCGTATTCAGCTTTGTCATGACCATGGTGACAGGATATAAAAGGAAATAAGAAAAGGGCGGCTCCTTGTCGGGAGACGCCCTTTTGGCTGTCGTGGAAATTTCAGACCGGCAGATATGCGGCTGCTACAGCCAGAACAAGAGCCGGAAGCATGTTGGCCACCCGGATCCTTTTTCCCCAGACCAGGTTCAGGCCGACGCAGAAAATGAGGATCGACCCGATCATGGAAAGATAATCCATGGCAGGGCCCGCAAGGACCGGCTTCAGAAAAGAAGCGGACAGCGTAAAGAATCCTTCGAATATCAGAATCGGAATCGCCGAAAAAGCGCAGCCTTTTCCAAGCGAACAGGTCATGACCATAATGATGATAAAATCCAGTACCGTTTTTATAGCCAGAATGGACCAGTCGCCGAACAGGCCGTCCTGTATGGCGCCGACGACAGCCATGGCTCCGATGCATACCGTCAGAGAAGCCGTCACAAAGGCATCGACAAACTTTTTGTCTTTGGCATTGCCTGTTTTTATCTTAAGCCATTCGCCGAACCGTTCAAAAAAGCCTTCGATGTTGATCAGCTCGCCGATCAGGGTACCGATGGCAAGACAAAGCGTTACCAGCATGCTCAGGCCGCTTTCGATCACGCCGTCCTTTACGCTCAGCATCCCCTGCATGGCGCCGGCCGTTCCGATAAACAGAACGCTTACGCCGCACACCGCGATCAGGGATTCCTGATGCCGCTCCTTTAATAGTTTGCCAAAAAAATGGCCTGCCAGTCCGCCGGCTACGACGCCTGCCGCGTTGATGAGTGTTCCTGTCATATCGGATGCCTGCCCTTTAAAACTCATTACAATTGCTGAACGGAGATTTATCCGCAGGCTTTATTATAACACGTCTGTCAATACGTTCCGATTAGAGTCTGATCCATCTGCCGTTTTTGACGGCGAGCTCGGCAACGGCCTTTCCGTCTGTGGCAAAAAATCCGCCGTCAACAACCTGATATTTTCCGTCTTCCTGACGGACAACCTTGACAGAGGCATTGTCATCGTAGAAATTAAACATAAGAAGAAGTTCGGAATCATCTGTCGTGGCGTATGCACGGATCCTGAGGGTTTCGCCCAAAGCGCCGGTGTATGTGAGATCCTGATATTTATCATAGGAAACGATCTCAAGTGACTGTGCAGATTGTGCTGCACACGGAGTGTTTACGGCCGGTACAGAAGCAAGTATAAGAGATGCCATAACTACGGAAAATGTTTTCTTTATCATAATATAATCCTCCTGAAAGTATATTTCTTTTTTGTCTTTGTCTTCAATCGACGGTGCCTATCATATACTTGTATTCCGGCGCTGAACAGATATTTAATTGACCAGTTTTAGGGCAATATTGACATTTGCCGCTGTATGCGTTACCATGTCGGAGATACAGGAAAGCTTTGAAACAGATAAAAGCTGTCCGGAAGGAAGTCAAAAAATGGACACAGGACTCTATCAACAGGAGATGCCGCTGTACGAAGCCGATACCGTACCAAATACGCAGAATTATACCGGCATGTTTTTCCGGTTCGCCACGGCATCCGGGGGATATCAGCCCCTTCACTGGCACGACAGTCTCGAAATTCTTTATCAGCTGAACGGCAGGACTGAGATTTTTATTGACGGAAAAAAGTATGAGGTGCCCAGAAAACAGTTTGTCGTGATAAATCCCCGAAGGGTGCACGCAACCTACTGTCACGACGATGTCTCCATGTTCTTATATATTCATCTGAATACGGATACGATGCAGAGATATATGTCCCGGTACTCCAGGTATCAGATCGACTGTATTCCCGGAAAAATCCCGGATGATCAGTTTGAAGAGTATATTTCCCTCTGCCATCTGCTGGAAGATCTTACCCGTCTGTATTTTGACGGGGTTCCGGCCTATGAGATGGAAGCCAGAGGCATTATTCTGCAGATTTACGCCAGACTGTTAAGATGCTTCTCGGTCGTTGGCGACTCGGACCAGTATGAGAATGACAAGCAGAGCATGGACAGAATCCATACGATTTTGGAATATGTAGAACATCATTTTATGGAGCGGCTGACACTGGATGATGCGGCCGGACAGCTTGGCATCGGCCGTGAATATTTCTGCCGGTTTTTTAAAAAGAATATGGGGATTTCTTTCGTACGGTTTGTCAATGAAGTAAGACTGGCGCACATTCACGACGAGCTGAAAAGCTCGGACAGGGCGGTCAGCGAGATCGCCGAGGAGAACGGATTTATCAATCAGAAGCTGTTTTATCAGATGTTCCGTCAGATGTACGGATGCAGACCCCTGGAGGTTCGAAAAAAGAAAGATGTGACGGAAAATGTCCGGGAGCGGAGCTTTGCTGAGAATGAATGACCGGTTTACCGCAATGAAAAGGTGGAACACAGATTGAGCAGGAAAAAGAGAAATATCAAAGACGAAAAGGCGTTTCAGCTGTTTGCGCGTTATCATTACAACAGAGCCTGCGAAGAGGCGGCAGGCATGGCGATACGGGAACTGATCAAAACGGCGCCCTGGGATAAAATGCCCAGAGAGAAGATCCAGAAAACCAAAACGTACAAAAAGCTTTACCAGAGCATTCTGGAAGAAGAACCTTTTGTCGCGGCGTACCGGGACGGATGTCCCGAAAATGTCGAAGAATTTGTTCAGGGATATCTGGAAAAATCCTATGTCTTAAAAAGCATCGTTGCCGGAAACCGGAACATTTCCCCTTCCCGGATGATGATCAAGTATGAGCAGGTTGTAAAAAGAGCCAGAGAGAGGGAGGAACGGGAGTCTCTGCGCCGGAACATTCTGGACAAGATCCCGGAACGGATCCCGGATCTTTATCCGGCTGCGAGGGCCATGACGAGGCATTTTATTCTTCATGTAGGCCCTACAAATTCCGGAAAGACCTATGAAGCGATCGAAGCATTAAAGCGTGCGGATACGGGAATCTATCTCGGCCCCTTAAGACTTCTGGCTTTTGAGCAGTACGACAGACTGAACCGGGAAGAGGTGCCCTGCGACCTGATCACGGGTGAGGAGGAGATCTTTATCGATTTTGCCCGCCACAGGGCGTCCACGGTAGAAATGCTTCCGGTGGACCGGGAATTCGACTGCGCCGTCATCGACGAGGCGCAGATGATCGGTGACAGCGAGAGAGGGGGAGCATGGACCACCGCCATATTAGGCGTCTGTGCGCCCGAAGTCCACGTATGTCTTGCGCCGGAGGCGGAGGACTGCGTGGTCCGGATGATCAAGGACTGCGGGGACGACTACCAGATCGTCCGGCATGAAAGAAAGACTCCGCTGGTCTGTGACGAGAGGAAGTTCAGTTTCCCGAAGGATGTGGAGAAGGGAGACGCCCTGATCGTTTTTTCGCGCAGGGACGTTCATTCGGTGGCTTCCGTGCTGCAGAGTAAGGGAACGCGGTGCAGCGTTATATATGGAAGTCTTCCCCACGACGTGCGGCATACCCAGGCAGGCAATTTCATGCAGGGAAAGACCGACGTCGTGGTTGCGACGGACGCCATCGGCATGGGCATGAACCTGCCCATCCGGCGGATCGTGTTCCTGGAGGACCGGAAATTTGACGGAAAAGAAGAACGGATGCTGCGGGATTCCGAGATCAAGCAGATCGCCGGCCGGGCAGGAAGGTTCGGGATCTACGACGAAGGATTGTATAATTCGATCTTCTCGCCGCAGTGGC
>CAMNNM010000172.1 GCA_946545425.1 uncultured Blautia sp. | reverse complement strand
AAGCCGAGAGACTCGGCGCAGGCGAGATCCTGCTGACATCTATGGACTGTGATGGAACCAAGGCGGGTTATGACATTCCTCTTACGCGTGCTGTCGCCGAAGCGGTTTCCATCCCTGTGATCGCCTCGGGCGGAGCGGGAACCCTCGAACATTTTAAAGAAGCCCTGCAGGAGGGAAAGGCCGATGCCGCTCTGGCCGCATCGCTTTTCCATTATAAAGAACTGGAGATCCGTGAAGTGAAGGATTACCTTCAGGAGAACGGCATTTCTGTGAGAAGATCCTGATCAGAGAAGCCACCGATGGTGACCGAGGACAGCGAGCAGGCAGTGAAGCGGATGTCGAATGCCCGATCTGTTCTGCTCGGGTGACCGGAGAGGAGACACAGTATGATACCAGCAAGGCATCAGTAAGTCAGGCATCTGCAGCAAAAACACACTGCAGGGAGGAGGATGACTATGCCGGCAATTTCCGGAGAATGGCTTGAAGCGCTGCGCCCCGAATTCGCGCAGCCATATTATGCCGCCTTATATAAAAAAATAGTGGAGGAGTATCGCACATATAAAGTGTTTCCGCCTTCAAACGATATTTTTAATGCTTTTCACCTTACGCCGCTCTCAGAGGTAAAAGTCGTTATTCTGGGGCAGGATCCCTATCATAATGACGGGCAGGCCCACGGACTTTGCTTTTCTGTAAAAAAAGGAGTTGACATTCCGCCTTCTCTGGTCAATATTTATCAGGAGCTTCATGATGACTGCGGCTGTTACATTCCCAATAACGGATATCTGGTAAAGTGGGCCGAGCAGGGAGTGCTGCTGCTCAACACGGTGCTTACCGTGCGCGCTCATCAGGCTTTGTCCCATCGGGGCATCGGCTGGGAAAAGTTTACCGATGCGGCTATCCGCGTTTTGAATGAGCAGGACAGGCCGATCGTTTTTCTTCTTTGGGGCAGACCTGCCCAGAGTAAACGCAGCATGCTGAACAATCCGAAGCATCTTGTACTGGAAGCCCCGCATCCAAGTCCTCTGTCGGCGTACCGGGGATTTTTCGGCTGCAGGCACTTCAGCAGAACCAATGAATTTCTGCGGCAGAACGGACTGGAACCCATCGACTGGCAGATTGAGAACGTAAACTGATAATATGAGTAATCGAAACGATAATACCCTGATCAAAAATGCATCCTTCCTGATGGTCGCGGCACTGATCTCCAAGATCATCGGCATGCTGTACAAGAGCCCTCTGTCTACCACTCTTGGCAGTCAGAGCTTTGCTCTTTTTCAGTATGCGCAGAATGCCTACTTCATACTTCTGATGATCGCGTCCTTCAGCATACCCCAGGCCGTATCGAAGATCATGTCCGAAAAGATCGCCTTTAAGCGGTACCGGGATGCCCAGAAGGTGTTCCACTGTGCGCTTCTGTACGCGGTCGTTGCAGGCGGTGCCGTAGCGCTGTTCTGCGTATTCGGAGCTTCCATAATCGTACCCGACAACATGGCAGGAGCCCGGCTGGCTCTACAGATGCTGGCTCCTACGATCTTTCTTTCGGGCCTTCTGGGAGTCTTCCGGGGTTACTTCCAGGCCTACCGGAACATGATGCCAACGTCCCTTTCGCAGATCGTGGAGCAGATCTTCGTGGCGGTCTTTGCACTTCTGATGTCCACGCTGATGATAAGGTCACAGGCGGGACAGCCGCAGGATGTGGTGGAACGATGGGGCGCGGCAGGCGCCACCATGGGAACCGGGGCAGGTGTCACGGCAGCCCTTCTGTTCATGCTGCTGATCTATTTCCTGAACCGGAAAACTATCAGAAGAAAGATCGCCAGGGACAGATATTCCATCGACGAGAGCACCGGCGAGGTGATCCGGAATATCATCCTGATCGTCATGCCGATCATTCTGAGTGCTTTCATCTATAACGTAAACGGGTATATCAACAGCTATCTGTACAGTGCGCTGCTCGGAAAAAGAGGCTTCGACGAGGTGGTCCTCAAGACGAATTACGCGGAATACGGCTTCTTTATGACGCTGATCAATATCCCGCTGACCCTGGCCAGCACGGCGCCGACCTCCATGATCCCTGAAGTTTCCGCCCATTACGCCAAGGGCGATATCGAGATGGCCAATTACAAGATCGACCGCGCCACCTGGATCAGCATGATCATTTCCATTCCCGCCTCAGTGGGACTGGCGGTCCTGGCAGGGCCGGTCACCCGGCTGATCTTTCCGGGAACGAACGGCGTCGCCGCGATCCTTATGGTCTTCGGCTGCATCACGGTCATCCTGAACGGAAACTCAAATATCACCAACGGCGTTCTGCAGGGTATCGGAAAACCCAGTATACCCATGATCCATGCGGCCATCGCTCTTGCGGCCGATATTGCGGCCATGATCATCCTTCTGTTTACGACGAACCTTGGAATCTACTGCGTGGTCATCGCCATGATCGTATACGCGGTCGTGATGTGCGTCCTGAACGCCTTTTCCGTCCGCAGATACCTTGGCTATACCAACCCCTGGCGGATGGCGTATATCAATCCCTTTATCGCGTCAATCCCCATGGCCGCTGCTGCAGGCGGCGTCTACTACGGACTATATCATTTTCTGCAGCGCAACTTCATCTGCCTGATTCCGGCAGTCCTCGTAGCGGTCATCATATACTTCACCGTCTACCTCCTGGTCTCAAAACCCGGCGAAGACGAAGTCCTCATGATCCCCGGCGGAAGATACATCCTGAAACTCGGCCGCCTGCTGCACATACTGCACTGAGTTTATGAAGGAAAAACCGGCGTTCCGGCCGCACAAAATACAAAAGGGGACGTCCGCAGCGCCGGTACTTGAAAAATAAAAGCGTGTGAAAGAGGAGCAATCCATCTTTCACACGCTTTAATTTTTCTTATGTACCGCTGCGCGAGGACCAAGCGAGAGCGGTCCCCGTTGTATTTGTGCGGTCCGGAACACTTAGCTTTCCTGAACCCTTTTAAATGCCGTCTGCAGCATCAGCTTGATCCGGTTCAGCTGATTGACTTCGCTGGCGCCGGGATCGTAATCGACCGCGACAATATTTGCCTCGGGATGCGTACGGCGGATCTCCTTGATCACGCCCTTGCCGACGATATGGTTCGGCAGACAGCCGAAGGGCTGTATGCAGACAATATTGGGAACCCCGCCGTGGATCAGCTCCATCATCTCGCCCGTCAGGAACCAGCCCTCGCCGGTCTGGTTTCCGGTGGAAACGATGGGAGAGGCCATGCGGGCCAGATCCCGTATATCCGCGGAAGGCGTAAAATGCTCGCTTTCCGAAAGGGCTTCGTTGGCGGCGCTTCTCAGCCAGTCGATAAATTTTATGCCCATGTTGCCTGCAACGGCCTTGGACTTTTTAAAACCAAGATTTTCGACCTTGAAGTTCTGATTGTAGAACGAATAGCAGAAGAAGTCGATCAGATCCGGCACGACAGCCTCGGCGCCTTCCGCTTCCAGAAGCTCGGCCAGATGATTGTTGGCTGCGGGCAGGAACTTGACCAGGATCTCTCCGACGATACCGACTCTCGGTTTTTTCTCGTCCGTGATCGGAATCTGGTCGAAATCTCTTACAATAGCCTTGCACATCTTCTTAAATTCTGCATGACTCTGATGCCGGCCGGTGACAAAGCGGATCACCCGTTTTTCCCACCGTGCATGCATCCGGTTGACACTGCCTTTCTTTGCCTCGTAAGGACGCATCCGGTAGACGCACTTCATGAAGATATCCCCGAATACCGCTGCATAAACAAGACGTACCGCAAGGCGGGGCGTGATCTTAAAGCCGGGGTTGGCTTCCAGCTTGCTCAGGTTCAGAGAGATAACGGGAACCTGCTCCATGCCTGCTTTTTTCAGAGCTCTTCGAATAAAGGCAATATAATTGGAAGCGCGGCATCCGCCTCCGGTCTGGGACATGATGACGGCGGTCCGGTCAAGATCGTATCTTCCGGACTGCAGGGCATCCATGATCTGTCCCACGACGATCAGGGAAGGATAGCAGGCGTCGTTATTGACATACCGAAGTCCTACATCCACTGCGTGTCGGTTGTCGTTGGGAAGCACCTCCATATGGTATCCGCAGCTGTTGAAGGCAGCCTGCAGAAGACTGAAGTGAATCGGCGACATCTGCGGAGACAGGATCGTATAGGTTTTTTTCATCTCCTTTGTGAAAAGAACCCGGTTGAAGGATGACGGTTTTATCTCACGTTCTTCTTTCTTCCTGTCCTTGACGCGCAGGGCGGCCAGAAGCGAACGGATACGGATCCTGGCGGCACCCAGGTTGTTGACCTCGTCGATCTTCAGGCAGGTATAGATCTTTCCACTCTGTTCGAGAATCTCATAAACCTGGTCCGTGGTGACGGCGTCAAGACCGCAGCCAAAGGAATTAAGCTGGATCAGATCCAGGTCGTCCCGGGTCTTTACGTAATTGGCCGCGGCATAAAGTCTGGAATGGTACATCCACTGGTCGTTGACTCGTATCGGACGTTCCACCTTTGCAAGGTGAGAGATCGAATCCTCGGTGAGGACCGCGACGCCGTAGGAGGTGATCAGATCCGGTATGCCGTGATGGATCTCGGGATCAATGTGATACGGTCTTCCTGCCAATACGATGCCTCTGCGGCCGGTCTCGGTCAGATACCGGAGCGTTTCCTCTCCCTTGTCTTCGATGTCCCTGCGGGCTTTCGAAAGCTCCTCCCATGCCTTGTGGGCTGCAGCTGTCACTTCGC
>CAMNNM010000171.1 GCA_946545425.1 uncultured Blautia sp. | reverse complement strand
TACCTGGATCGGAGCCTTTGCCCCGACCGTAAAGGAAGCATAAGTGAAATAGAGACAGTCTTATCAGGGACTGCCGGATCAGGGAAAATCCCCTGATCCGGCAGTCCCTTTTTGCGCGATAAGGCCGAACGCGCAGGTCATGCCTGCATGAACCTGCATGTGAGGCCAACGGATATCGAGCGGCTATGCCGCGAGATGCGCGATAAGGCCGAACGCGCAGGTCATGCTTGCATGAACCTGCATGTGAGGCCGGCGGATTGGAAAATATAAACAGGTGCCGGCCGCTGAGATTGTAATTCTTCTGCAAAAATGCTATATTGATAGAAAGTATCATGAAAAAACAAAGCGAGTTGTTTCATAATTCAAAGATGTGCAGAACGACATAAATCATCTGTTCTGTACGAGGAACAAAACAGCATGAACATCGAAAGAATCTGGCCGGACTGGACAATAGAAGAGCAGCTTGGAAAGGGTTCCTACGGGACCGTTTACAGGATCCGCAAGACGACGTCCGGCAGCGGCAGAGCCGAAATCTGCTCGGCCCTGAAGGTCATCCGGATCCCCGCATCCGGGTCTGAAATAGAAGATCTGTACGATCAGGGACTGGATGAACAATCGGTCCTTCGTGTCCTGAAAAGGGATGTTGAGCTTCTGGAAAACGAGATCCGGGTCATGATCTCGCTGGCGGCCGCGTCGGGAATTGTTAAAATAGAAGACTACTATATTGAAGAATTGACCAGTCCGCCCGGTTATGTCGTATATATTCGTATGGAGCTTCTGGAGAGCCTTACCAGCTACGTCAGAAGAAAGGGTGAACTGACGCAGGAAGAAGCCCTGAAGATGACTTCGGATCTCTGCGAGGCGCTTTCTGCCTGCGAATCACGAAACGTGATCCATCGCGACATCAAGCCTGCCAATATTTTCCGAAACGAGTTCGGGCAGTTCAAGCTGGGCGACTTCGGCGTGGCCAAACAGATGGAAGGAACTGTATCGGCAGGCACGCGGGTTGGGACGCCTTCCTTTGAAGCGCCGGAGATCTTTCTCGGAAACAGATATGACCATACGGTAGATATATATGGCCTTGGCATTGTTCTTTATACATATCTGAACAAAGGAAGAAAACCGTTTTATCCGCCGTATCCGCAGGATATTTCCCGCGAAGACATGCAGGCAGCCATGGAAAAGCGCCTGTCGGGTGAACCTGTACCGAAGATTCCCGGCGTAGACAAGACTTTATTCGGCATCCTGCAAAAGGCATGTGCGTATCGGCCGGAGGACAGGTACCCGAATGCGGAAGCTTTCCGAAAGGATCTGGAGCGGTACAGCCGGGGAGAACATTTTATCGTATCCACAAACGGAAAAAAGCCGGCAGCTGCAGAGAAAAGGGCAGCTGACAATCATGCCTGGCCTTCTGATTCGGGCGGAGAGGATGGCACGTTCCTTTTAAGTCAGAATCCTGAGAACGAAAGATCCGGGAGGACAGAGGGCTCTTATTCAGAAAAGAGAAAATCCCCGGTTGTTTCTTCAGGTGGTCCAACTTCAGGCAAAGGCGGATCCGGAAAAACAGGTCTGGTGATCGGAATCATCGGAGCTGTCATAGTGGCAGCAGGAGGCGCTCTTCTGGGAACAAAGCTTTTGAACCGGAATAGTGGAAAAGGTTCTGTTTCAAACATGGAAGAGGAGATATCCGGTGCAGAAAAGACAGCAGAAAAGTCATCGGAGGCGACCAGGGTGCCCGCAACCGGGTCGACAGTGACCAAGGCAACAGAGACGGCCAAAGTCTCGACGAATACGCTGACCCCGGAGCTGACGAAAGAACCGGTCAGCACGCCGACTCCGGCTCCGGAGCCAACGAAAGCGCCGGCCAGCACGCCGACCCCGGCAGCGGAGCCGACGAAAACGCCGGCCAGCACGCCGACTCCGGCCCCGGAGCCGACGAAAGCCCCGGCCATTACACCAATCCCGACAGCGGAGCCGGCGAAAGCACCGATCATAACGCCGACGCCGATTCCTCTGGGAACCGTGCCACCACTTCCTGCGGCAGCCCTGTTGCTGCAGTCTGAAGGGACAGAGACATCGGTGCCGACTGAGTCCCCTGTGCTGGCGCCGGCAGAAACGCCGTTGCCGACTGAGCCCCCTGTGCTGGCGCCGGCAGAAATGCCGTTGCCGACTGAGCCCCCTGTGCTGGCGCCGGCAGAAACGCCAGTGCCGACCGAAACATCTGCACCGGCGCCAAAGCATGCGCAGTTTTCTGCAGACGAGCTGAATGTACCATTATTCAGTTCCGGACTTACCGAAGAAGAAGCTGACATGCAGATTCCGAACACGGCATTCCAATATGAAGGACACAGCTATTTTATTTTTGATACAGCCGGCATTACATCCTGGGAAAACGCACAGGAATTTTGCATTCAGATGGGGGGATATCTGGCTGTGATCGGGTCACAAAATGAAAATAAAGAGCTGTTCCGATATGCAAGCGCTTACATGGATGAATACGGAGCGGAGGGGGTTTTCTTTGGCTTTTCCGATTTCATACAAGAGGGGACCTGGGAATGGGTTCCGCAGGAGGCTTCAGACTTCGTTAACTGGTATCCGGGTCAGCCGAACGGGGGAACAGAGAGTAATTACTGTGAATATCCAAAGCAGTTTGCGGATGGATCCGTAAATACGACTGCTTCCTGGAGCGATACAGGCTTAATTCCCGAAAGAAATACAGGATTTATCTGCGAATGGCCGGGAGTCAGCTGATTCCAGACTGTGAAAAAACTTGCATCACAGAGACAGAAAGGAGATTCTATATGAAGATGGCGAAAAAAATCCTGGCTTTTGTTTTGTCAGCGTCTTTTATTCTGACCTGTGCAGGCGGCGCTTCTGCAGAAATGCTTCCTGCCGCTTCTCCGGAAGAGATTCCCGGATATCAGGCGTCTGCGGCGGCACCGGCCGGACAGGAAGCAGCTAAGGCAGAAGCCGAAGGGCAGCCCGCAGCAACGACCGAAGCCCAGCCCGCGGCGGCAACCCCTGCTGTTCCGACGTTGTGGGATTTCAGGATCATCATCGACAACGTGGAATATCAGTTCCCGGTGACTGTCAGCGAGCTGATCGAAAAAGGATGGGAGACGACCGGAAACCTGGAGCAGAAGACAGGCGCTTTTAATCTGGCGCCTGATAAAACCTTTACTTACAAGAAAATGCCGGTCGTCCTGTATGTCGGCAATCCTACCAGAAAAGAATGCTCTCTGAAGGAATGCAAGGTTTATGGCTTTGAATTCATGCTGTACGACGCCGAACAGGCGGGACTTGCGGTTACATATCCGCAGACCCTTGATCTTATGAATGCGAAGCATGCGGATGTAAAGGCATTATATGGCGAACCGGATGCAGGAAAATCCAGACGGGACAATGAAAACGGATATGAATATGATTCCTATGTTTCGCCCGAAAGCACGGAGAAATCGGCCGATTTCTATCGATTCTATTATGTGGACGGCAATGACTTCGTGTCGGTATGTTCCTTCTACATGATGAAGGGCTTCGCCGATGAATGCGGCAAATCGGTCCGGGCGGCAAAGGCAGCGAAAGAGAAAGCCGAAAAGACTGCCGCGGTGAAGACTGCAAATCAGGAGGAAAAAAGTACCGGTCAGAAGTCAGACACATCAAAGCAGACAGCTAAGACCTCAAAATCCGGCAAGACCTATGACAATTCCAAGAACTATACGGTAGAATACAGCAATGATATCTACCAGGTACCCTCAACGGTCGTCGCGTTCTGGGGAAAGGACGTCCCACAGGATGACGATCGCTTCCGCCTGACCGTAGAAGACGATGACGGAGAAATGTACGATGACTACCTCGACGATTTCCTGTATGATTTCGAGGATGAAGACTGGTACGACGATGAAGACATGTGGCTCGACGACGAAATCTGGGCCCTTCTGAACGACGACACCATCAGCGACGAGGAATGGATCGAAAGATATAATTATCTGGTAGACAACGGCTATCTGGACGAGGACTATGAAGAGGAGGATGGATGGTACTTCGACGAGGATACCGGAGAGTGGTATTTTGACGAAGACTACTATGATGACGAAGATCTCTTCGAAGACGAAGACCTCTATGAAGACGAAGAACTCTTCGAAGATGAAGACCTCTACGGCGATGAAGAGTATTACGATGAAGAGTATTACGACGAAGACTACTATGACGACGAGTACTATGATGACGATGAGTGGTACTATGAGGATGAGTACTACGATGACGCCGGATACTACGATGACGAAGAGTATTATGGCGAGGACTGGTGAGCCGGTATAAGAAGCCAGGTTCTTTGTTTCTTGTCTGCAAAGCGTGCTTCAGAAGGATTCTGCAGGCGTTAATAAGATAAAAAATCGTGACAAGAAGTATTATATGCCATGACTTTCACCAGGATTTTGGTGAAAAGCATATAAGATCTTTCATTTCTTCGTGATTATCGGCATGCTTTCATGACCGGTCAGAAACCAAAAGCATATAATTCTGTGTCTACAATCAAGTCTATATGCCATTCCATCCAGGGGCTTCCTGGCTGGAAGGCATATAGGCTTCCTTTTTTATGTGTTTTTATAGGATTTTCGCATGAACGGGTCCTGATCGAAGTACATATAAAACATACAATACAAAGCTTGATATATGCTTTGGTCACATTTTGTGATCAAAAGGCCTACATATAGATTCCGGGAATCTTGTGAACTTATATGCCGG
>CAMNNM010000170.1 GCA_946545425.1 uncultured Blautia sp. | reverse complement strand
TCATTCCAGGGCAGGGATTCCTGCTCCGCCCTCTCAGAGGATAAAGGAACGGCTTTTACGGCAATGTAGTATTTTCCGGCGTCCTTTACCATCCTCTCGTCCCTTATCGTAAATCCGTTTTCAAACAGAAAACGTCTGAAATGAGGGATGTCTGACTGAGGCTGCAGAATCAGCTCCTGCACACCGCGGCAGAGTCCGATGCTGTCCGAAATGATCTTTTCCATCAGAGGTCCGCCCATACCGGCGATGACCACGGTATCAGCCTCGCCGGGGCAAAGCTCCTTCAGTCCGTCCCCAAGTCTGGTATCTATACGGTCCTGAAGTCCCGCTTCCATAATGTGCTCCCGCGCGCGGGAAAGCGGGCCGGGGCGCACATCCATCGCGACCGCATGGGGACATCTGCCGGATGAAACCAGCTCGATCGACAGATATCCGTGGTCACAGCCCACATCGGCAAGCCGGTTCCCGCCGGTCACAAGATCAGCGATCATGCGAAGCCTCAGGGACAGGGCATCGCCCTTTGACGCCCTTTTCATCAGTCCAGATAATCCTTAAGCTTGCGGCTTCTGCTGGGATGACGAAGCTTTCTGAGGGCTTTTGCCTCGATCTGCCTGATCCGTTCGCGGGTGACATTGAATTCTTTTCCGACTTCTTCGAGGGTTCTTGCTCTGCCGTCGTCAAGGCCGAAGCGCAGACGCAGCACCTTCTGTTCTCTTTCTGTCAGAGTGCCGAGTACTTCTCCGAGCTGCTCCTTCAGAAGTGTGAAGGCTGCTGCCTCGGCCGGAACCGGCACGTTGTCGTCCTGGATGAAATCGCCCAGATGACTGTCTTCCTCTTCTCCGATGGGTGTTTCCAGTGATACCGGTTCCTGGGAGATCTTCAGGATCTCACGCACACGTTCCACCGGCATGTCCATCTGTTCGGCGATCTCTTCCGGGGTTGGTTCTCTTCCGAGCTCCTGAAGCAGCTGTCTGGAAACACGGACCAGCTTGTTGATGGTCTCCACCATGTGCACAGGGATCCGGATGGTCCGGGCCTGATCGGCAATGGCTCTGGTGATCGCCTGACGGATCCACCAGGTCGCATAGGTACTGAACTTATAACCCTTGCGGTAATCAAATTTTTCCACCGCCTTGATAAGGCCGAGGTTTCCCTCCTGGATCAGATCCAGGAAGAGCATGCCTCTTCCCACATATCTTTTTGCGATGCTGACGACCAGACGAAGATTTGCCTCGGCAAGACGCTTCTTGGCTTTTTCCCCTTCAGGTCCGCCCTCTTCCATCTTTTTGGCAAGTTCGGTCTCTTCTTCTGCGGTCAGAAGGCTTACCTTACCGATCTCTTTCAGATACATTCTGACAGGATCCTCAATGCTGACGCCTTCCGGTACGGACAGGTCGATCTTTTCGATCTCCACCTCTTCTTCATCGTCGAGGCTGTCGATCTCCATGTCATCGTCGAGGATCAGACCTTCCGGATTTGCGTCATTCATCTTAAGGAAGTCAACTCCGCTGGCCTCAAGAAAATCAAATACCTTTTCCATCTGGTCAACGTCAAGAGGCTGGTCCTTGAAGTAATCCGTGATCTCCTGATACTCCAGGACATTCCGTTTCTTTTTTGCAAGCTCCAGAAGTCCTACCAGCTTCTTACTGAATTCGCCTTTATCCATTTCCATTCGTTATGCCCTCCAACCTGATTCAGTTTTTTATCGTATGTTTCCTGAGATTTTCTATTTTCTGTTTCTTTTCTATAAGCTTCTGAAGGCTGGTCACGTCATTCGGATCGCCGGATGCCGACTGAGCCTTCAGACTTTGTGACAGCACTTTTATCATCGTATCGTACAGAGCCCGTTGTTTCTCGTCTGTATTCATCGCCGGCAGCTCTTCATAAAATGCCGCGGCAGCCATTTCCTGTTCGTCCCGGTCTTCAAATTCCCCCAGGATCCGTGCCGCATTCGGCGGCCCTGATTCAAGCTGTCCAAACAGAAGAGCCGCGGCCTTTCTGTATACCGGTTCCACAAAATCCTGCGGATCCACATATTTTTTCACGGTCGCATAAATGCTTTCGTCGGATGCCAGAAATGATATCAGAAGTCTTTGCGGCTTTTCATCCGCCTTCTGCTGTTTCGGCTTTGTCCTGTCCTTCTGAGGCTCCCGTATCTCGGCGGATCTTCCGGTTCCCTTCATCGCGGCGTTTCTGACTCTGCGGGCCAGCTCTTCGGATGTTACGCCATACTGGGGATATTCTTTTATGATGGCCTCAATATAAAGGCTCCGTTCCAGTTCGTCGGACAATGTCAGCAGCAGTTCGGAACATGCGTCAAAAAAACGGTTCTGCCCCTGCGGCGATCCCAGGTCCGCTTTTTCGGCCTCCTGCCTTATGCGGAACAGAAAATTGTCCTCCGAACCGTAAAGCCGCTTTTCAAACTCCTCTTTGCCCGCATTACGGATGAATTCATCCGGATCTTTATACGGCTTCAGGTTTACGACTCTTGAAAACACGCCCGCCTGCGTGAGGATCGGAATGGCCCGCAGCGCGGCCTTGACGCCCGCCTCGTCGCTGTCATAGAGCAGAAGGACCTCCTTTGTATAACGCTTCAGAAGCGCCGCATGTCCCGGCGTCAGCGCCGTACCAAGGGAAGCGACGGCGTTGGTGAATCCGGCCTGATGCATCGCTATCACATCCATGTAGCCTTCGCAGAGGATCATGAATTCTTTCTTCGTCCTTTTTGCCACCTGCAGACCGTAAAGATTTCTGCTTTTGTCAAAGACCTTCGTTTCGGGTGAATTGAGATATTTGGGTTTTGCATCTCCCATCACACGTCCGCCAAAGCCGATCACCCGGCTGTTGACGTCCATGATCGGAAAGATGACACGGTTCCAGAACTTGTCATATACGCCGTGCTTTTCATCAAAATTGAAAAGGCCGCTCTGCCGCAGCTCTTCGCTGTTAAACCCTTTTGCCCGGAGAAAACGGTACAGGCTGTCCCCTCCCTTGTCGGAATAGCCAAGCCCGAAGCTTTTAATCACCTGATCCGAAAGTCCCCGGCCTCTGAGATAGTCGTACCCCTTTTTCCCGGCCTCCTGACGGAGCTGGTAATAATAGTAAGTAGCCGCTTCTTTATTGATCTCCAGCAGAGTCTCCCGCTCCTTTGCCTTTTTCTGTGCGCCGGGACTGTACTGCATTTTCGGCATCTCGACCCCGGCCCGCTTTGCCAGCTGCTCCAGCGCTTCGGGAAAGGAAGCGTTTTCATAGTCCATCACAAAACGGAATATGTCTCCCCCCGCGCCGCATCCGAAGCAGTGATAGATCTGTCTGGCCGGTGTTACGGTAAAGGACGGCGTTTTTTCATTATGAAACGGACAAAGGCCCACATAATATGCGCCTTTGCGCGTCAGTTTAACATATTGGGAAATGACATCCACTATATCGTTCCGGCTCCGGACTTCTTCCACGATGTCATTCTGATAAGGCATAAGCCCCCTCCTCTTTCTGCTCCTGTCCCGGCGGAGCAGATTTAATTCCAGCTCAATAGATCTGCCAGCTCTTCGGAATGAATATTTCACGGAATTTTTCCATGGAATACTGGTCTGTCATTCCGGAAAGATAGTCGCATACCGCCGTATGCCGGCCGGCTTTTTCAAGGCTGATCAGTTCCATATACTCCCGGGGCATCTCTCCGGGATTTTCATAATAGTACCCGTACAGCTCTGTCAGCATTTTGATGGCGCGGACCTCCTCGCCCTTTGCAGCCGGGTTTTCATAGACATTGCGGAACATCAGCTTTCTGAGTTCCATCATGGCTTGCTCCGTTTCTTCGGACATGCAGATTTCCGGTTTGTCCATGCTGTTTTTTATCGTATCATGAACAAAGGTATTCAACCGTTCCTTGGTCGTAAACCCCAGCTGCAGACGCAGGGTGACCGGTATGTCATCTTCGGTGATGATACCGGCTCTCTGGGCGTCATCCATGTCATGATGAATGTAGGCAATTTTATCCGATAACCTGACCACCTGTCCTTCGAGGGTCGACGGATGCCCGGACGTCCTGTGGTTGAGGATGCCGTCCCGTACCTCCCAGGTCAGATTAAGTCCTTCTCCCTGATTTTCGAGGATTTCCACAATGCGCACGCTCTGCCTTGCGTGCACGAAGCCCGCGGGGTTCAGATTGTTCAGCGCCCTTTCTCCGGAATGGCCGAAGGGCGTATGGCCCAGGTCATGTCCCAGTGCAATAGCCTCGGTCAGTTCCTCATTCAGGGCCAGTGCTTTTGCAATGGTCCTGGCGATCTGTGAAACTTCCAGCGTATGGGTTAGACGGTTCCTGTAGTGATCTCCCTGCGGTGCAAGAAAGACCTGGGTCTTATCTTTCAGCCTGCGGAAAGACTTGCAGTGAAGGATTCTGTCCCTGTCCCGCTGATAGCATGTGCGCATGTCGCTCTCTTCTTCCTGCCGTTCTCTTCCTTTTGAGGACCGGCTGAAGGCAGCATAGGGACTCAGAACGTTCTGTTCCATTTCTTCCAGCTGTTCCCGGATATTCATATTGGCCACCTCTTCAACAGATCATCGCCCACTATGAATATATTCTACGTCCAAATGAAAATTCCTCTTTTTCTTTTAAAAAGTTATTGACTTTATCATGACTATTTGATATACTATCATCTGTCGCGAGGAAATGAGTTTCCACGAATGCGATATGCGGAAGTGTCGGAATTGGCAGACGAGCAAGACTAAGGATCTTGTGACGGTCACG
>CAMNNM010000169.1 GCA_946545425.1 uncultured Blautia sp. | reverse complement strand
GATCGGCAGCTTTATCCTGAAGCTTGGCGAAACACTGGATGCTGAAGAATACGATCATCCGGCAGAGGACGTATGGATCGCAAAGAGTGCAAAGATCGATCCCAGCGCCAGCATTACGGGACCGGCGATCATTGGAAAGGAAACCGAGGTAAGACCGGGCGCTTTCGTACGCGGAAAGGTCATCGTCGGCGAGGGCTGTGTTGTAGGAAACTCCACGGAGCTTAAGAATGCCGTTCTGTTCAACAAGGTACAGGTTCCGCATTACAATTACGTCGGAGATTCCGTACTTGGATATCGTTCTCATATGGGAGCCGGATCGATCTGCTCCAACGTGAAGTCTGACAAGAAGCTGGTCGTCGTAAAAGACGGAGATGACAAGATCGAGACAGGACTGAAAAAATTCGGCGCCATGCTCGGTGATTTTGTGGAAGTCGGCTGCGGCTCTGTACTGAATCCCGGAACGGTGATCGGAAGCCATTCCAACATTTATCCCCTGTCGCCGGTAAGAGGCTGCGTGCCTGCAAACAGTATTTACAAGAGCAGAAACGAGATCGTAAAGAAGGAAGACTAAAAAACGTATCATAAGAAAAAGCTCCGGATAACCGGAGCTTTTCCTTATGGTAGAACATAAAAACGGATCAGCCAGAGCACGGTAAGATGCAGGGGATAAAAGAGATAGAAGCAGTATTTGAATGCGCGTCCTTTTATAAAGCCTCTTGTACCGTTATACATGTTGATCGGGATAAAGGCAAAGCAGGCTTTCCATTCCCAGTACATCCAGCAGCTTCCTGCAATAGCCTGGGCTGCTTTTTCGTAACGGAGCATATACAGAAGCAGAATAAAAATGTCCCCGCGCCAGCCATAATCGGCCTTCAGCACATTGGACACATACAGAAGGGCCAGAAGACTCAGAACCTCGATCCATGGCCTGTCCTTCAGATATTCGATCGCACAGATACCCAGATAGCCTAGAAACAGGGTAAAGTATACATTCTGCTTTTCATAGGTCAGAGCATTTTGATGCACCAGATTCCATGGGATCTCGGAGATCAGCGCAAACAGAAACAGATTGATTCCGTATTTTACCCGGCTGTGGGTGTAGATAAAGCCCTCGGTGATCAGAAAGCAGAAGATGGGAAAGGCGATCCTTCCGATATCCCTGGAGATCCTGTACATGGATACCGGAAACGGAGCGGCATTAATCAGCTTAAGACCCAGGATGTTGATATTGAAGCCTGGTATGATAAACAATGCCTGCTTTACCTGCGGGAGGTTATTGAGAATATGTGCGCCGACATGGTCAATAAGCATGACGAGGACTGCGATCAGCTTTAAGGCACTGCCGCTTAAAATCTGCATTTTTGCCGGAAATACAGAGGGCGGCAGGGAGTTTTTTGAATTCATAAAATGGTACCTCCCGTCAGTTGAAATATCGTTATCATTTTATTACAAACTATAGGAAATAGGAAGACAGTTTCTACTTGAATTTTTTACTGTTTTCTTATAACATTATAATTTAGAGTATAATATGTTATCATTCTTTGTTAATTACAGGATCCGGCACGAATTCATCATAACCATTCCAGAAAGACAAAAAATAATTCGCGCGGCAGAGGATCCTGACGGTTCCGTTATGGAGGAGTTATGGATTATAGCAGAATCTGTTACAATTGCATGAGGCAGAAGGTGACCGACAACGGTCCCTGCCCGCATTGCGGATTCGACAACAGAACATATGTCAGCGCTCCCAACCATCTTTTTCCGCTGACGCCGCTGAACGGCAGGTATGTCATCGGTAAAGTGATCGGCTCAGGGGGCTTCGGGATCACATATAAAGCATATGATAATCAACTGCGTATTGTCGTCGCCATCAAGGAACTGTTTCTGAAAGATATCTGTTCAAGAGGACTTGGACAGTCGGTAACGGTTCCGGCAAAAGAACAGGACTTTTTTGAAGAAAGCAAGAAGAAATTCCTGCAGGAAGCCCGTGTCCTTGCCATGTTCAACTCCAAGGGCGAGGATGTCGTCGTGGATGTGAAGGAACATTTTGAAGAAAATAATACGGCATATATTGTCATGGAATACCTGGACGGGATCACCCTTAAGGAGATGGTCAAAAAACGGGGCAGGCTTTCATTTAAAGAGACTAAGGAACTGCTGGCACCAGTGTGCAGGGCACTGTCGCAGATCCACAAATTCGGCGTGATCCATAAAGACGTAAGCCCGGACAACATCATTCTGCTGCATTCGGGAGGAATCAAGCTTCTCGATTTCGGAGGGGCGACAAGTCTTTATATGCGGAACAAGGGATTTGTGGTTTCTTTTAAACGTGGTTACGCTCCGGTGGAACAGTATTCGGAAAAAGGCAACATCGGAACCTGGACCGATATATATGCAATGGCTGCGACGTTCTACTATTGCATTACAGGGACAAAGCCCACGGACGCCATGGAGAGGAAGGCCGGAAAAGACCTGACGCCGCCGACCAGACTCGGAGCGGATATCAGTGCACGTATGGAACGTCATCTTCTGAAAGCAATGGACATGGATTACAGAAAGAGGTATCAGACAATGGATGAATTCTGGGTAGATATGGAAGAACCGAAAAAAAATCATATTCCGGCAATTATCATTTCGGTTGTTGCCGTAGCAGCGCTCATTGCGGGAATTGTTTTTCTGGTACATCAGCACAATAAGCCGGATAACGGAAACGGAGCAGGAGCCGTCACAACAACGCCGGATGTTTCGGCTCAGGGTACGGGTAATGCTCCGGCTTCCTCTGAGACGGACACCCCGGCAGAGGAAACCGGCTCAGTCCAGTATGCGCTGGGACAGTTTGTGAGTGATCTGTCCGGCAGCAAAGCAGTTTGTTCTGTCTACCAGAAATATGGTAAGTACTATCTGACCGCCGTTCAGGACAGCGACGGAATGTATCTCCAGATGTGGCGTGAAGACGAGCCCAACAGCTCTCAGAAATTTGAGTTTGTTTCCGAAGGGGACGGGAAGTACAGGATCTACTTCAATGCGGCCTCCGGCAAGATCGCCTGGCAGTGGGATCAGGAAAAACAGAGGGTGGTTCTTACCGCGCCAAACAACAGTGATCTTCAGTTATTCCATGTTTCCTATGACGGGGACAGCGAAGAGGGGCTTCAGCGTTTCAAGATATGGACTTTTGACAAATCAGCTATCGTTAATCTGGACGATTCCGCAAAGAAAGATATCGACGTAGAGCCTGTAAAGACTAGAACACAGGACGATAAGCGCCGGTCTCACGAGGATATGTACCTGGAGTAAAGGAAATAAGGGTTTATGAGAAAAAAACCACGGCTTCCCAAAAGATACATATGCCTGGCTTTGTCACTGCTCTGTATGGGAAGAACCGGCCTTGCCTGTACAGACATTCAGGCGGCACAGCCAGGGTGGCAGATAATTGACGGCGCCAGATATTATTTCACACAGCAGGATGGAAAGATGGCCGCGGGCACGTTTGTGACCTGGAACGGTGTGAGATACTATCTGGGACAGGACGGCAGGCTGGTCACAGACCGCCGGAATTATGTGATCGACGGGGCAGCGTATGACATCGATGCAGCCGGAAGGGTGTCGAAAGCCGGCAAAAGCCTGGTGCTGCTGTGCGATGATCAGGGCAGCGTGTTAAAAAGAACATTTGTAACAACAGGCAGTGAATACATGCTGCCTTCCATTCAGAATTCAGGAGAGGCTACCTTCATCGGGTGGTCTCTTTCTCCTGGAAAAAGATTTTCTCTTACTTTTCCCAATTTTGTAGATTATGAAGTTTCCGACACCGTAACGGTAACGGACAATATAACACTGTACGCGGCCTGTTTCAGGCATACGGAAGATAAGGACATCTCTCAGGCCGATATCACAAGACCGTCTGAAAAGCTGGGTGGCATCATTTTCTGCGGTGATTCACGTCAGGATTATACCTGTTTTGCTTCCAGGCATTATCAGGATATGGCAGGGAATGTCTATTTTGTGGCAAAAGGCGGGACGGGACTGTCCTGGTTTATGACAGACGGGATTCCGGAGCTGCTTTCCGATATTATCGAGATCAGGGAGTCCAGCGAAAAACCCATTGCTGTCGTTATGAATTTCGGCATAAACGATCTCAGATCTCCCGGGATAAATACAGACGAATATGTGCCTGAAATGACCAGGCTTGCGGGCCTGCTTGATAAACTGGGCTGCAGCATGTACTTTATGTCGGTCCTGCCTGGCAATGCGTCGCAGCTGAGAAAAACGAGGGGTGAAAATGTCCGCGTGCCGGATATGGAGGCTGTAAAGAACTTTAATGAAGAAGTCCGGCGTTCGCTTACGCCTCAGTATTCCTATCTGGATCTGTATACCTGGGTCATGACGTACGGATACCGCTCAGATGACGGACTTCATTTTTCATACCCTACAAACAGGCGGATCCTGGACGAATGCGTAAAACGCATAAACCAGAGCATGGAGTGATTTTTGGAGGTGGTTTTGATGGATAGATTCAAAAGAAAAATGTTTACGAAGGGAGTTATCCTGTCGTGTATGCTGTCGGCGGCTTCTGCCCCGGCCGTACTGTCGGCGTCGGAGACCCCGTCCGGATGGACGTCGACGGAGAACGGTCTTGTATATATTGATCCTGCCACGGGAAATACCGCCGCAGGTCTTACGCAGATCGGCGAGGACATATACTATTTTGATGAATCTACCGGCACCATGTTCACGGGCTTTGTCAATACGCCTGACGGAAGAACCTACTATTTCGGAGAAAAAGGCGA
>CAMNNM010000168.1 GCA_946545425.1 uncultured Blautia sp. | reverse complement strand
ATGAGCCTGCATACCATCGATCTCAGGAACGTGAAGATCAAAGACGATTTCTGGAACAAATACACCAGCCTGGTAACCGAAGAAGTCCTGCCCTATCAGTGGCAGGTTCTGAACGACGAACTGGACGATGTGGAGCCCAGCCACGCCATCCGCAATTTCCGCATCGCGGCGGGAAAGGAAGAGGGCGATTTCTACGGCTTCGTCTTTCAGGATTCCGACGTGGCCAAATGGCTGGAGGCGGCGGCATATTCTCTGGCCTGGCAGCCCGATGAAAAGCTGGAGCAGAGGGCGGACGAGGTGATCCGCCTGCTGGGAGAAGCGCAGAGGCCGGACGGTTACCTGGATACCTATTTTATTATCCGTGATCCGGAGCACACCTTCGCAAATCTGCGGGAGGGTCACGAGCTGTACTGCGCCGGTCATCTGATCGAAGCGGGCGTGGCATATTTCAATGTGACGGGAAAACGGGAGCTTCTGGATATCTGCATCCGCATGGCGGATCATATCGTCGAAGTCTTTCACCGGCCGGACATGATGCGTGCCATTCCGGGGCATGAAGAGATCGAGCTGGCGCTGGTGAAGCTTTACGAAGTGACCGGAAAAGAGGCGTATCTCGACATGGCGTCCGAATTTCTGGACAGAAGGGGGCAGAAGCCGCATTACTTTTTTGAAGAGATGAGACGTCCCCACTGGAAGCAGATCTTCGGGGATCAGACCGGCGAAGGGTATCATCTGGATTACGCCCAGACGGATCTTCCCGTCCGGGAGCAGAAAAAGGCCGAAGGTCACGCGGTCCGGGCAGTCTATCTGTACTGCGCGATGGCGGATGTGGCAGAATATAAAAATGACAAGACGCTTCTTAAAGCCTGCGAGCGGCTGTACGAGAACATTACAAAACGTCAGATGTACATTACGGGCGGAATCGGGTCCTCCGGATGGCTGGAACGGTTTACCACCGACTACGACCTGCCGAACGCCATGAATTATGCGGAAAGCTGCGCTTCCATCGGTCTGGCTCTGTTCTGCAGAAGAATGGCCCGTATTACGAAAAACGGAAAATACATGGATACCGCCGAGACTGCTCTGTACAATACGGTGCTGGCCGGGATCGCCATGGACGGAAAGAGCTTTTTCTATGTGAATCCTCTGGCCGTGTGGCCTGCAGTCTGCATGCCGGGAACATCCCGCGGCCACGTGAAGCCGGTCCGGCAGGGCTGGTTCAGCTGCGCCTGCTGCCCGCCCAACATTGCAAGGACGCTGGCGTCTCTCGGAGAATACTGCTACTTTGAAGACGAGGAGGGCTTCTGGGTAAACCTGTTTGTCGCAGGGAGTTCTTCCCAGAAGATCGGCGGAAAAGCCTTTACCGTAGATACGGAGACGGATTTCCCGTTTGGCGGTTCGTACAGGATGACGCTTCACGCAGAAGAGCAGGCCGGAGGCGTAGTGCGGATACGGATCCCGGGATATGTAAAGAAGTATGAATTTAAGATGAATGGAACGCCGGTGCGGGCGGAGCTGAAAGACGGCTATCTGCATATCTGCGGTCAGTTCAAAGACGGCGACGTGCTGGAGCTTGAAATGGATGTTCCTGCACGGTTCTATTATGCCAATCCCGAAGTCCGTGCGGACGCCGGAAGGATCGCGCTGAAAAAGGGTCCGCTTGTCTATTGTCTGGAGCAGCAGGATAACGGGGAAAATCTGGAACAGCTGGTGGCAGACCCCGGGGCTGCGGTCGATGAAATCTGGCGCGGAGACATGCTGAAGGGAACGCTGACGCTGAAGACAAAAGGGTACCGGACGGTGTTTACAAAAAAAGAGCCGGACGACGGCGAAGGGGATCTGTATTTTGAAGGACGGCCGGGGCTGGTTCCTGCGGAACTGACCTTTGTGCCCTATGCCTACTGGGGGAACCGGACGCCGGGCGAGATGCTTGTGTGGGTAAGGGCTTTGATTTCGGAGGATTAACGGAATGAGATATCTGGAATACCATGAAAACGGAATTTACCTGGTGCTTGGCATCACGGAGGACCAGAGGACGAAGCTTTTGCATTTTTCTTCAGTTCCCTTTGATGAGAAACGGCTCTGCCGGCCCAGAAGCACCTGGCGGTCCGGCGAGGTGGAACGCCGTGATCAGCTGATCGATGAGGCGTTTCAGCTGGTGCAGGTGGAGCTGTCGGGCTATGACCGCCCCTATGAAAACCATGGAAGAAAATATGTGGGAACCGCGCCGGGATATCTGCTTAAGTTTGCCGGGATCAGTGACAGCCGGAATGAACACGGACGGCTGCTTGTGGTCAGCCAGGAGGACAACGGGCTGTCCCACGTCCGCACAGAGACCAGCTTTCAGTTTTACGACGGAACAAACATCGTACGATGCACAAACCGGATCACCAACATCGGAACAGAAACGCAGACGCTGGAATATCTGGCCTCCTTCAGCTATACGGGACTCGAAAAAGAATGCGATCCGCCCGAAGAAAGCGTTAAGGAGATGGCAATATATCTTCCGTTCAACAGCTGGATGAAGGAGCTTTCCTGGCAGGATATGACGTTGGAAGAAGCCGGCTTTGCCGATACCCAGCCGGCCATGTGCCGCCGGACCTCCCGGGCGCTGGAAATTACGAATACCGGCAACTGGTCGGCCAAACGGTTCCTTCCCATGGGCTATATTGAAAACCGGTCCGCCCATACTTCGCTTTACTGGCAGATCGAGCACAACGGTTCGTGGCATTACGAGATCGGCGACATGCATGAGCATTTTTATCTGAGTGTCAGCGGACCGACGGAGAAGGAAAGCCACTGGTCCGTCGATCTGAAGCCGGGAGAAAGCTTTGAAAGCGTCCCCGTTGCCGTAGGCGCAGGGCGGGATGAATTTGCCGGCGCCATGGGGGATCTGACGACCTACCGCCGCCTGATCCGCAGACCGAACCGGGACGACGAGAAGCTGCCCGTCATTTTCAATGACTATATGAACTGCCTGTACGGGGATCCGACCACTGAAAAAGAGCTTCCGATGATCGACGCCGCAGCAGAGTGCGGATGCGAGTACTATGTGATTGACGCCGGCTGGTATGCGCCGGGCGAATGGTGGTCCGGCGTCGGCGAGTGGAGGGAAAGCCGGGAACGCTTTCCGGAAGGTATCCGGCAGCTGTCGGATTATATCCGCAGCAAGGGAATGGTTCCGGGACTCTGGCTCGAACTTGAGGTGATGGGAATCGACTGTCCGGTCGCGAAGGAAGTGCCGGACGACTGGTTCTTCGTGCGCCACGGCAGGCGGGTCTTTGACCGGAGCCGGTATCAGCTGGATTTCCGCAATCCGGACGTGCGGGAGTATGCCGACGGGATCATCCGCAGGCTGGTGGAAGAATACGGAGCCGGCTATATCAAAATGGATTACAATATCGAACCGGGCTTCGGCACGGAGCTGTACGCGGACAGCCCCGGCCAGGGACTTCTGGATCATGAGAGGGCATTTCTTGCCTGGGTGGACCGTATCTATGAAAAATACCCGGATCTGGTGATCGAAAACTGCTCAAGCGGCGGTCTTCGAATGGATTACGCCCTGCTTTCACGGCACAGCATTCAGTCCGTTTCGGATCAGGAGGACTTCCTGCATTTCGCCACCATTGCCGCGAATGCCGTGACCGGCGTTACTCCCGAGCAGGCTGCGGTCTGGTCTTATCCCCTTTTTGATGCGGATGAGGAGGCGGTGATCTTCAATATGGTGAACGCCATGCTGCTGCGCATCCATCAGAGTGGTCATCTGATCCGGCTTTCCGGCAGAAGGCGGGAGCTTGTGGAGGAGGGGATCCGCGTTTATAAGACGATCCGCGATGAGATCCGTATGGGTCTTCCCATCTGGCCCCTGGGCCTTGCGGGAAACACCGACAAATGGCTGGCGGCCGGCCTTCGCTGCGGGGATCATGCGTATCTGGCAGTGTGGAAACGGTGGGACGGAAAGGACGACATGCGCATAAGCCTTGGCAGGAGCCTGGGGCTTTCGGCAGGGCAGAAGATCAAGGCGGAATGCATTTATCCGGCCTGTGCGTGTCAGACGGACGGGCAGGACCTGGTACTTTGTTTCCAGGGACCTTATATGGCAAGACTGTTCCGGGTGGAATGGGAATAAAGGCAACGAAAAGAACGTCATGAAGGGAGGCTAATCATGAAAAAACAGATCGTAACCATCGCACGGGAATTTGGCAGCGGCGGCAGAGCAATCGGAGAAGCGGTCGCAAAGAAGCTTGGCTATGCATTTTATGACAAGGACATTATTCTGAAGACCGCGGAGGAAACAGGACTCTCCAGCGACTATGTGGAAGAGCGGGGAGAAGCCGCGCCTTCCGGAAATATCTTTTCGTATCTGGTCATGGGAAGATATCATAATGGCCCGACCCTGGAAGACGAACTGGCCGCAGTCCAGAAAAAGATCATCCTGAAGGCGGTGGAAGAGGGCCCGTGCGTGATCATCGGACGTGCCAGCGACTATATCCTGAAGGACCGGCCGGACGTGCTGTCTGTCTATATTCACGGAAATGAAGAGGACAAGGCAAAGCGCATCATGGAGCTGTATCAGAAGGATGAGAAAGAAGCAAAAAAGATGATGTACGAGATGGACAAGAAGCGTGCCATCAATTACAAGTATCTGACCGACCGGGAATGGGGCGAAGCCCGTTATTATTCTCTGTGCCTGAACAGCAGCGATCTGGGATATGAAAAGTGCGTGGACCTGATCTGCAGCCTGTGCGGGGAGTAACATGCTCCCCGCACAGGCGGGGAGGGGCGGTGGCCCGGGTATAAAATGAACCGGAATC
>CAMNNM010000167.1 GCA_946545425.1 uncultured Blautia sp. | reverse complement strand
GCCGGAGAACTGAAAGACAAAGTGTCTGGAATGCTTGGAAAAGCCGAAGAGGAAGCGGGAGAGGCTCTGGCAGCGGCCGAGGAGAAGGCAGAAGAGTTCAAGGAAGCAGCCGAAGAAAAGGTTGATGAAGCAAAGGAAGCCGTTGAGGAAACCGTAGAAAAAATCAAGGAAGAGCTTCCGTGACGGAAGCCTGATCCAATATATTATCTGGGAGAGAATGAATGGATCTGAAAAAAATAGTTGAGAAACTGTCATTGGAGCAGAAGGCGCATCTGCTGTCCGGCAAGGACTTCTGGTCCACTTACAGCATTGCAAAGGCAGGTATACCGTCCGTCACCCTGTCGGACGGTCCTCACGGAGTCCGCAAACAGGAGGGCGCCGGGGATCAGCTTGGTCTGAACGGTTCAGTACCCGCCACCTGCTTCCCCACGGCTGCCACCATAGCCAATAGCTGGGATCCGGCCCTCGGAGAGGAAATCGGACGATGCCTTGGTGAAGAAGCAGCGGTTCAGGACGTCAGTGTCCTGCTGGGTCCGGGCCTGAACATGAAGCGTTCCCCGCTCTGCGGCAGAAACTTCGAGTACTTTGCGGAAGATCCCTATCTGGCAGGAAAGATGGCCGCCGGATATATCCGGGGCATTCAGGAAAACGGTGTATCCGCCTGTCCGAAGCATTTCGCGGCAAACAATACAGAGCTGCGCCGTCAGGCATCTGACTCTGTTGTGGATGAAAGAACACTCCGCGAGATCTATCTGACCGGATTCGAGATCGCGGTAAAAGAAGCAAAACCGAAGAGCATCATGTCATCCTACAACATGATCAACGAGGTTTACGCCAACGAGAACGAACACCTGCTGCAGGAAATCCTGCGGGACGAGTGGGGCTTCGACGGCTTTGTGGTCTCGGACTGGGGCGCGGGAAACAACTATGTGGAAGGCGTGAAGGCCGGATCGCATCTTGAAATGCCCACGACCGGAGGCGATTCCGCGCAGCAGCTGATTAAGGCTGTAAAGGCCGGCGAGATCTCCGAAGAGATCGTAAACAGGAGAGCGGAAGAACTTCTGAAGGTGGTATTCCCGGTCAGGAAAGCATGCGACGCCTACAAGGGCAAGAGCTTCGATGCAGACGCTCATCACGCAATGGCCCAGAAGGCCAGCGAAGAGTCCATTGTGCTCCTGAAAAATGACGGCGGGATCCTTCCGCTGAAGGAAGGTGCAAAGGTGGCAGTCATCGGCGAGTTTGCGCAGAAGGCACGCTACCAGGGAGCAGGTTCCTCGGTCGTCAACTGCACGAAGCTGGACAATACGATGGACGTGATCCGGGAATTCCCGCTGGAGATTCAGGGATTTGAACCGGGTTATCCCAGAACCGGCCCCGGCGATAAGGAACTGAAAAAGAGCGCCGTCGCCCTGGCAAAGAAGGCGGATTATGTGCTTCTGTATCTGGGGCTTGATGAGATCTCCGAGTCAGAGGGTCTGGACAGGGCAAACATTTCTCTTCCCAAGAGTCAGATTGAGCTGCTGCACGCCGTTTCAAAGGTAAACAAGAATGTCATCATCGTCATGTCCGCCGGATCCGTGGTGGAGATGCCGTGGCTTTCCGAGTGCAAGGCTCTGGTGCATGGATATCTCTGCGGACAGGCAGGCGCAAAGGCCGTTTTGAAGGTTATAACCGGACAGGTGAATCCGTCCGGAAAGCTTTCTGAGACCTATCCGCTGAAATACGAAGATGTTCCCACGGCAAATTATTTCCCGGCAAAGGAACGTACGGTGGAATACCGCGAGGGCCTGTACATCGGCTACCGTTATTACGATACGGCAAATGTTCCGGTACTCTTCCCCTTCGGCTACGGTCTCAGCTATACCAGCTTTGAATACAGCGATCTGAAGACCGACGGAAAGACCGTGACCTTTACCCTGAAGAATACAGGAGACGTGGACGGTGCGGAGGTGGCACAGCTGTATGTGGCCGCAAAGAGCCCGACGGTCTACCGCCCGAAGAAGGAGCTGAAAGGTTTTGCCAAGGTTTTCCTGAAGGCGGGAGAATCCAAAGAAGTATGCATCCCTCTGGACGACAAGGCGTTCCGGTATTTCAACACGGTTACCAATAAATTTGAGGTTGACGGCGGACTTTACGATCTGTGTGTCGGCGCCAGTGTATCCGACATCCGTCTGACAGTGACCGTAAACGTAAACGGGACGAATGCACCTGCATCTGAAGACCTCACAAAGCTTTCGGATTATGTCTCCGGCAACATCAATAATATCGGAGACGAGGAATTCCGTGAGCTGCTCGGGCACGAGATCCCGGACGGACACTGGAGCGGAACGCTTCAGCTGAACGACGCGATCTGCCAGCTCTATTACGCAAAGAGCCTGAAGGCCCGTCTGGTCTACAAGATCATGACCGGCATGCTGAACAGGAGCATCAAAAAGGGCAAGCCTGACCTGAACATTATCTTTATCTACAACATGCCCTTCCGGGCCATCGGAAAGATGGCGGGCGGCATGATGTCGCAGGAGATGTGCGAGGGCATCATGGACATTGTCAATGGACACGCGATCGGGTTCTTCAAAGGACTCGGAAAGATCATCGGCGGTTTCTTCCGGCAGAAGAAAGTGGCTAAGAGAGCATCGCAGATTCGTTGATCGAAGAAATAGAAAAAAGGGGAGCTGCCGCAATTTCTGTTGCGGCAGCTCCTGTTCTGTTATTGGGGTGTCTGCATATAAAATGCTCAGTAAGAAGTATATTATATGCCAGGTCATTCAGCGTCAATTTCATGAAAGGCATATAGAAATTCAGGCTTTTAGCGGCTTATAGGTGTGCATGTGACGTCCGTTTTTTTAAAAACATATAATTCTTTGTCCACATTCTGGCTTATCTGCCACCTTTTCCAGACTCGATGGGGCGCGGTGGCATATAGGATGTCGCATACATTCTTTCTTATCGGACTTCTCGAGAAATTGTACTCGTTTAATGTACATGCAAACATACAAAAACATGCTTTCTTATATGCTTTCCCCTGAATATCCGGTCTGACGGCATACATATAGTTTTGGAGATATCCTCGGTATATATGCTGCAACGGAAAGTGGGACAGCTGACTATTATAATTTAATGTGTTGAAATTTAACGTGAAAAAGTGCTTGACAGAAAAACAGGCATGAGTTAGAATACGTTCATAAAAAGACAAAGGCGTCTTGGAATGATTTCCAGGGCGCCTTTTCGCTGTTTTATGGTATGCGCACGAATTTTCCAGAAGATCGGAGGTGTGTGTCATGTGTTCGATATTGGGGTTCTGCAGCAATAACGGAAACTACACAGACATACGGGAAGCACTTCAGAAAACCTGGTCCCGCGGTCCGGACGACAGCCGGATCGTAAACACGGGAAACGGGTGGCTCGGGTTTAACAGACTGTCCATCATGGGCGTCACGGAAGAAGGAATGCAGCCCTTTGTCTATGAAAATCAGAGGACGGTAAACCGAAATGAGCTGAAAAATACGGAAGAAGGCTTTCTGCCTCCGGAAGAAAGTGAAATCGTACTGGTGTGCAACGGAGAAATATACGGATTCCGGCCGCTGAAAGAAGAACTGATCCAAAAGGGATATTCATTTATCAGCGGATCGGACTGTGAGATTCTGCCGGCGCTCTATCACGAGTACGGGACAAAGATGTTCCGTATGCTGGACGCGGAATTCGCACTGGTCCTTTACGACAGAAAGGAAGATTCTTATATCGCAGCCCGGGATCCCGTCGGTATCCGGCCACTGTATTATGGTATACGGGAAGACGGCACATATGTGTTCGCTTCGGAGCCGAAAAATCTGACGCATCTGGCAGACAGGATCTTTCCCTTCCCGCCGGGACATTATTTCAAAAACGGGGAATTTATCAAGTACCGTGATATGTCGGATGTCCCGCAGTATCACAGTGACGATCTGGAGCGGATCGCGGTGAAGATCCATGATCTTCTGACCGAAGGGGTAAGAAAACGGCTGGATTCCGATACGCCGGTGGGCTTCCTTCTTTCAGGCGGACTGGATTCCTCTCTGGTATGCGGAATTTCCGCGAAGCTGATGCAGCATCCGCTGGAAACCTGGTCCATCGGGATGGACATCGATGCCATTGACCTGAAATATGCGCGCCAGGTGGCAGACTACATTCATTCGAATCATCACGAGGTGATCATCAACCGCGAGGATGTGCTGAACGCTCTGGAGCCGGTGATCAAAGCGCTGGCGACCTACGATATCACCACCATCCGGGCTTCCATCGGAATGTACCTGGTCTGTAAGGCCATCCATGAACAGTCCGATCTGCGGGTGATCATGACCGGAGAGATCTCGGACGAGATCTTCGGATATAAATATACGGATTTCGCTCCTTCAGCCAGTGAGTTCCAGAAGGAAGCCGAAAAACGGATCCGGGAAATACACATGTACGACGTGCTTCGGGCGGACCGCTGCATCAGCGTCAACTCCCTGGAGGCGCGGGTGCCCTTTGGTGATCTGGACTTTACACAGTACTGCATGTCCATCGATCCCGAAAAGAAAATGAACCGTTACGGTATGGGAAAATATCTTCTGCGTCACGCATTTGAAAAGGACGGCCTGATCCCGGAGAGCATTCTGTGGAGAGAAAAGGCAGCCTTCTCGGACGCGGTGGGGCATTCCTTAAAGGATGACCTGACAGAGTATGCAGAGCAGTTCTACTCCGACGAGGAGTACGAAGCGCGCAGAATGAAATATGAACACGCCCGGCCCTTCACAAAGGAATCCCTTCTCTACCGCGAGATTTTTGAAAAATACTACCCCGGCCAGTCACAAATGGTCGTGGATTTCTGGATGCCAAACAAAAGCTGGGAGGGCTGCAATGTCAACGACCCGTCCGCCAGAGTGCTCTCGAATTACGGAGCCAGCGGAAC
>CAMNNM010000166.1 GCA_946545425.1 uncultured Blautia sp. | reverse complement strand
TCTTCGGCGCCCGTCCCGGCCGCGTCTTCTTTGATCGTATCTTCTACCAATGTGGATAATCCGATCCAGTTTACTCCATATCCTATGTTCGACGTGACTGCATTAAAAATCAGCAGAAGGCCGGTCATCAGGAGAAATAACCGGGTATTCAGTGCTTTTCTGGTTTCTTTCATCTGATCTGTTTCCATACCAATTCCTCTCTTTTAAATCTGTACTGCTTTCAGAGCGCCCCTTTCGGGCAGTTTTTGACACATTCCATGCACAGTATGCACTCTGTGCCGTTTTCCCGTTTTCTCGAATTATCCGTGACATCCACATCCATCGGACATACGCGCCTGCATTTCCCGCAGGATATGCATTTTTCCTTATCGCATTTAATTCTGACAAGAGAAAAATAGCTCATGGGCTTCAAAAATACCGTAACCGGGCAGATGTATTTGCAGAATGCACGGTTGTCCTTCAAGGCAAAGGCCAGGATGACCCCAACGGCATAATAGATCACGTTCCCTACGATAAAGGCCCGGAACATGATCCTCTCAAGGTTTCCGACATGCGCCAGAAACAGCGCGGCAACAAATACCAGGGACAGGATAAAGGCAATATACCGGATCCATCCCCATTTTTTACGCGGCTGCTTTGGCACTTTATAGGGCAGAAAGTCCAGCACCATCGCCGTCCAGCAGGCATAACCGCACCAGCCCCGTCCAAAAAGAAGCGGACCAAATATCTTTGCAACGGCATAATGGATCGTTGCCGCCTCAAATACTCCCGTGAACAGATAATACCAGAAGCCTTCGATCTGCATATTCTCACGGCTGATCAGTCCGAGATACACCAGCATATACAGGCCCACCAGCAGCTGAACAATCCGGCGGGCATGCTTGTACTGCCTGATGAACAAAAACATTCCCAGCGCAATGGAACATCCGATATAACTGAAATTAAACAGATAAAAGATATTGTCTTTTGTCAGCCATAGCGTGATGGCGACCGTTTCAAAGATTGCCAGCATCATGACCGGCATGATGTATTTTTTCACTGTTTACCCCCTTACAGCCGGACAGCTCCCGCGTTTTTTGATCTTAACAAAGTAGTAAATAAAACAGATGATGATCTGGTACACCGTCGAACAGGGAATTCCAAGTCCGATGGAAAACAGGGAGCCGACATATCTTCTCATCAGATATGCCACCGGAATACGGATCAGGAACGCCGCTGTCACGCCCTGCATCATCACAAACCCGGTTCTTCCAAGTCCGTTATAATATCCGATAAAGCAGAACAGGAAACAGGTCAGCAGACAGTCGATCCCATATGCCTTCAGGTATTCGGCGCCGTCCGCCACCACGCCAGGGTCGTTCGCAAACAAAGTACAGAGCAGATTCCCATGGAAGAAAGCCACGTAAAACATCACGACACCAAACGCCGTTGAAAAACCTATGGCAAGCTTCAGTCCCGTAAGCGCCCGGTCATCCTTGCCGGCTCCATGATTCTGGGCCACATAAGCGCTCATGGCCTGCATAAAGGCGGAAGGAATCAGCATAATAAAAGCACAGACCTTTTCGGCCACGCCCACGCCAGCCGAAGCCGCCAGCCCCAGCGAATTGGCGATCGCCTGTATGATCAGAAACGACAGTCCGACCAGAAAGTCCTGCAGCGCGATCGGCGCTCCAAAACGGACGATCCGGTTCAGGACAGGCCGGTCTATGCCGACGTCATTTCTGGTAAGCGTAAACGGCAGGGTTCGTTTCCGCAGGATCAGAAGCGAAATGATCACGCTGATCGTCTGGGACGCAACGGTTGCAATAGCGGCCCCCGCCGCGCCGAGATGCAGCCCCGCAACAAGTATCAGGTCACCGGCAATATTGCACACACTGGCGATCGCTACGGTCATAAGAGGCGTTTTGGAATCTCCGAGCCCCCGCATGATACTGCCGAGCACGTTGTACGAGACGATCATAACCGCCCCTGCCCCGCAGATCGCGATATACCGGCGCACATGTTCAAAGGATTCGTCCGGCGCGTTCATTGCTTTCGCCAGTGCACCCGACAGAACAGGCAGAAGGATGGAAAGCAGCAGTCCGATGGTCAGAAAGATCACAATGCTCGTTCCTATGATCCGGCTTCCGGAGCTTTTATCTCCCTCTCCCAGCTTCTGTCCCAGATAAATGGTCGTTCCCATGGCAAAAGAGCTTACCAGGTTGGTGATCGTCGCCATAATCTGCGAGCCCACCGCCACGCCGGAAACATCTTCGGCCAGCGCGTATCTGCCCACCACCATCAGATCCACCGCCCCATACAGCGCCTGCAGAAGCAGTGCCATAAGAATGGGCAGCGAAAACCTGAGAAGCGGAGCCACGATGGGGCCGCGGGTGAAGTCTGTTGTTTTTTCAGTCATCGTACATCTCCGTCCGGGAGCTTCTCATACGCCAGCCGCGGATCGTTGTCCTCCTCTACATAGATCGTTCCGCAGTGAACAAACCCAAGCTTTCTTAAAAGTCTCTGCATGACGACATTGTCTCCATGGGTGTCAATGCGCAGATGGCCGCACTGTTCGAAAGCCCAGCCGATACAAAAGGCACCGATCCCTCTTTCGGAACCATCCCCGGCAATACGATGAACGACACCGTAAGGACTGCTGTCCAGCCACGCGCCATCCGTGATCTTCCTGTAAGTCGGCTCAATATCTTCCCCGCAGGTATAAAAGAATGTTCCGATGACCGTTCCTTTGTCATTGAGGCAGACATAGCTGTTCCCGTTCCGGATATCATTACGGATCAGCTCCTCCGGCGGCCAGCTGGTGGGCCCCCACTGGTTGGGATTTCCGTGCTCTGCCATAAACTGTCTTGCATAGGCGTAGATCTCCATGATCCGGCCAAGGTCGCTTTCGGCTGAATGTCTGATTTTCATAAAATAGATGCTCTCCTGATTCCGCTGAAATATATAACCATATTTTAGCACAAAACGTATTGGAAAACTTGGAAAATATCACAACATGGAAGTTTTTGTCTGTACGGGACCCGGACAAGAGAAAGGCAACGGTTTATTGACATGAAAATTTATGTTGTATGAGATAATAGAAGTGGATTGTGGAAGCGTAAAGCAATCCGCAATCATTCTTTTGATGGATAAATTTCATTGCGGGAAAAGGAGGATGATGGCTTATGCTAATAAAAGCCGTTAAAACCGAAATCTGAAAATGGGCCGGGCTGCTGACGATCATACCGCCAGCAGCCCGGCCCTTTCATATCAAGGACTGTGATTTCCGATCAGTACCTGTTGTGCACCTTTTCGGCAAAGCACAGCATATTATCTACGTGAATGATCATCCCGTCATCCAGGATTGCTTTTCCATTCATCCGCCCGAACACCTGGTGCTGATCGGATACGATGATCTTGTAGTCCAGGTTGGCACTGCGGTCCAGGATCGGAACAAAATCCATTTCAAAGCGGCCGTCGGAAGAGGTAAATTTCCACGGATCCATATATCCGCTCTCGGGAATATGGAAGGTCACGTCATCCAGCTTGTGAACCTTTCCATTATAAAAGAGCACATTCTCGCTTGCCTTCTCCGTGTTGCCGAATCCATACCCGATGTTGAATCCAAAGCTGTTGCCGTTTATGTCTGCATTTCCGGATCCCCAGTACCAGGTATTGTCATAGGTCCATACGCCCCGTCCCCAGTCCAGAGTTCCAAAATCGGATTCCGGATGAAATTCATGTTTCTTCCCGTCAAACAAAACGTACCCGGAGGCCCGCATGCAGTTGATCTTCTGGTTATAATAAAAAGCATGCCTTTTATCCCATGGCGTCGCGATCACCATGGACTCCATGTCCGGCTGCCGAAGCATGATGTCGCACTTCAGGGGCTTTCCTTCATAAAAATTCCGGAACCGGCACTGAATACGCCGGTATCCCTTCCCGGCCGTAAATCGCATATGAAGCCGCTGATCCTTATATTCTGTGATGCCTTCGGAGGAATCTGACGGAAGATTCAGCTTTCCCATAGGGAACGCATTCAACACCGTTTCCGTATGCTCCCAGGGCTTTTCGCCCAGAAACAGCAGGGATACCGACTGAAGGCCAATGTAGCCGTCGTCCGAGATGGTAAACGCTGCGCCAAAATCATCGCCAAGGACCAGATAATAGTCCCATTCCTTGATCCGCCATTTGGGTGCCCGGATCATGCGACGGTCATATTTCTGGACCAGGCGGCGCGACCAGCCCGGTTCACGAAGTTCGCCCTGTTCGTCAAGAAGCATCTGTACGCTTGTCACCTCATGGTTTCTGGTCATCCCGAATCCTCCTTCCGTTTCCGTCCTCCGGCACAAACAACCTTGCCATCACACCCAGCTTTTCAATTCTTCCATGCTGCCGATTCTTCTGGCATCCTTGATCATTGCGCCTTTCATATATGGTTCCAGCTTTTCCTGTGTTTTGCCGATTCCGCTCCCGCCGGATGTAGCAAACAGGTAGACCTGTTTTCCGGTCCAGTCATATCCCTTGCAGAATGTCTGGATCACATTCGGAGCACCGTAATACCAGATCGGAAAGCCGAGGTATATGGTATCGTAAGAGTCCCAGTCCTTCACCTTTTCGGCAACGGGCACATCCTTTTTCCCAATTTTCTCCCTGTTGCAGCGGGCTAACGGATTCATGTACATCAGGTCAGAAGGAGAATAAGGCTTCTCCGGTCTGATCTCAAATAAGTCTGCCCCTGTCTTCTGTGCCAGCGCCTTCGCAGCCTTTGCTGTCCGTCCAGCCTCTGCACTGAAATATGCAACCAGTTTGCTCATCTTGAATCTCCTTTCATGAAGCTCACTCTATTTTTGAATTCTTTATTCCATGCTGTGATTTCTGCCTGAATGTCCGCATTATCCCAGCATTTCTTATTCCAGCATTTCCTGCATCACCTCTGCAAAGGCAGCCTGATA
>CAMNNM010000165.1 GCA_946545425.1 uncultured Blautia sp. | reverse complement strand
CCGACTGGACGGTGCGTCATCCCGACAACGACAACGGCGAGCTGCTGCAGCACTGCGGTCCGTGGCCCATCTCGGTGGCAAAGGAAAAGCCCACCATCTGTGTTCCGGTGGCCTTCCCGCAGAACGGCGCGGTTTCGGCCGAAGCAAAGCACGGCCTGATGAGCCTTGTCAGGTTCGACGGAGACGAGGGCAACTATTCGCTGCTTCTCGGACACGCCCGCGGTATCGACGGTCCCTGGACCCGCGGCACCTATGTCTGGGTCGAGGTCAACAACCTGAAGCGTCTGGAAGCCAAGATCGTGGAAGGACCCTACATCCATCACGTGGCGGCGATCCATGGAGACGTGGTGCCGGTGATCTACGAATCATGTAAATATCTGGGAATCAAGGCAGATCTGTACGATCCGATCGAAGACAAGGTTCTGGCTTACCTGCATGGCGAAGACGTTGTGTTTGACGAAGTCTGATTCGGGAATGGAGATAGAAATGGAAAATCTGAAAGCATTGTCTTATGAACTCCGGCGCGATGTCATGGACATCATCATGGCCGGAAAAGCCGGACATATCGGCGGCGACATGAGCGTAATGGAAACGCTGGTATCCCTGTATTTCCACACGATGAACATCAGTCCGGAAAATCAGGACGATCCGGACCGTGACATGCTGGTCATGAGCAAGGGTCACTGCGTGGAGAGCCTGTATGCCGTACTGGCGAAAAAGGGATTCTTTCCGCTTGAGCAGGTCCTGAAGGAATACTCGCAGTTCGGTTCCCATTTTATCGGGCATCCGAACAACAAGCTTCCGGGAATTGAGATGAACTCGGGATCTCTGGGGCATGGACTTCCGGTGGCAGTAGGAATGGCCATCGGTGAAAAGATGGACGGACGCTCTGCCAGAGTCTATGTTGTTATGGGTGACGGCGAGCTTGCCGAGGGATCCGTATGGGAAGGCGCCATGAGCGCGACCCAGTATAAGCTTGACAATCTGACGGCGATCGTCGACAGAAACCGTCTGCAGATTTCCGGCACGACCGAAGAGGTCATGCATCAGGATTCGGTGGAGGAGCGTTTCAAAGCCTTCGGATGGAATGTTCTGAGCGTGGCCGGAAACGACGTGGAAGCCATGAACGCCGCATTCGACGAAGCGAAGGCCTTCAAGGGAGCTCCCACCCTGATCGTGGCCAACACCACCAAGGGCTGCGGTTCTCCGGTCATGGAAAACAAGGCGTCCTGGCATCATCATGTACCGACACAGGAAGAATACGACCAGATCATGAAAGATCTGAAAGAAAGAGAGGAGGCGGCGCTTCATGAATAAGATTTCAAACCGCCAGGTGATCTGTGAAGTATTACTCGAAAACGCAAAGACCGACAAGGATATCGTCGTTCTCTGCAGCGATTCCAGGGGCTCTGCTTCCATGACCCCGTTCTTTAACACCTATCCGGAGCAGTCCGTGGAGACCGGCATTGCCGAGCAGGATCTGGTGGGAATTTCCGCCGGCCTTGCAAAAGTGGGAAAGAAACCCTACGCTTTTTCACCGGCCAGCTTCGTTTCGACCAGAAGCTATGAGCAGGCCAAGGTGGACTGCGCCTACTCCGATACCAATGTAAAGCTCATCGGCATCAGCGGCGGCGTCAGCTACGGTGCTCTGGGAATGAGCCATCACTCTGCCCAGGATATCGCTGCTTTCGCGGCGATCCCCAACATGCGGGTCTATCTTCCAAGCGACCGGTTCCAGACCAGGTGCCTGTTCGAAGCTCTGTTAAAGGATCAGAAGACCGCCTATATCCGTGTGGGCCGCAACCCGGTGGAGGACGTCTACGAAGAAGGAAATGTTCCGTTTGAAATGGATAAGGCAACCGTACTCTGCGAGGGTGACGATGTGGCGATTGTTGCCACCGGCGAAATGGTGAAACCGGCAAAAGATGCCGCAGCGCTTCTTCTTGAAAAAGGCATTCATGCGACGGTCCTCGATATGTACTGCGTGAAGCCTCTGGACAAGGAGGCCGTGATCAAAGCAGCTCAGAATGCAAAGGCCGTGATCACCGTGGAAGAGCATTCTCCCTTCGGCGGCCTGGGCTCCATGGTAAGTCAGGTAGTCGGCGCCGCCTGCCCCAGAAAGGTGGTCAATCTCGCTCTTCCGGATGCTCCTGTTATTACCGGAACCTCCAAAGAGGTATTTGAATATTATGGTCTGGACGCGAAGGGAATCGCAAAGACCGCAGAAGAGATCCTGAAATAATCATAATGATTCAGCGCCGCAGGCGGGGACACAGCATTCCGCCTGCCGGCGCTCGATTGTGTTTATATCCCGTCTGCCTGACGGGCTGCGGTATTCTGAGAGGAAAGATTATGAGCAGATATGTATTAGGGATCGACCAGAGTACACAGGGCACAAAGGCGCTTCTTTTCGACGAAAACGGGGCGCTCCTCTGCCGGACCGATCTTCCGCACAGACAGATCATCGATGAAAAAGGCTGGGTGGAACACGATCCGGAAGAGATTTATGCCAATACCATCCAGGTGGTAAAGAATCTTGTGGAAAAGGCCGGCATAGACAAAAACGACCTGGCGGTCCTGGGAATCAGCAATCAGCGGGAGACGGCCGTGTGCTGGGACAAAGAAACAGGAAAGCCGGTCTATAATGCGATCGTCTGGCAGTGCGCACGAGGCGCAGCCATCTGTAAAGAGATCGAGACGGAAGGAAAAGCCGATGCGATCCGCGAAAAGACGGGACTCCCGCTTTCGCCGTATTTTTCCGCCGCGAAGCTTGCCTGGATCTTCCGGAACGTAGAAGGCGTGCGGGAACGGGCCAAAAAGGGGAAGATCGCAGTGGGCACCGTGGACAGCTGGCTGGTCTTCTGCCTGACCGGCGGCCGTTTCCAGACGGACTATTCCAACGCATCCAGGACCCAGCTGTTTAATATCCGGACCCTTTCCTGGGATCCGTTCCTTCTGGAAGCATTCGGGATCGATGCTTCCTGTATGGCTGCCGTCACCGATTCCGACGGTGACTACGGCGAGACCGACTTTGACGGATATCTGGATCACAAGATCCCGATCCGCGGCGTGATGGGAGACTCCCACGGGGCTCTGTTCGGACAGGGATGCCAGAAGCCCGGCATGATCAAGGCTACCTATGGCACCGGTTCCTCTATTATGATGAACGTCGGCGACAGACCGGTGTTCAGCGACAAGGGTCTTGCCGCATCGCTTGCCTACGGCCTGCACGGCAAGGTCAGCTATGTGCTGGAAGGAAACATCAACTATACTGGCGCCGTGATCAGCTGGTTGAAAAACGATCTGAAGCTGATCGGAGACGCTTCGGAGACCGAGGCGCTTGCAAGAAGCGCGAATCCCGGAGATCATGCGTATCTGGTTCCGGCATTCTCGGGGCTTGGAGCTCCCTACTGGGACAGTGACGCCCGGGCGGCCATCGTCGGAATGACAAGAACCACGGGCAGGGCGGAAGTGGTCCGGGCAGCACTGGACTGCATCGCATATCAGATCACCGACATCGTAAAGGCCATGGGCGAGAGCGCAGGTCTTCCGATCACCGAGCTTCGTGTTGACGGAGGCCCGACCAGAAATGCCTATCTGATGCAGCTGCAGAGCGACCTTCTTGATATTCCCGTACGGATCCCGGATTCCGAAGAGCTGTCCGGTATCGGTGCGGCTTATGCGGCAGGTCTTGCGCAGGGAATTTATACAGAGGATGTATTCCAGGTATTGAAGCGGTCTTCCTATACCCCGGACATGACTCCTGAGGTGCGGACAGAAAAGTACGAGGGATGGAAGGAAGCGGTCCAGAGAGTCAGGAGCTGATCATTCTATGAAGGTAAGCATGAAAACAATCAGCGAGGAAACGGGCTTTTCCACGGCAACCGTTTCCAATGCGCTGAATCATAAACCAGGCGTAAACGCGCAGACGGCGGAAGCGGTTTTTGCGGCAGCCAGAAAGCTTGGATATCTTACCGAAAGCCGCATCAGCAAAGTGAAGTTTGTAATCTATAAGAAAAACGGCGTGATCGTCGAAGACACTCCGTTTTTCCAGATCATGATGGCCGGCGCGGAGTCCGAATGCAGAAATCACGGACTTGAAATGGTTCTCTGCAATCTGGACCGCAGAGAGGAGAATTTTGAGGAACAGCTCCGCTGGGTCCAGAATGACAAATCCTCCGCCGTCGTCCTGCTGGGAACGGAAATGCTGGACGACGATGCCGATCTGATCCAGGGTTTTACCGTACCCTTTGTCGTGATCGATTACTGGAACGAGGACATGGCCTTCAACTGTGTTCTGATCAACAACGCCGATGCCGCCCGCATGGCGACGGAGTATCTGATCCACAAGGGGCATAAGGAGATCGGTTATCTCAGGGGAAACTACCGGATCCGTCCGTTCCGGACCAGAGCCTCGGGTTTCCGTTCTGCGCTCCGGAGGGCGAAGCTTCCTTTGAAGGAAGAGTATGTGATCACTCTCGGGACCACCATGAACAGTGCCTTCGAGGACATGAAAAAGTACCTTGTGCAGAAGCACCCCCTGCCGACCGCTTTCTTTGCGGACAACGACATGATCGCGCTCGGCGCCATGAAGGCCTTGACGGACGCCGGGATCCGGGTGCCGGAGGACGTGTCGGTGGTCGGCTTTGACGATCTTCCGTTTTCGTCGATCTCGGCTCCGCCTCTAACGACTCTGCGGGTGCCCAAACAGGACATGGGGCGTGTGGCGATCCGCAGGATCGCCGAGATCATCAAAACGGGGGAGGATCTGTGCCTCAAGCAGCAGGTGCTGCCGTCCTTCATCGAGCGTGAGAGTGTACGGATGATACCGTAACGGATCATTTTACAGGAAACAAATTGATTCGTTTCCTGTTGCGCCGGATAAAAAATGCCGCGTGAAAAGGAAACGTATTTCCATTTTCACGCGGCATTTTCATTGCCGGTCCCGTCTGCGGGA
>CAMNNM010000164.1 GCA_946545425.1 uncultured Blautia sp. | reverse complement strand
ATAAGTTCTGAATTCCTGCATTTTTATATGCCATGAATTTCATCACTTTTTTCTTCCAAGGCATATAGCATCCTGCGTTTTTGCTGGCCTATCGGTATGCTCCGATGGCCGCTAAGAAGTCAAAAGCATATAATTCTGTGTTCATGCTCCAGTCTATATGCCCTCCCGTTCGGCCTTTCCTGGATGGAAGGGCATATAAGCTGCCTGATTCTTATCTTCCTATATGACATTCCCAAGAATCTGCTTCTTTAGAGGTACATATAGACGCAAATTTTCGTACTCCTTATATGCATCCTGGCAAATTCGGCATCTGAGAGTGTACATATAAAAGTCTGATGAACTTCCATTTTATATGCCGACCGACTTTTTCAAAGCCATATCACCTTGCAATTACATGATTCATCATGTTTCAATGCCGAAACACCTGCCGGGTATGTCCGCAACAACTCCGACAGGTGTTAATTTATGTGTTTACCGGCTCTTTTTCCTGTTTCCGGATCTGTTTCCAGACCCGCTTCCTCCGTTTCCGGAAACGCCGCTTCTGTTCAGCGCGTCCTGGAGCGCTTTGGCCATATCGCTCATGCTGCCGCCGCTGATACGGCTGCCTTCCCGGCGGCCGTTTTCCCGGTTTCCATGATTCTTCCCGTCTCTTTTCTGGTTCTCACGCCTTCCGGCAGAACCCTTGCCGTCTTTCTTCTCTCCGGAAGTGTTTCCGTCCTTCTTTTCTCCGGTCCCGTTCGCAACCTTTTTCGCGGCAGGGGCTTTTTCCTCGAGCTTCATGGAGAGGCTGATCCGTGCCTTTTTCAGGTCCACGTCCAGAACCCGGACGTCCACGATGTCGCCGACGCTCACCGCCTCCAGCGGGTGGCGGATGAATTTCTCTCCCATCTCGGAGATGTGCACCAGGCCGTCCTGATGTACGCCGATGTCCACAAAGGCGCCAAAGTCGATGACGTTCCGCACGGTTCCCTTGAGGATCATGCCGGGCTGCAGATCCTTCATTTCCAGAACGTCGGTACGGAGGATCGGGCGCGGCATCTCTTCACGGGGATCGCGGCCCGGCTTTTCCAGCTCGGACACGATATCACGGAGCGTAATCTCGCCGACACCCAGCTTTTCGGCCATGGAGGAATAATCCTTCACCTTTTTGGAAAGGCCCGAAAGCTTTCCGGAAGAAATATCCTCCGGCGCAAAGCCCAGATCTTTCAGAAGGCCGGAGGCCGCTTCGTAGGTTTCCGGATGGACGCTGGTGGCGTCAAGGGGATCGGTTCCGCCCATGATGCGCAGGAAGCCCGCGCACTGCTGGAAGGCCTTGGGTCCCAGCTTCGGAACCTTTAAGAGCTCTCTTCTGCTTCGGAAAGCTCCGTTTTCCTCGCGGTAGGTTACGATATTCTTTGCGGTCACCTTGGTGATGCCCGAAATATACTGAAGCAGCGGAGCCGAAGCCGTGTTCAGGTCCACTCCGACCTTGTTGACGCAGTCCTCGACCACGCCGTTCAGGGCTTCGCCCAGCTTTTTCTGATTCATGTCGTGCTGATACTGGCCGACGCCGATGGACTTCGGGTCGATCTTGACCAGCTCCGAAAGGGGATCCTGCAGACGGCGGGCGATGGACGCGGCGCTTCTCTGACCCACGTCAAAGTTCGGGAACTCCTCTGTCGCCAGCTTGCTGGCGGAATACACGGATGCGCCCGCCTCGTTGGTGATCACATAAGAAACATGCTTTTCGGGGATTTCCTTCAGCATGTCCACGATAACCTTTTCGGATTCGCGGGATGCGGTCCCGTTTCCGACCGAGATCAGCGTGATATTGTACTTGTCGATCATCCGCTCCACCGTATTCTTGGCGGCGCGGATCTTTGCTTCCGTGGTCGGCTCGGTGGGATAGACGACCGTGGTGTCCAGCACCTTTCCGGTCTCGTCGACGACCGCCAGCTTGCAGCCGGTACGGAAGGCCGGGTCCCAGCCCAGTACAACCTGCCCCGCAATGGGCGGCTGCATCAGAAGCTGCGTCAGGTTCTTTCCAAATACGCCGATGGCGCCGTCCTCGGCCATCTCGGTCAGACTGCTGCGGATCTCCCGCTCGATGGCAGGCTCGATCAGACGGTGATAGCTGTCGTCGATCACGTCCTTAAGTACCGGCGTCGTCTCGGGATTGTCCGATGTGATCACCTGCTTTTCCAGGTACCGCAGAATGTCCTCCTCCGGGGCCTCGATATGGACCGACAGGATCTTTTCTTTTTCGCCCCGGTTCAGAGCAAGGATCCGGTGTCCGGCCAGCTTCTTCACAGGCTCTTCGAATTCGTAGTACATTTCGTAGACAGAAGATACCTCGGGATCCTTTGCCTCCGATTTCATGACGCCCTTTTCCTGTGTCATCTCGCGGATACGGATCCGGTAGTCGGCAGAATCCGAAATCGTCTCGGCAATGATATCCTTTGCTCCGTCGACGGCGTCCTGCGCAGATTCCACGCCCTTTTCTTCCGAAACGAATGCTGCGGCGCTTTCCAGAAGCGGCACATTGGTCGTCTGCCCAAGGATCAGCTCCGCCAGCGGCTCCAGGCCTTTCTCCTTGGCGATGGTGGCGCGGGTCCTTCTCTTCGGCTTGTAGGGACGGTAAAGATCCTCCACCACCACGAGCGTCAGGGCATCCTCGATCTGCTTCTGCAGCTCCGGCGTAAGAGCGCCCTGCTCCTCGATGCTTTTCAGAACTGCAGCCTTGCGCTCCTCCAGATTCCGGAGATAGGTGAGGCGCTCGTTCAGATCTCTCAACTGTTCGTCATTCAGGGAGCCGGTGACCTCTTTCCGGTATCTTGCGATAAACGGTATGGTGCAGCCCTCGTCGATCAGTCCGACGGCGGCCTCCACCTGGCCCTTTCGTACTCCCAGTTCTTCTGTAATTACCTGTAAAATATCCATAAATCAACTCCAATATTCATCACTGTAAGAAGAGGTGGGCACGGGTCCCGGGCCTCCTTCGTGCATCTGTGACAGTTCTCCCGTAAGATCAAGATAAAGCTCCGTTTCCGACATGGTCATATAGGGCACCACGATCAGAAGCGGAAGATAAAAGGCAAAAACCGACAGGATGAGAAGCGGAAGGAAGGAAAGCTCCAGGATCAGATACCGGCGGATGTTTCCCTTCATCAGCTTCGCGCTCTTTTTCAGCGCCTCAAAACCGCCCAGCGACTCGTCGTCCGCCAGGACATTGTACGCATAGGTAAACGGGACCGTCAGGATCACCGTCAGGACGATGCCCAGCATATAAAGCCCCATATAGACCATCAGCATGTTCATCAGTTCATCCTGGGTCACGGCCTTCGGAAAGAAAACGTTCCCGTAGATTTCGGCCGGAAGTCCTGTTGCAAACCCGATCAGCGAAAAAACGGCCGATGCGATCAGAACCCGGTCCGGCTGGTTTTTCGCGAACCACAGAAGATCGGAAAGCGAATACTCCCGGTGTCTTGCCATATTCATATAAAGAAAGGCAAGGCCGGCGCTGAAGATTCCCAGTATGATCGAGATCACCAGGTTCAGCGCCTCGCGCATCACATACGAAAACGTGGTACTGCCCGAAAAAAGCGGTCCCGTCAGCATGCTGGTCACGAAACTCACCAGCACGACGATCACCGATGCGCCGATGGCGATTCCAAGCCGTCCGGTCAGATCGTACCGGGCAAACTGTTTCAGATGCTTTGTACGATATTTCATAATGACAATGCTCCTGTGAAGCAGGCGACGGTGCTCAGTCGTCCAGATTAAACGCGTCGTGCACGGCGTTCATGGCCCGGACGCCGTCCTTTTCGTTGATCAGGACCGTCACGCGGACTTCTGATGTCGAGATCATGTTGATGTTCACGTTCTCGTTGTAAAGGCTCTCGAACATCCTGGCCGCACAGCCGGGATTGCTGACAAGGCCTGCGCCCACGATCGAAAGCTTGGCGATGCTGTCGTCTTTTCTCAGTTCTTCATAACCCAGGCGGGTTTTATTCTTCTCGATGGCCGAAACGGCCTCGTCCATATCGTTTTTATTTACGGTAAAGGAGATGTCCTTCGTTCCGCCGCGGCCGATGGACTGAAGGATCACGTCCACGTTGATATTCTTTTTCGCAAGGATGTCGAACAGCTTGAAAGCCATTCCGGGCACATCCCGAAGACCGATGACCGCGATCCGCACCGCGTCCGTATCCAGCGCCACTCCGCTGATCAGCATACGTTCCACTGCAACTTCCTCCTTGACGATGGTTCCCTCGTGATCGTTCATGCTGCTTCTGACCACCAGCGGAACTCCGTATTTTTTAGCCAGCTCCACCGAACGGTTGTGCAGGACCCCGGCTCCCAGCGTCGCCAGATCCAGCATCTCGTCGTAGGTGATCTCCTTCAGCTTGCGGGCCGTGGGGACCAGCCTCGGATCCGCCGTATAGATCCCGTCCACGTCAGTGTAGATCTCACAGGCGTCCGCATGCATGGCCGCCGCCAGAGCAACCGCCGTGGTGTCCGACCCGCCCCGTCCAAGGGTCGTCAGATCGTCATATTTGTTGACGCCCTGAAAACCGGTCACGATGACGATCTTTCGCACGTCAAGCTCCCGGCGGATCCGTTCGGTGTCGATCCGCTTGATGCGGGCGTTTCCATAGGCGCTGGTGGTATGCATGCTCACCTGAAAGGCGTTCAGCGAAACCGCAGGGACCCCCATTTTGTTCATCGCCATGGCCATCAGTGAAACCGACATCTGCTCGCCTATGGTCATCAGCATGTCCAGCTCTCTTTTGGGAGGCTTGTCGTTGATGTCCTTTGCCATGCCGATCAGCTCGTCGGTATATTTTCCCATGGCGGAAAGCACGACGATCACGTCGTTTCCGTTTTTATAATCCTCTATACATCTTCCGGCGACACGCTCGATCCGCTCCTTGTCGGCAACAGAGGTGCCTCCGAACTTCTTCACTATCAGCATAGGGTTCCTCCACCCTT
>CAMNNM010000163.1 GCA_946545425.1 uncultured Blautia sp. | reverse complement strand
GCATCTGAGGTTTCCGCAAAAGTGATGACCAGAAATTCCTTCCGGATCCGCATTACGGACGAATGACCAGATCTGCTCCGGTCAGCCTTTCGGTTATCTCATACATGTTTGTAACGCCGCCGACCCGGAGCTGATCGGAAAGCTTATAAAAATTCAGGCAGGTGCCGCAGGTAAGGATCTCCACGCCCTGGGCCTCAAGATTCTTAAGATCCTCCAGAGACGCGCTTCCCCCGGTCGTAAGACGGGCGCCGCCGTTATAAAACAGAATTGTGTCCGGAAGCTGCTCCTGCTGTGTCAGTGCAAACAGAAATCCCTTCATCAGAACTGCCGCCAGCTCGTCGCTTCCGGAACCCATGCCTGCAGAGGTCACGGCGACCACGATCTTCTTTTTGCGCTTTGGCGGCTCCGCCGGGCATTCCTTCATAAGCTCTTCCGGAATCTCCTTTTCGGAAGACTGCGCGTTCTCCCCGGCTTCGATCACGACCCGGAACTGCCCGGGGGCAATTTTTTCGGACCGCACGCTGCAGCCCTGGCTTCCCGCCAGTTTCGTAAGATTCTTGACAGCCGTCTCGTTGTCCACCAGGGTTTCCACGGTTCCCGGTCCCTTCAATTCCTGAAGTGCATTCTTTGTCTTAATTACCGGTATGGGGCATGCATCCCCCAGAGCATCTACTTTTATAACCATCCTTCTCCCCCTTTTCACATACCTTCCTTACACACGTCCACCCATTCTTTATATCCGCTGTACCGCTCCAGCTGGGGGATCGTCACCTCAACCGCACTGTTGAGGCTTCCGGCTGCCGGAAACACCGTCCCGTATTTTCTGAGCGATACGTCCAGATACACATCCACCCCGTCCTTTACGGCAAATGGGCACACCCCGCCCGCCGGATGCCCGGTATACTTCTCAACCTCATCAAATGGGATCATCTTCGCCTTTTTGTGAAACTGATCTTTGTATTTCCGGTTATCGGTGCGCGCCATGCCGGACACCACGACAATAACCGGTTTCTCATCGATCAGAAAGGAAAGCGATTTGGCGATCCTGTCCGGTTCGGTATGAAAGGCGTGCGCAGCCAGCTCCACCGTGGCGCTGGACTCGTCCGCCTCCAGAATCCGGCCCTCCAGCTCGGTTCCTTTAAAAAACTCTTTGACTCTATCGACTGACATTTCTGTTTTTTTCCTCTGCCTTTTTCAACACCTGCTGATATGGTATCAGCATCCCCACTCCAGGCATATCAATAGACCCACCGGGAAGCTTCCTGCTGCGAAATATGTCCTTCGCGTACCAGCTTCCTGATCTGCTCGACCGCAGACTGATCTCCACGCCGCGCCGCTGCGACGTACCAGTCGTAAGCCACCTCGTAATCCTGCTTCACCCCGCAGCCTGTCCGGTACAGCTCTCCAATGTTCTCCATGCCCTCAGCTCTGCCCGCATCCGCACTCTTGCGATAGTATTCCATGGCCTTTCCATAATCCACCGGAACCCCAAGGCCCATATGATACATATAACCGATATTGTTGTAAGAAGCGGTATTCCCGGCAGCGGCCGCTTTCTGATAGCAGTCCATCGCTGCCCTGTAGTCCTGACTGACGCCATAACCGTTCATATAAAGGAAACCGATATTATTCCAGGCATCCACAAGGCCCGCATTCACCGCCTCCCTGTAATACAGCATGGCCTTATGATAATCCTGCGGGACACCCTTGCCGTTGCGATACATAAAACCGATCTGTTTCAGGGCAAACTTGTTTTTCTTTGCCGCAGCCGCATACAAAAGGTTGGATGCCCTTTTTTCATCCGGCATGACGCCGTCCCCGTTCAGCAGCATGATCCCGGCCATGAACAGTCCGTCCGAATATCCCATCCGTCCGGCCTCCAGAAAACACTCCAGTGCCTTTTGCGGGTTCTTCGGTATCTCCTTTGTACCATCGTAATAGCGTTCTCCCTGATGGTAGATCTCCTCGGCCCGGCGAAGAGCTGCCGGATTCTCTGCTCCGGCAGTTTTCGGCTCCGCCCGGAAAGTATTCTGTTCTACCCGGGCAGTCCTCTGTTCCACCCGGGCAGTCCGGTTTCCCATTTCCCTGCTCTCTCTCCGGGAAAACAGCTGTCTCATGTACGCATCCAGCACAGGACAGGCCTGATCCGGTTTTGCAAAAGAAACGGTATACGCAGTCCCGGATTTCAGGTAGATCGTCGGCATCTGCTTTTTCCGGTATTCGATATAATTATATCCGCTGATGTCCTCATCCTGCAGGGAAAACAGAAGCTTTCCACGGCCTTCTATCATAGACCCGATCAGTCCGAAGGCCATCCGGACCGCTGTGCTTTTTTTATAATACTCAATCGTGTTATCTCCGATGGTCAGAGATCCCTCCTGGGTTATCAGCTTTTGCGTTCCCGGATCAATGATCACCGCCGCAAATGTTCTGTTTGAAGATTCATCTGCCATTCACATTCCTCCCGAACGGCTTCCTGCCGTCTTTGCCTGTTGTATGATCCATGTCCTGCCGCCATCATCCCATGATCAGCCTGATCTCATTTTCTCCTTCTTTCAGCATCGAAGCCGGAATATAATTGTCCGCCATCGCTTCCCCGTTCACGGTAAGACTCCTGCATCCGGACTGTGCATGGTCCGGGTTCTCCACCACAATGTTCAGCGTACATCCGCGGAACGCCTTTCGCATCTCAAAATGATCCCAGGAAGACGGAACCGCAGGCGAAAGCCGCAGACCGCCAAGGTCGGGCCGCAGGCCCAGAATACCCTCGACCGCGCCTACCATGACGGTGGACGCCGTGCCCGTCAGCCAGTGCACATGCGATCTTCCGAAATGCGGACTTGCCTTTCCTTCGGTAAACTGACCGTAGCAATAAGGCTCCAGCTTTCTGATCTCTGCCGTATCGTTCTGGGCTGCCGGGCAGCTTTCCTTATAATACGAATACGCCCGGTCTCCATGGCCAAGAAGCGCCTCGGCCAGAATGATCCATCCCTGAGACTGCAGGAAGATTCCGCTGTTCTCCTTGACGCCCGCATTATAGATCACGGCAAGAGCCCCCTCAAATGCATGGGCACGGAAGGGCGGATCCATAAGGATCAGTCCATACTTCGTATTCAGAAGCTCATTTACCTTTTCAAGCGCCGCCTCTGCCTGATCCTTCTTTGCAAGGTTGCTGATCACGGCCCAGCTCTGCGGATTCAGCCACATGGAAGCCTCCGGGGCCGTCCTCTCGCCGATCACCTCTCCGGCCTCGGTAAAGCCGCGGATGAACCGGTCCTCGTTCCAGCAAAGATCCTGAAGAAGCTTTCCAAACTTCTCCTGCTCCGCATCAAGGAAGGAACGATACTCTCTGTCCTGCACAGCATCCGCCAAAACCTTCATGACCGTCATCGCGTAATAGTACTGGAAGGCAACAAACGAAGATTCTCCGTTCGCCCCCAGTCTCAGGCAGTCGTTCCAGTCCGCATGAAGGCCGGCGGGCATTCCGTGGGGTCCCAGATGTTCCATGGAAAACCGGATCGCATTCTTCAGATGATCGTAGACAGTATCCTCTCCATGATCCGCATAAAGGATCTTCTCGCTCAGAAAAGCCGTGTCTCCCGTCTCTGCCACATATTTGTAGACCGTCGGGAACAGCCACAGGGCGTCGTCCGCGCGGTATGCCGGGTGTCCGGTCTCCCGCACGTATTCGGGATCGTCCGGCGTATTCTCCTTTCCTGCGGTATGGGTGAATTTTACAAGCGGAAGACCGCCGCCGCAGGCCGTCTGGGCCGACAGCATAAACCGGATCTTCTCTTTGGCCATTTCCGGCTCCAGATGGATCACGCCCTGAATATCCTGCACCGTATCGCGGTAGCCGTACCCGTTTCTGAGTCCGCAGTAGGTAAACGAAGCCGCCCGCGACCAGGTAAAGGTCATAAAGCAGTTATAGGCGTTCCAGATATTGATCATCGTGTCAAAAGCCGGATCCGGCGTCTTTACCGACAGGCCGGAGATCTTTCTCTCCCAGTCTGTCTTCAGATCCGCCACTTCTCTTGAAATGGTTTCTGCCACGTCTTTGTAGCGCGGAATGATTCCGGAGATTTCTTCGTCATTCTTTCTTCCCAGCAGAAAAGCGGCGCAGATCTCCTGACCCGGCTGCAGCGTGATCACGCTGGAAAGCGCACCGCAGCAGTACTCGTTGTAGCACATTTCATTCCCGAGATTCCCGGAAGCAACGCCTTCGGGATCCCGGTAGGTATGATAGTCCCCCAGAAAACGCGCCTTGTCGCCGCAGCAGGACGAAACCTTTGCTCCCACAAGAGCCAGAACCCGCTCCTCCACGTCGTCGTTGGATTTTTTCTCGTCCTCCTCAAGGCCCGCCAGATTGCCGTGGATCTGCTGGGCGATCCGGTCGCCGCGGAAGATCGTGCGGGAAATATACCGGGAATACTGAAGATTGACCAGATCCTGCTCATAATTGCTGTGGTTGGTAAACTCGGCATAACCCGTCAGCGTAAGGCTGCGCTCGGTGTCGGAATCGTTCCGGACCCGGATGCCCCACACCTCGTAGGTCTCGCCAAGCGGCACATAGTAAAGTGCCTCACTGTGGATTCCCCGGTAATCCGCTGCGAACCGGGAATATCCAAGGCCATGCCTGCATTCGTTTTTATAAACCGAAAGGTCCTTTCCCACAGGCTGCCAGGATGCGGACCAGAAATCCCCGTCCTTATTGTCCCGCAGATAGATATATCTGCCGGGCTTGTCGGAGTTGTCGAAATTGTAGCGCAAAATCCGGCCGTTGGCTCCGGACTTCACAAAGCTGTAGCCTCCGGCGTTGTTGGAGATCAGCGCTCCATATTCCGGCGAACCCAGATAATTGGCCCACGCCGACGGCGTATCGGGCCGCGTGATCACATATTCCCTGTTCTGATCGTCAAAGTAACCGTACTGCATAATAACCCCCTGATATACTTTTTACTATCAATTGTATCTGACACATTTTTTTTGTCAAGATTCCCTCTTTTCAATCC
>CAMNNM010000162.1 GCA_946545425.1 uncultured Blautia sp. | reverse complement strand
AGTGCAGTTCTTTTCGGCGTTTGCGGAGCGCTTTTCCAAATTCCGCCGCGTTTGTAATCTTCATGGCATCACCTCGTAATTGTCATCAGCTGCTCAATGAGACAGAAAAAAGCCGTACGGCTAAATTCTCGAATGTAACTGATAATTTCGCCGTACGGCGATATTGTTGAAACTTGCAGCGAAATTTCGCCGTAAGGCGAAATCTTGTTGTAATTATTATATTTAAATCAGTACAGCGGGTCAAGTTACAGTTCACAGATAATGCCGGTAGTCAACAAGGCGGAGATGAGTAGATCAGTTGTTTTCGTTTTGAACAGGAGCCGCACTCAGTTCCACAAGCCGCAGTTCAAATGGCTTCATCGTACAGCTGTACAGAAAGCGTCCCTCCGTGTTTTCCTGAACATATGCGGATGCTGCAGGCCGGGAAGAGTATTTGTGAATTTCGCTGGTGTCCATCAGTGCGCCTCCATTGGTATACCACGTCTCATAAGCACTTCCGTTCAGATAATTGATCCTGCTTTCCCTGACCAGGACTTTCTGCCAGGGAAGGTCCTCGATTCCGATTCTGACGCGGCGGTCCAGATACATTTTGTAAAAAGAAAGCTCATGGTCCATATAGTATTCATCAGTCCAGTCGCTGGCAGGAATGTCATAATACAGAAGCAGCTGGACAGTATTATTTTTCCGAAAGACGGCAAGACCTTTTCGGAAGCCAAGCGACATCTGACCGAGGGATGCCATGAATCTTATGGCGTAATAGACAGCTTTTTCGCCTCCTGCCACAGTGAGAAGACCATGTCCTCCCTCAAACTGGCTTCTTCCCTTTGCGAAACCGGTCGTATAATCCGTCATGCCCCAGTAACCGAAACGGTCGAAGTAATTCATGTTCGGAATTGTCAGGGAAAGCGGGAACATGGCTCCGACTGACGAATCACAGATCGCACTTCTTCCAAATCCATACGTATATTCCATCAGATTCATGGGCAGCTTTGCATTCAGTCCAAGACTTCGAAGAGTATTTCTGGTCTCTTCTACAAATCCTCTGGCCTCCACAAAAGCCTCTTTAAACCGGAAAGTGCCGACACTTCTGTAATAATGGGTATAATTCAGATAATCCGGTACACAGTCATGATCACGACAGTATCTCAAAAAAGACCTTTCAAAATTCAGGCCCCCCTGTGTAACCGTGATCGTAGGCGATCCAAACCGGATTCCCGGAAGAACTTTCCTGACGGTCCGGTATGTATTCTGATACAAAAGAAAAAAATCTGCCTCATTCACCTTTTTTCTGAGTTGAATGTGAACGTCCGGTACCTGCCATAGCTGTACGCTGCATGACAGCAGCCAGTCTCCGAACTCGTGATACAGATGCAGAAACAGATCTTCGATATATTGATTCCATGTTTCCATATCAGCCGGCATGCAGATACAGCTTCGGTGAATGGGATCCGCCTTTTCGCCCTCCGGAGCAAGCACGGAAGGCGTATATCCAAGCTGTATGATCATCTTCATGCCGGTGCCCTGAACAAAACGCAGAACTGTATCGTACATCGAAAAGTCAAAGCGATACCGACGCGATGGACCTTCTGACAGATCCTCCCGCAGATACTCTGTGGTGACGACCTGCATATCATCTGCAAGAAACCCGTGACAGGTAAGATATTCATACCCCATATCTTTTTGCGTACGCCGGACCATGTCCTGTACATGATCCAGCAGCAGATCTCTCATACGATCCACATTCAGAATGGAATTCCTGCGTGAAAGCGCGCAGGGAGTACCCTCTCCGTAAACAAAGGTGCCGTAGTCCAGCAGCTCTTCCACGTTGTTTTCTGCACTGTCGTTGGAGTGATCCTCCAGAAATACGGAGAGCAGGCCGCTTTTATAAGCGGTTCTCAGGTTCTCTCTCAGATTTTCGTCGGCAAGCTCATGACGGACATCCTTGTAATTTGCCCGGTAACGTGTAGGACGGATCCCGTATTTTTTCTGGAAAGCCTGCTGAAATGCCCGTGGATTCGGAAAACCGACCTTGTCTGAAATCACGCCGATTTCCATCGTGGTCTGCAACAGCATCGGCATTGCCTTTTTGAGGCGGAGCTCTGACAGATACTCATTATAGTTCATTCCCGTATACCGGACGAACAGCCTGGAAAGATAGGACGGAGTATAAAAATAGGTGTCCGCCAGATCCTTCAGCTGTATGTGGGAACTGCAATTTTCTTCAATCGTACGCAGAATGTCAGCAAAGGACGACTGGCGCGCCGAATCCGGAGCCGTTTCACCAGGAAAAAGAACAGGAAGAGTCCGCTCCTGGTCGGTATAACACCGGCTCAACAGAAGATAATAAAGCTCTTTCCAGAGAGACTCTTCAAGAAGCTTGTAAAAGCGGCCGCCGCCAAGCTGATTATCCATCAGCCTTCGGATTACGTCCTTGAGCAGATAAGACGTACGGTCATCGGAGCTGCCGTCATTTTTGAGGCTGATCATACAGCCGTTACCGCCAATGGCCATATCCGGTATGGAAACCTGCAGTACAAATGCTTCTTCCGTTGAAAAGCAGACCTCCTCCTCTTCGGCGACATACAGAATGCCGGACTCAGAAAGAAGTGTCTTCTCACCTTTATAAGTACAAAGAAGAGTGTTCCGCAGAACGAACAGCAGGACGTTCACGGAGAAGATACGATGGATTTCTCCCTGATACCGATAAATACTCACATGGGTTCCGGCAGCTGATGCATCATTCAGGATCAGTAATGGATAAATCAAGGGCGGCCTCCTTTCGGGCGGTTATTCGCGTTAATGAATTTTTGACTGCTCATGATCTGAGACGGTTTATCTGATGAGGGTAAAATATCTGCTGCTAAACGAGGTGAAAAATTCCATATCCAGCATATCATAGATTTTGACATTTATAAATGCAGAAAAATTCCTGGTTCAAAAAACTGAAATCCCGGAAGATCTTTATATGTACTGTTTTTTACACTTGACGTGTCAGATAACCATCTGCCCGGTCACATTTTTCTGTTCTACAATATAGTTGCAAGAAGGGAGACCACAGGAAGAGAGTCTCTTATATTCACTACAGACACAGCACCCAAATGAAAGGAAATCATTATGAAAGCATCGAAAAAGGTTCTACTGTCTCTGATCCTTGCAGCATTTGTTCCGTCTTCTCTTGTCTGGGGAGAAGCGGCGGAAGAGCTTCCACCCGAAACGCCGTCCGCGGAAAGCGTTACTCTTGACAATGCCGTTGTAACGACACTTCCGATCGGAGAAAACGACGTACTCGTATATTACCCCACGCCAAACGCGACGGACACCCTCGGGGTATCTACCACATGTACTGCACCGGCCTTCATGGTTTTTGGAGATTCGGCTTTTGACGCAGAATCTGCAGATGCGTTTGCCGCAGAGACCGGCCTTGGCCAGATCGCGGCGCAGGAAGGCGCTTCGATCTGCTTTGTAAATCCGGTCGGCGAAACCTGGTCCGAGGCAGATGCGGCCGTTTATGAAGGACTGGTAGGAGCCATCAATGATTCTTCTACGAATACCGTCGAAAACGGAATATCTGCCGGCATCGACTTTATGAGCGGCCAGCCGACATCCGGCATCATGGCTACGGCCGGCAGGATCTATGTTTACGGTGTGGATAAAGGAGCTGACTTTGTAGCAGCCAACCTGATCAGGCCTGTTACATCCTCTGTCACGTATCCGGACGGGTTTACCATGACGTTTGACCGTTCCGCGACCAGTGTCACGGTCAGCGGTCTGACCGATGTCAGCGCCATTGAACAGAACGACCTTCCCGTCATTTCTATAGGCAACAGCGACGAGATCAACGAAGCGCTTCAGGCAGCCTGCGGAAGCCTGCTTGTGGAAGATACCGCCGATTATGCGGCTGAATATGATCAGCTGGCAGGACAGTTCCGTCGTCAGGCCGGTGTCCTGATCCCGATCCACAATTACGAAGAAGAGGGCATCGTACAGACCATTGAAACCATCAACGTTCCCACATCTCCCGACAATGTCACCTTTGCAGGACAGGAGAAGCACCCGGTCAGCTATGTAACCTATTATGCAGAAGATCTGGACGTGAAGGAAGGCAATGTTCCGCTGGTCCTCTGCTTCCACGGCGGCGGCAATACCGCTCTGTATGAGGCACAGGCGACCGAATGGCCCGAGATCGGAAAAGAACATGGTTTCATCACGGTCAGCGTGGACCTTCATTATCCGAACTGTTCGGCAGCCGAGATCGTCTATCTGATCGACCACCTGAAAGAAGAATACTCCATCGACGCTTCCCGCATTTATGCCTCCGGATTTTCCATGGGCGGGTGCAAGAGCTGGGATCTGTTCGAACAGTACCCCGAGGTATTTGCAGGCCTTGCCCCCATGGACGCCTCCAATGCACCGGCAGTGGACAGCTTCAATAATACAGTTGCGGAAACCAATAAGGATACGCTGGTTCCTGTTTTCTATGTGGCCGGCGAGCTTTCACCGCTTCCCGAAATGCCGAACCAGGATCCTCGCCTGATCGACCGGGTTAAGGATGTATTCTCCGTAAACAAGGTGACGACTCCTTACGATGTGGATTTTGAACAGAAGGACAGCTGGGAAAATCCGATCTGGGGTATTTCCGGAGAGCTTTCCTATGGAATTACAGACACGGTATTCACGGACAGCACATTGGCAGTAGAACTTTTCCCGAGCGAGGACGGTAAGTATTATACGGCATTTACCAGCGCTTCCAATCAGTCCCATGAGGTGTATGCAAGAAACAGCTGGGCAGCCTGGGATTTCCTGAGCCAGTTCAGCAGAAGTGAAGACGGTTCCATCGCGATCGAACCGGTAACCTACACACTTGCTTCCGATGACGGCACGGTTGCCGACAACAGCTATAACCAGTAAAGACCAGCCGGATCCCCGCATACGGGACCGGAATAAAAAACAGGCGTTATCCGGCAGAAACAATTTCTGCCGGAAAGCGCCTGCTTTTTTTATTGACGGAAAAAGAAAAACTTGCTACCGT
>CAMNNM010000161.1 GCA_946545425.1 uncultured Blautia sp. | reverse complement strand
TCTTGACAGGGAAAAACAGAAAGGAGCAGATGTATGGAGGATGGCGTTGTTCTGACCGCCAGAGGCATTACCATGACATTTCCCGGAGTAAAGGCTCTGGAAAACGTGGATTTTACGCTTCGCCGGGGAGAAATTCATGCTCTGATGGGAGAAAACGGAGCGGGCAAATCGACTCTGATCAAGTGCCTGACCGGGATCAACGATTTTGAAGCGGGAGAGATTCATATAGAGGGGATCAGCGGACCCGTCAAAAATCATTCCACAAAGGATGCGCAAAGCGTCGGTATTTCCACGGTGTATCAGGAGGTCAACCTCTGCCCGAATCTTTCGGTGGCAGAGAATCTGTTTATCGGCAGGGAGCCTATGACGGCCCTCCATACCATCGACAGGAAAGCCTATGTAAAGCGGTCCCAGAAGATCATGGATGAACTGGGGATCGCAGTTGACGTGACACAGAATCTCGAAAATTATTCTCTTGCGATCCAGCAGATGGTGGCGATCGCAAGAGCTGTTGATATGGACTGCAAGGTGCTGATCCTGGACGAGCCCACCTCTTCTCTGGACGACGAGGAAGTGGAGAAGCTGTTCGTTCTTATGCGGAGGCTGAAAGGCCAGGGCGTCGGCATCATTTTCGTCACTCATTTCCTGGAGCAGGTCTATGCAGTCTGCGACAGGATCACGGTCCTTCGGGACGGCCATTTTGTAGGAGAGTATCCCATTGCGGAGCTTCCCAGAGTCAAGCTGGTGGCCGCCATGATGGGAAAGAACCTTGACGATCTGGAAGAGATCGGCAAAGAGGGTCAACATAAGGATCCGAGTGCAAATCCGATGATGATCAGTGCGAAGAGACTCAGCCATACCGGAACCATCCGCCCCTTTGACCTGGATATCCACAAGGGCGAGGTGGTCGGCGTCGCCGGTCTTCTGGGATCCGGCCGTTCCGAGATGGCAAGGGCCATTTACGGCGCGGACAAGGCCAATACCGGCACCCTTGAAGTAAACGGTAAGGGAGTAAAGATCAATCAGCCGATCGACGCCATGAACCTTGGCATGGGAATGCTTCCCGACGACAGAAAGGCAGAAGGAATCATCGGCGATCTTTCGGTCCGGGAAAACATGATCCTGGCCCTGCAGGCCAGAAAAGGCATGTTCAAGCCTCTTTCCAGAGCAAAGCAGGAAGAGCTCGCAGACCAGTACATCGAGCTTCTGCAGATCAAGACCGCCAGCAAGGAAACGCCCGTCAAGCAGCTTTCCGGCGGAAATCAGCAGAAGGTAATTCTTGGCCGGTGGCTGATCACGCAGCCCGAGTTCCTGATCCTGGACGAGCCGACCCGCGGTATCGACGTGGGAACCAAGGCAGAGATCCAGAAGCTGATCCTGAAGCTGGCGGACGAGGGTAAGAGTATCTTGTTTATTTCATCCGAAATATCGGAGATGCTCCGTACCTGCAGCCGCATGGCCATCATGCGCGACGGCGAAAAGGTAGGAGAGCTGGATCACGATCTGACACAGGAAAGCGTTATGAGAACGATCGCGGGAGGTGAGCAGAAATCATGAATGAAAAGAAGTCTTTGCTGAAACGCCTGACCGGCAGCAGACTGATGCTTCCGATCATCTCGCTGATCCTTGTAATGGCGGTGAACATCATATTTGACGTGGCTGCGGGACGCAATCCCTTTTCCTTCTTTATCGTGACACTGCAGCGCACAACTTCCAACGGGAACGTTCTGTACGGACGTATCATCGACGTTCTGAACAGGGGAAGCGAGGCGGCCATCCTGTCCATCGGCATGACGCTGGTGGTTTCGTCGTCAGCCGGTACCGATATCTCGGTCGGTTCCGTCATGAGTCTCTGCGCCAGCTTCTGCTGCATGCTTCTGGCGGGATACGGCGTTTCGTCGGCAACCACGCTGGCGGTTCCGCTGGTGGTCGGCATCCTTGGCGCCCTTCTGATGGGAACCCTCTGCGGCGCCTTTAACGGCACGCTGGTCGCTTATTTCAAGATCCAGCCCATGGTGGCGACGCTGATCTTGTATTCCGCGGCCCGGGCCATCGGACTGCTTCTTTGCAACGACCTGATCGTATACGTCAGAAATCCTTCGTATGCGTTCTTCGGAAGCTTTCTGGGACCCATCCCCACTCCCATCGTGATCACGGTGATCTGCATTGTCGTCGTAAGTCTGGTCCTCAGAAAATCAGCCCTCGGCATGTACATCCAGTCGGTGGGCATCAACGACCGGGCGAGCCGCATTTCGGGCCTGAATTCCAACCGGATCATCTTCCTGACCTATCTGATCTGCGGTCTGTTTGCAGGCATTGCCGGAATCGTCGCATCGTCCAGGATCACCTCGGCCGATTCGAACAACATCGGCCTGTACCTTGAGATGGATGCCATCCTTGCCGTAGCCCTCGGAGGCAACAGCCTGGGCGGCGGACGTTTCTCGCTGGCAGGTTCCATCATCGGTGCTTACACGATCCAGGCCATCACGACGACGCTGTACGCCCTCGGCGTTTCCACGACCCAGGCGCCGGTGTTCAAGGCAATCATTGTTATTTTGATCGTTTCGATCCAGTCTGAGCCCGTAAAGGCCTTTATGAAGAAGAGAAGACTTGCCAGGACCGTGAAGGAAGGAGGAGCGGCATGAAAAAGAAAAGCGGAGTAAACGGAAATACCATTCTTCTGCTGATCACCATCGGCCTGTTCATCGTTCTTTACGCCGGCGGCTGCATCGCTTACGGAAGCAAGGGCTTTACCCACCTGCAGACCTTTTTGAATATTCTGATCACCAACGCGGGCCTGATCTGTGTTACCTGCGGTCTGACGGTCGTCATGCTGACCGCCGGCATCGACATTTCGGTAGGCGCGCTGATCGCCATGGACTGCATGATGCTGGCCGTCGGCATGCGGAGCGGCATCGGGGCCGTTCCCATGATGCTTATCGTACTTCTGGTCGGTATCGCATTCGGCATGTTCCAGGGCTTCCTGGTAGGTTATCTTGAAATCCAGCCCTTTATCGTGACCATGGCGGGCATGTTCTTCTGCAGAGGCATGACGGCCGTGATCTGTACCGATCAGGTATCGATCACCCAGGAGATCAACGGTCTGTTCTACAAGCTTGCCAACCTGAAGATCTCCTTCCCCTTTGGCGGCTATACCAACAAAAAGGGAATGTACATGGCGCCGTATATCCGCATCACCGTCGTGATCGCCCTTCTGGTGCTGGTCATCGTGTTTTTGATGCTCCGTCATACCCGTTTTGGAAGATCCCTTTACGCCGTCGGCGGAAACGCCCAGTCGGCCGCCATGATGGGACTGAACGTCAAGGCCATCCGCATGAAGGCGCATATGCTCTGCTCCGTGCTGGCTTCCATCGGTGGAATCTGCTATTGCCTGAACACCATGGCAGGATCTGTTTCACAGGCTCTGGGCCTTGAGATGGACGCGATCTCGTCGGCCGTCATCGGCGGTACGCTTCTGACAGGAGGCGTGGGCAATGTATTCGGTTCCTTCTTCGGCGTTCTGATCAACGGAACCATTTCCTCGATCGTTAAGACCAACGGAAAGCTGGCCAGCTCCTGGCCCAACATTCTTACCGCGATCCTTCTGTTTGTCTTTATTGTAATCCAGAGTATTTTTGCGACGGTACGGAGACGTAAAAAATAAAATGAAAACAGGATTTGCTGCATATGGCAGAAAGCGACTGCGAAGTACAGGGCTGCTGATGCTCCTTTCACTCACGCTCACATGGATGTGCGGCTGCGGCAATCCTGCGGTTTCTGATGGTACTACGGCAGGGCAGCAGGAGTCGGCAGCGGGCCAGGACGGTACTTCCTCTCCGGACGAAACCGGAAAGGACCGGCCGCAGACGGATTTTCATATGAATGAGGAGCCGGTAGCCGTAAACAGGGGAGACCAGCTGACGATCGGCTTCTCCCAGATCGGCGCGGAATCCGACTGGCGTCTTGCCAGCAGCGCTTCCATGCTGCAGGTATTTACCTCGGATAACGGTTACAATCTGATCTTCAGCGACGGACAGCAAAAGCAGGAGAATCAGATCAAGGCCATCCGCGAGTTCATCGATCAGGATGTGGATTACATCATCCTGGATCCGGTCACGGAGACCGGCTGGGATTCCTCGCTTCAGGAAGCAAAGGATGCAGGAATCCCGGTCATCATCGTGGACCGGGAGGTGAAGGCCAAAGATGAGAGCCTTTACAGTGTCTGGGTCGGTTCGGATTTCCGTCTTGAGGGCGACCGGGCCTGTGCCTGGCTTGAGGCCTTTCTGGAGTCTCAGCCGGAGACGCAGAAGATGGAATCCATCGGCATTGTGGATATTCAGGGTACCCTGGGAGCCTCGGCTCAGATCGGACGTACACAGGCTCTTCAGGAGGCTGTAAAGAGACATGACAGCTGGGTGCTTCTGGACAGCATGTGCGGCGATTTCGTGCAGTCCAGAGGCCGTGAGGTCATGGAGGAACTGCTGACGAAATACGGCGGCAGGATCAATGTGGTCTACAGCGAAAATGACAACATGACTTATGGTATTCTCGAGGCTCTGGAGAGCGCAGGCCGGAAAGCCGGCACGGACATTGCCTCGGGCGAGGTGCTTGTCATTTCCTTCGACTCGGCCCGTCAGGGCCTTCAGGAGACGCTGAAGGGCAACATCGCCGTGGATACGGAGTGCAATCCGCTGTACGGTCCGGTGCTCAGCCGCACCATTATGGCCCTCGAGCAGGGGGAAGACCTTCCCCGCAAGAATTATTACGAGGAACGGCAGTTCAGTGCAATTGAAGACATCGCTTCTGTGTCGGCAGGCGGAACGGAATATCCCGTGACCATGCTGACAGAAGAAATCATCGCAGGCAGAGAGTACTGAGGTACTCTCTGCCTGCGGCTTTCCGAGGGAAGGATGCTACAGAAAAATATAGTATAAGCCGCTGATATCTGTAGTGAGCGGAAAGACGATACAGATAAATATAGTATAAGCCGCTGATATCTGTAGTCAGCGGAAAGACGATACAGACAAATATAGTATAAGCCTTTGATATCTGTAGTGAGTGGAAGGATGTTACAGACAAATACAA
>CAMNNM010000160.1 GCA_946545425.1 uncultured Blautia sp. | reverse complement strand
CAGACGTTTCTTCTGGTTCTGATCGAGGCAGGTATCATGGCCATCACGATCGGGACAGGCATTATCGAAAGCCTGGTCGATGCAGCACTGATGGGAATTGCCAGCATCTGAAGCTTTGTAGAAATAAGTTTTGCAAATTTTCAAAAATGTATTGACCCCTACGTTGCGTCATAGTTTATATTGACAGTACCGAAGGGAGGCGATCACCGGTGATGACGGTAAATGAAGTGAGCAAACTGACAGGCGTGAGTATACGCACCCTGCAGTACTATGACAAGATCGGGCTGCTGCATCCCTCGGATTACACGGAGGCGGGCTACCGGCTGTATGACGATGCGGCGATGGAGACCCTGCAGCAGATCCTGCTCTTCAGGGAACTGGAATTCCCCCTGAAGGATATCAAAAAGATTATTAGCAGTCCGGATTTTGACAGGAGCAAGGCGCTTGGCCAGCAGATCGAGCTCCTAAAGCTCAAGAAGGAACATATCGAGAACCTGATCGACCTTGCGATCGGAATAAAAGCGATAGGGGTGAAACAATTGACATTTGAAGCATTTGATACCAGAAAGATTGATGAATACGCCAGGCAGGCCAAAGAATCCTGGGGCACGACGCCGGCCTATAAGGAGTACGAAGAAAAGTCCAAGGGTCGGACGAAGGAAGAGAACCTGAAGATCCATCAGGGGATGATCGATATCTTTGCAGAGTTCGGTCAGATCCGGGATACAGATCCTGCGTCTGATGAGGCGCAGGCCATGGCAAAGAAGCTGCAGGACTATATCACGGAGCACATGTACACCTGCACGAAGGAGATCCTGAGCGGGCTCGGAAAGATGTACTCCGGCGGCGGGGACTTTACAACAAACATCGATAAAATCGGCGGCGAAGGCACAGCAGTGTTTGCATCTCAAGCCATCGAAATCTACTGCAGATAAGCATTTCGGCAGATGCATCTGCCAAAATGAAAACTGAATCATGCCATTACATAAAGCGGCTCTGAAGCTAAACTCTTCGGGCCGCTTTTATGTTGTCTGAAAACGGGAAGATCCCGGGCTCACGGCCGATTGCGGCAGATCTTGTAAATAACGGAGCATCCGAAGTGACCGGCCACGTTCAGGCAGTCTCTTTTACACCGCCCGCATGGGCAATTCTCACCAAAGGAGGCCTTGTATGGCATTTTTCAACAGTGCAGTGCAGGTACTGCAGACTCTTGTCGTGGCACTCGGAGCCGGTCTCGGCATCTGGGGCGCGATCAACCTGATGGAGGGGTATGGCAACGACAATCCCGGCGCGAAGTCACAGGGCATGAAACAGCTCATGGCCGGCGGCGGAGTTGCTCTCATCGGTATCACCCTCGTTCCACTGCTCTCCGGACTGTTCGGCTAAGCCGGCGCGGAGAGCGCATGTATTTCAACCGTGCACGTCGCCTGAAAAAACGGATCACGCGGCGTATGCACGACACCCGCCTGACCGGGCGGGATCACCGCCCGGCCGGAGCATTTCATAAGGAGGTTCATATGCAGACGCAGAACAATACGTATCGTACTGACAGTGTGCTGCGGGCACAAGGGAAAATAATGATTCACATCAGCGGATAAAGGAGGAAGCTGCCCTTGGATACAATCCTGAATCAGATCGCAGATTGGCTCAAGGGAATGCTCATTGACGGCATCATGAACAACTTCTCGGGGATGTTCGACACGGTCAACCAGCAGGTGTCGGACGTGGCGACGCAGGTGGGGATGACGCCGGCAGGTTTTTCTCCCGGCATCTTCAGTCTGGTCCGCAGCATCTCCGAAACGGTGATCATCCCCATCGCGGGCCTGATCCTGACGTTCATTGCCTGCTATGAGCTGATCCAGCTGATCATCGATCACAACAACCTGGCAAATTTTGAAACATGGATATTCTTCAAATGGGTCTTCAAGACCTTCGTCGCGGTCATGCTGATCACGAACACCTTCAATATCACGATGGCGATCTTCGATGTCGCCCAGCATGTGGTCAATGCCAGTGCCGGGCTGATCGGGTCCAGCACGGCGATCGACGCCTCCACGCTGGATTCCATCCGGGATACGCTGGAGGCCATGGAACTCGGACCGCTCCTCGGTCTGTTCCTGTCTTCTTTTGTGGTGCAGCTGTGCTCCATGATCCTGTCAGTTCTCATCTTCGTCATCGTCTACGGGCGTATGATTGAGATCTATCTCATGGTAAGCCTTGCCCCGATCCCGTTCGCGACCTTCGGGAACCGGGAACAGAGCCAGATCGGACAGAATTATCTGCGATCCCTCGCGGCGCTCGGTTTCCAGGGCTTCCTGATCATGATCTGCATCGGCATTTATGCGGTGCTGGTACAGAATATCGCATTTACCGACCACATTATCGCGTCGATCTGGGGCGTCCTGGGCTATACGGTGCTGCTGTGCTTCACGCTCTTCAAGACCGGAAGCCTTGCAAAAAGTGTATTCTCAGCACACTGACCTAAGAAGGACCGAAACGGAAAGAACTCAGAACACACACGGAAAGGAGGTGGCCGCTTGGCAGCCTATATCCCTGTCCCGCGGGATCTATCGCGGGTCAAATCAAAAATACTCTTCAACCTGACCAAACGGCAGCTTGTCTGCTTCGGGGCGGCGGCACTCATCGGTGTCCCGTCTTTTTTTCTGCTCAGAAAGCTCGGAAATATTTCCCTGGCGGCGATGGGCATGATCGTGATCATGCTGCCGCTTTTTCTCCTGGCCATGTATGAGCGGGACGGACAGCCCCTGGAGGTCATCGCGAAGCATTTCATAGAGAGCAGATTCATCCGGCCGAAGATCCGGCCCTATCAGACAGACAACTATTACGCCGTCCTTCACAGGCTGGCGGTCGCGGAAAAGGAGGTAGATAAGATTGTTATTCGTGCGGAAAAAGCCGGCAAATCGAAACGTAAAGCTCCCGGTAAACCTGACAAAAAGCGAAAGAAAGCAGATCCAGCGGATCGTCGATCAGGCAGGAAAAAATGACGGCGTCCCCAGGACGGCCCAGCAGTCGATCCCCTTTGACCGGATGTTCCCGGACGGGATCTGCCGCGTCGGGGACAATTACTACACCCGGACGGTCCAGTTCCAGGACATCAACTACCAGCTGGCCCAGCAGGAGGACAAAACGGCGATCTTCGAGGAATGGTGCAGCTTCCTGAACTTCTTCGACAGCAGTATCCATTTCGAGCTTTCCTTCATGAACATGGCGACGGACGCCGAGAGCTTTGAAAAGAACATCCGCATCCCGCCGCAGAGGGACGGCTACAATCCGGTCCGGGCGGAATACACGCAGATGCTGAAGACACAGCTGGCCCAGGGCAACAACGGCCTGACCAAGACCAAGTACCTGACCTTCGGGATCGAGGCGGAATCCATCAAACAGGCAAAGCCCAGGCTTGCCCATGTCATGAATGACATCCTCAATAACTTCCGCCAGCTGGGCGTGACGGCAAAACCGCTGAACGGAAAAGAACGCCTGAAGCTGATGCACGACATGTTCCACATGGGCGAGCCGGAGGACCGGTTCCGTTTTGACTGGAAATGGCTGGCGAAGAGCGGCCTGTCCGTGAAGGACTTCATTGCGCCGACGGCCTTTGCCTTTCCCGGCAGCCGGTATTTTCACATGGGAAACCTGTACGGGGCCATGAGCTATCTGGCCATCACGGCGTCGGATCTTTCCGACCAGCTGCTGAAGGACTTCCTCGACATGGAGTCCAGCCAGATCGTGACCTTCCACATCCAGTCGGTCGACCAGACGGAAGCCATCAAGACCGTCAAGCACACGATCACGGAGCTCGACCGTTCCAAGATCGAGGAGCAGAAAAAGGCCGTCCGGTCCGGATACGACATGGACATCATCCCTTCCGACCTGGCCACCTACGGCAAGGACGCGAAGGCGCTCCTGCAGGAGCTGCAGAGCCAGAATGAGCGGATGTTCCTGATCACGATCCTTGTGATGAATACGGGAAAAACGAAGCAGGAGCTGGAGACCAACGTGTTCCAGGCATCCAGCATCGCCCAGAAGCACAACTGCATGCTCCGGCGTCTCAGCTACCAGCAGGAAGACGCCCTTATGAGCAGCCTGCCGCTGGCGAAGAACCTGATCGAGATCCAGCGGGCGCTGACCACCAGTTCCACGGCGATCTTCGTGCCGTTCACGACACAGGAGCTCTTTCAGAACCGAAAAGAAGCCCTGTATTACGGGCTGAATGCCCTTTCCAACAACCTGATCATGGTAGACCGGAAAGCGCTTAAGAACCCGAACGGCCTGATTCTCGGAACGCCCGGTTCCGGTAAATCCTTCAGCGCCAAGAGGGAGATCGCCAATGCATTCCTTGTGACGGATGACGACATCATCATCTGCGATCCGGAAGCGGAGTATACGGCGCTGGTACAGAAGTTTGACGGGCAGGTCATCCACATCAGCCCGGTGAGCACCCAGTATATCAATCCGATGGATATCAATAGCAATTATTCCGAAGAAGACAACCCTGTTGCCCTGAAAGCGGACTTCATCCTGTCCCTGTGCGAGCTGATCGTCGGAGGCAAGGAAGGCCTGCAGCCGGTGGAAAAGACGGTCATCGACCGCTGTGTCCATCAGATCTATCAGAACTATTTCAATGATCCGAGGCCGGAGAACATGCCGCTTCTGGAAGATCTCTATTTTGCCCTTCTGGCGCAGGAGGAGAAGGAAGCCCACCATGTGGCGACGGCGCTGGAGATCTATGTCAAAGGCTCGCTGAACCTTTTCAACCACAGGACCAACGTCGATATCGAGAACCGCCTGGTCTGTTACGACATCAAAGAACTCGGCAAACAGCTGAAAAAGATCGGCATGCTGATCGTGCAGGACCAGGTCTGGGGCAGGGTCACAGCCAACCGGAGCGCCGGTAAAGCCACCCGGTACTATATGGACGAATTCCACCTGCTCTTGAAGGAGGAACAGACGGCGGCCTATTCCGTCGAGATCTGGAAGCGCTTCCGTAAATGGGGCGGGATCCCGACCGGTATTACGCAGAACGTGAAGGACCTGCTGTCATCGCACGAAGTGGAGAACATCTTCGAGAACTCCGACTTCATTTATATGCTGAACCAGGCCGCCGGCG
>CAMNNM010000159.1 GCA_946545425.1 uncultured Blautia sp. | reverse complement strand
TTTCCGACATAGCGGAAATGCCAGGGCTCATAAATGATCCCGGTAATGTCCTCCTTGTTCTTGGGGAAACGGAGGATAAATCCATACTCCTGGCAGTGTGCCTTCATCCACTGGAACGTCTCGGTCTGCTCCAGCGATTCGTTCATATATTCATAGTAGTCATCCGTGATGTCCGCTGCAAGGCCTGTCTGGTGCTCGCTGGTACCGGGAATGGCCACGATGGTCCTGGCCTCCTCTTCCCCGTATTCGTCCACCTTGACATCATAGAGATAGCTCTGGTCTTCATAGCTGCGGTAAGTAGAAGACAGAATGGCAGTCAGTCCCTGTTCCCGCGCGCCTTCGAGGAAATCCTCCAGCGCACCGGCGGCTCTTTCGTCAAACAGCCCGTCTCCGTCGTCGACCTCGACGAGGTTCGGCTCATAGTCGTTGATCGTATTCCAGCGGTTCGCCAGCAGATACTCCCAGGAATTGATGTCGATTTTCGGCGCGTCGGCCGGTGTCCCGCCCTCAGTTTCCTCCGGCGTTTCCTCCGCTGTCTCCGGCACATCCTGCTGCGACGCTTCCTCTTCCTGGGTTTCTTCCGCCACGACCTGCCCAACGGGATTCTGGCTGTCCGACTTTGTCGTTCCCCTCCCGTGGTTTTCAATAATAAAGATCAGCAGCGCCGCAAGAATCACGACCTCTGCGATCAGCATTGCCTTCTTATTCATGTCAATACTCCTTCGCAACCCTTTTCTTCGGGAAACGGTTCCGAAATCCGTTCCCTCCTGCCAATCGTAACAGATTGCATGACAGACCGTCAATGCGGAAGTGAAAAAATCCTTCCGTTTTCTACAGGCGCGAGATCTCCCTCACCCGCTTTTTCATTTCCTCCACATCCAGCACGCCGTATGCAAATCCCTTGCGCACCAGCTCTTCGGGAAGCAGATCATCGTACTTGTCGAATACGGGAACCTCCTTCGGATACAGAAGCTCCATGGGATCCAGCGGCTTTTCGATCTCCTCCCGCAGAATTTCAAAAAATTCTTCCGGCGCTGCATCGATCGTAAACTGGATGTAATAAGGTCTCACACTGTTGAACCCCCGAAGTCCCGCCCGTTTTGCACACCGCAGCCTTAAAAAACGTTCCAGCGCAAGAAACGCATAGGATCCCAGCCACGGGAACAGGCAGTACATCTTTCCGCCCAGCGGCACCAGATAATTCCGGTCCATGCCGGCGGCCCTGGCCTGACGTCTTGCCGTCAGGAGTCTGGCCTTCGCATTCTTAAGAAGATAGAAATACTCCTTGTCTTCACGAAGGACCTGCCGCATCCGCTCCAGGATATGGGTATGGATATCGCCGGCCACGTCTCCGAAATAAGCCGGGACTCTTCCCTTGATCGGCGAACAGTACACCTGGTGGTGCTTTACGTCCACCTCTTCCACCACCCACGTTCTGCCGGCGATGGCGATCCGGTCGCCGACGGGCGGCGGTTTTACGATAGTTCCCAGCTCCTGGGAATCCCACCGCACACTGTACTCCTCGTTTTCCTGAAAGACCGCATAAAATTTGAAGGAGTTGGTGATCTTCTCACCGGCAAGGCCGACGATCAGTCCCCCGCCTTCGGTCCACTGAATATGATCGGTCTCGATCAGATGCTGCAGGAGGACTTTGTAGTCATCCTTTGTGATCCGGCTGAAATACGCCAGGGTCAGCACCCGGGACGCAAGCTCTGCCGGGGTCATTTCTCCGCAGGAGGCCAGGGTGCTCATGGTCTGGTGGTACAGAAGACTGTAGGGGAGCTTTCCCTCTCTGGGCGGCTCCACCCAGCGTTCCTCCAGATACAGCTGCACCAGGGCAGCGCCCTGAAGAAGCTTCCACGGCACCGTTTCGGGCAGCATGTCCCGGGCTTCGCCGTGCTCCTCGCGCATCACAAACCACATTTCGGGCGGCGCGCCTCTCCGGCCGGTCCGCCCCATTCTCTGAAGAAAAGCCGACACCGTAAACGGCGCGTCGATCTGGAACGCCCTCTCCAGCCGGCCGATGTCGATTCCCAGCTCCAGCGTCGCCGTGGTGCAGGTGGTCACCGCCTGGTCCTCGTCCTTCATGGCCTCCTCGGCACTCTCCCTGTAAGACACGGAAAGATTTCCGTGATGGATCATGAACCGGTCCGGCTCATGCTTCACCTCACAGTACTGCCGCAGAGTCGACGTCACAGCCTCGCATTCCTCTCTGGAATTGCTGAATACCAGACATTTTCTGCCTCGGGTATGGTCGAAGATATATTCCATTCCCGGATCCGCGCCCGGCGGCAGATGTGTAACAGCGGTGCTGTCGTCCGCCTGCGGGTCCGTCTGAAAAAAATGCTCCATGGAAAGCCGCCAGGTCACGCCCTTTGTCTCGATCTTCGGGATCACCGTTCCTCTTCCGGTTCCTGCAGACAGAAATCTTCCCGCCGCCTCCGGGTCCCCGATCGTAGCCGAAAGTCCTACACGTCTCGGATTCACGCCCGCCATCCTGGACAGACGTTCGACCAGGCACAGCGTCTGGCCTCCCCGGTCGCCCCGCAGCATGGAGTGGATCTCGTCGATCACCACAAACCGCAGATCGCCGAAAAGCTTCACGATCTCACCGTGCTTGTGCAGCATCAGCGCTTCCAGCGATTCCGGCGTGATCTGAAGGATCCCCGACGGCTTCTTCAGAAGCTTTCGTTTATGAGAGGACGAAACGTCCCCGTGCCAGTGCCAGACCGGGATCTCGCCTTCCTCGCACAGATCGTTGAGCCGGATGAACTGGTCATTGATCAGCGCCTTCAAAGGCGCAATGTAGAGGCATCCCACCGACGAGGGCGGGTTCTCATACAGCTCTGTAAGGATCGGAAAAAAAGCGGCTTCCGTCTTTCCCGCCGCCGTGGATGCCGAAAGCAGCACATTCTGGTCCGTGTTGAAGATACAGTCCCCCGCAGCCGCCTGGATGGCGCGCAGGGACTCCCAGTTGTTTCGATAGATAAACTCCTGAATAAAGGGCGCATATCGTGAAAATACGTCCACTTTGCCACCCCCTTATATTGTAAACTCAGCGAACTCTTCCCCTGCGTCGTCGCTGACTGCATCGGACTTGGCATAGGAAAACTCATCCGAGCCAAGAAGCGCCTCCGCCGTAAGAGACGGCCTCTGATACAGAATGTCCAGCAGCTCGATGAAATCCCGGATCACTTCTCTCGGCGTGATCTTCTGATCCGCGCCGATCCTGCCGTATTCGATCCGGATAAAAAGCTCCAGGTCGTCATCGGTGACCCTTCTCTCATATCCATACAGACCGGCGTGCATGTCCGCCAGTTTTTCCGTCAGGACAAACATTTCCTCTCCGGAAAGCGGCTCCAGCCGGATCACCGGCGCCAGAAGATCCCGGGCGCCTTCGCGGCTGAACTTTCCCTCGGAGAGCCTTGACCGGAGCGCCTCGTAGCTGTAGACGCCACGCCTCGTATCCTCGATGCACTGGGGCGTTCCGCTCATCAGGATGCCCAGATACTGCGCCTTTCCCTGCAGCGTGTCATTGTACATGGTCAGGATCTTTTCATAATTATTCTGCCGCGTAATGCTGTTGGGAATCTTATAGATGTTCACCAGTTCGTCGATGAGGATCAGCATGCCGCTGTATCCCGCCTGACGGAAGAAAAACGCGAACAGCTTCAGATAGTCATACCAGTCGTCGTCCGTGATGATCACACTGACGCCCAGCTCTTCTCTGGCTTCGGTACGCGTTCTGTACTCTCCGCGGAACCATTTCGTCACCTTGGCCTTGGTCTCGTCGTCGTTCTCGGCGAAAGCCTGATAGTAAAGCGACAGAAGCCTCGCAAAGTCGAAGCCGTGCACCAGGTCGCTCACCGAGCGGATCACCTCGTAAATATCCTCTCTTACCTTTTCCCGGAACAGCGGATCCTCCGGTTCAAGCCCTGTGCGTACCGCGGTCTCTGTGCGGACATTGTTGATCCACCGGTCCAGCACCAGCGTCAGGGCGCCGCCCTCCGGGCGGGTCTTTGTGGAAAGGTTCCGGATCAGCTCCCGATAGGTGGCGAGTCCCTGTCCGCGGGTTCCCTGAAGCCGCCGCTCCGGCGAAAGATCCGCATCCACTACGATAAAATTCCGGTCCATGACATAATTGCGGATCGTCTGAAGCAGAAAGCTCTTGCCGCTCCCATATCTCCCCACAATAAACCGGAAGGAGGCTCCGCCTTCCGATATGATATCCACATCGTGAAGGAGCGCCTCGATCTCGCTTTTTCTGCCCACGGTCACATAAGGAAGCCCGACGCGCGGCACCACGCCGCCCTTCAGGGAATTCAGCACGGTCTGCGCAATGCGCCTGGGCACTTTTCTGTTATAATTCCTGTTATCCTGATTCTCCGTTGTCATTTTCCCCTTTATTCCTGTCCCATCAGATCCTTCATTGTCCCATCAGATCTTTCAGATCCTCCAGATAGTCCGGGAGGATCTCCGGTTCGTCGCCATTCATTTCAAGGACTGTGTCTCCGATGGCGTCATACAGTTTCTCGTTTACGGAATCCACCAGAACAGACAGCATCAGATGCCGTTCCCTGACAAATTCCTGTATATCCTTTCCATCCAGAAGAAGGTGAAGAAACTCTGTCTCATCACGTTCAAAGCCGGGAATGGATTCAAAATCATTCTCACGATCCGGCAGACGCAGCGTCTCCCCGCTTTCCTCCTCTGTCAGAAGCCAGTCCCGGGTCTCCTCCGCATCCCGGCGGATCCCGGAAAGCATCGACCTGTCAATGTGGATCACCGGCTTCTTTGCTTCTTCCTTTTCTTTCAGATACTCTCTGATGGTCTGAGCAATGATTTTCTTAAATGCAGCCCGGTACATTTTTTCGGTGAGCGCCGGTTTAATATCCAGCATCTCCCGCAGCACCCGGTCGGTCTCCTGCAGAATCTCGCCGAAAAGCGCACTTTTCGGCTTTGCCGGGTCCGTTTCATAACAGGTGCGGCTCCATCTTCCGTCCCGGCACTCATATCTTCTGACCGGGTCGATCACCCGGATCAGGTTGGCATATTTTTTCGAATCAAAAAACACCGAAGCGTGGAACATTTTGCAGGGACGTGTATCCCTGCGTCCGACGCCCCGCTCCACGAGGCTTCCGTGGTGATGCTTC
>CAMNNM010000158.1 GCA_946545425.1 uncultured Blautia sp. | reverse complement strand
CAAAGCCCCCGATCTGATCCGGTGTCATGCATTCTCTCAGATCCATGAATGCATCGGTATCATTGTATGTCTTAAAGTCCATATCCAGCATACCACACACGTCCAGCTTTTCGGAACCGATATCGGAAAGAAGCCGCGACAGGCTCACCATGGCATAGTCGCTGCTTCCTGCACTGTTGAGCATCAGGTTCGTGATCACCTCGGCCTTGCAGGAGCGGGGATTCAGATCCATTGCTTTCAGGAAATCCTCTTCCATCTGTTCCTGCGGAGCATCCGTATGACAGTCCATCAGAAACACGTTTACGACGGTTTCCTTCTCCCGGAGATTCGTGATCAGAAAATAAATGCCGAGCGCGGCTATGATCCCGAAGGCTATGATCAGAAGCCGGTTGTTTTCCCAAAGATAGTACAGTGAATTTTTCAGGCTGCCCTTCTTTTTTTCCACTTCCTTCATGAATGTCTCTCCAGACTTTCCTCGATCCGCGGCCGTTCAATACCCGGACAGCCGCTCCGACTCTACAAATATGGCCAGCGCACGAAACCATGCGCTGGCCACATTTGTTTCACATATTTACAGTATACCACAAACAGTCTGAAATGTGCTTACCAAGTTTCAGAAATCAGCCCTTGACTGCGCCTGCCGCGATACCGTTTACAAACTGTTTCTGAAGTGCGAGGAACACGCAGATCAGTGGGAGTGCGCAGAGTACGCAGGCCGCGAACAGTACGTTCCACTGTGCCGGGTTTTCTTTATCTCCCAGGAACTGCAGCATACCTACGGGGAGGGAGTACTGTGCTTTTTTGGAGATGAAGACCATCGGATAGAAGTAATCGTTCCAGATCCAGAGTCCCTGGGTGATCACGCAGGATACGATGGCCGGCTTCAGAAGCGGGAATACAATGTTGAAGAATCTGACCCGCAGCGTTGCGCCGTCGATATAGGCGGATTCCTCGATCTCAACAGGCACGCTCTTCATGAATCCCGAGAACAGGAATACGGAGAACGGCAGGGAGCAGGTGATGAACATGATCATCGGAGTAAACCGGGTATTCGGAACCCCAAGCCTGTTCATGGTCTGGGCGATGGGCACGATGACCATCTGAGACGGAATGATCAGACCGGAAATAAAGAAGAAATAAAGGAATCTTGCAAATTTCGATTTGATCCTTCCGATAGGATACGCCGCCATGGTGGCAAAGATCACGATACAGAATACCGACCCGACGGTGGTCATGATGCTGTTCACAAGCTCCATCAGGTAGTTCATGTTGGTGAAGGCTCTCTTGTAGCTGGCCCCCGAAAATTCGATGAACAGCGCCAGCGGCGTCGTCTGATTTTCAGGCGTTCTCAGCGAACTGGAGAACACGATCACCAGGGGTGAAATTACGATGATGCAGAATACGATGATCACAAGATACAGAAGGAAAACCTTCGGGGACATCTTCATGTAAGTCTCTTTTTCGCGGTCATCTTTTTTCTTTCCGAATGCCATTATAATTCCACCTCCCTCTTATTCAGGAAGTACAGCATGAATACGGTGACAAGGATGATGAAAGCAAAGGCAAGCACCGAGAATGCGCTGGCCCGGCCCATCTTCTGGTCTGTGAACGCTGTCTCGTAGACCTGGAACATCAATGTCTTGGTGGATTTTCCGGGTCCGCCGTTGGTCATGATGAAGGAATAGTCGAATGCCTTCAGACCGGCGATGACGGCAAGGATCACGTTGATGGTAATGGTCGAAGAGATCAGCGGAAGCTTGATCTTGCGGATCAGCTGCCACTCGGTGCATCCGTCGATCCGGCCGGCCTCCAGCAGGCTTTCGTCAACGGTCTGCAGTCCGGCCAGATAGATGATCATGCTGGTACCAAAGCCCTTCCATACTTCGACAAGGGCGATCGCATACAGAGCCGTGCGGAAGTTGCCAAGAGGATTGAAGGCAGCGCCGTTGCCGCCGAAAAGGTTGATCAGGCTGGCGATCATACCCTGGCTCGGCATGTACACGTAGCTCCAGATGAAACCGACTACGATGGCGCTGAACAGTGCCGGGAAGTACGCGCAGGTACGGAAGAAGCCTTTGGCGCGGAGCTTCGTGTTAAGCACCATGGCGATGGCAAGACCGATCAGGTTGTTAAGAGCCACCGTACATACAGCGTAGATCAGCGTATTCTTTAAGGAATTGGTCAGTGTTCCGTTTGACAGGACCTTTGAATAGTTCTTCAGACCCACAAAGTCGAAATCATAATTGATTCCGTTAAAGTTTGTGATACTGTAGTAGAACAGCTGAAGGACAGGATAGATCCAGAAGACCAGGAAGAACGCCATCGCCGGAATCAGAAAGAGATACATCCTCTTTGTAAAGACCAGCGAATTAAACGCGGCTGCCTTTTTCTTTTTCTTCATTTTTCCCCCTCCGGAAAAAAGGGGACTGCATAAGCCGGTTCAGGCTCTGTGCAGCCCCCTGATTTTTATATCAGTTTACAGCAACTTATTCTGACAGATCTGATCAGTCTTCAAGAAGGTCCTCAAATTTGTCCTGCATGCCTTCTACGATATCCTCAACCTCGGTGCCCTGTCCGCCGACCATCTCGCTGAACAGAACTTCCATCTCGGTTTCGGTACCTGCCGGCCATGCCTGGTTGCACCAGTAGAATGCCTTGCCTTCGTTAAGAAGGTCGATGAACGGCTTGAAGAGGTCATAGTTCGGAATGGAATCAGCGCCGTTGCCATAGGTCGGGATGATTCTTCCGGTTGCAAGGTAAGCGTCCCATACCGGTGACTCGCCGTCCATCCAGTAGTCAAGAAGCTCTTTGCACTCGTCGATGTATTTGGATCCGCTGTAGATGGACTCGCCGGCACTCAGGCAGGTAGCGGTGTAAACGCCGTCGGTACCCGGGATCGGGAAGTAGCCTCTCTCGAATGCGCCTGCTGCGCCTTCTGCGGTAAGTGCGGTTGCATTGAAGGAGCCGTCAAAGGTCATGGCAGCCTTGCCGTCGATGAAATCGGTGATGGCCTGAGATGCACCGTATCCAAGAGACTGGGAAGCGTCGATGTACTTGTTGTCATACAGGGTCTTGTACATTTCAAGAACCTTGTCCCAGGTTCCCTCATCGGTGAAGGAGGTATCGCCGCTTCTCAGCTGAACGTCGAAGTCGGGATTCTGCGGATAGATCTCGTTTGCAGCGATCTGATACAGACCAAACTGAAGTACGTACTGATCCTTGTCGCCCATGACGATCGGCTGGATGCCTGCGTCCTGAAGCTTCTGGCAGGCCTCAAGGAATTCATCCCAGGTAGCGGGAACGGATTCGATGCCGGCTTCTGCAAAGAGGTCTTTGTTGTAGTAGCAGCCAAGAATGGAAACGCCTGTTGTAGCAACAACTACGTCGCCGTCATAGGTAACGGCCTGCATGGTGTCGATTCTGTCCTTGATGCTGTCCATATCGTTCAGCGGTACAAGGTATCCGGCCTCTGCCATTGCGTAGCAGGCGTTCTGTCCTGCGTACATCGGCTGGGTCAGGATGATGTCCGGGCACTCGCCGGAAGCAAGCTTGGTCTTCAGAGAGGTGTAATAGTTGTCATCCGGAAGCTTGGTAACTTCAAGCGTTACGTTCGGCCATTTTTCCTTGATGAGGGCCGGAAGCTGCTCGGTCTCAAAGTCATTGTCGGTTGCGGTACCGGAAACCATCATGGTAATGGTGATGTCGCCGGCGTTCTCGATGGCCTGATGATCGTAGCCTTCTTCCTCAGCGTGAGCGACGACTGCGCCGGAAGCCATGGAAAGGGCCATTGCACCTGTCAGCAGTAAAGATGTGAGTTTCTTGTTCATGGTACTCCTCCTTCTTTTTGAAAGGTATCTTTGTTTGATGATGTCATTTTATCATCCGCACGGTATACTTTTGTTGTGTCTGAGGGTATACTTTTTTTGTTTACACATCCGTCCCGGACTGGTATACTATTGTTGGATTTCAATTTTAGAAGGAGGCTCCCATTATCTATGAAGCTGCAGACCAAATTCTTTCTTGCATCCGGTTCGGCTGCGATCCTGGCCCTTCTGATCCTTTCTCTTTTTTCTTATCAGCGCTATACCCAGGTTACCTATCAGAGGATGGATGAAATCACAAACAGTCTGTTCGACAACGCCGAGGACGAGAGCAACAAAACTCTTGACGGGATCCGGCAGGTCATCACTTCCTTCAACTTTTATTACAGTGACGGAACCAGCACGGCCGAGATCTTCCGGAATTACAATAATCCGGAAAAGATTCCGTCCGCCTATCAGTTTAATCAGGATTCCAAAGCCTTTGACCGTCTGTGTCAGAACATGCTGTTTCTGAACGATTCCATTTACGGGATCTATGTGTTTACCTCCAGCGGCTATATTTTCAGTCAGAGCACCGGTCAGAACGGAACGGTCCCCGGAAGCTATGATTTTGAAAATGCCGAATGGTATCAGAGTACGCTGGAACTGAACGGCAAATACTATGTAAGTCCCTCGGATACCCACGACATGTTTACCGGAAATTCCAGGAGCGTATTCATATCACAGTATCTGAAGGATGTCTATACCGGACGGGCGAACGGCGTTCTGGTCATTGACTGTGATCCCCGGATGTTCGATCTGTCGTCCGTCAACAGTATCCCGGACATGGTCCGGCTCTCGATTGTCAACGATGAAACCGGAAACGTCATCTATCAGAATTCGGAAGATACATTTAACGGGAAGGATATTTCCGAGCGCTCTGTTCTCCTGAATCTTGCTCCCCTGAAGCTGATCATGCGCACAGATTACGACAGTATGTTCCGGGAATTCAACGTGACGGGCGCTCTTCTTATCATGGCCGGCGTCATTCTGATCGTTTTCGTTCTGATCGCCACGTTTCTGATCTCCCGCTCCATGGTACGTCCCATTGAGCATCTTTCCAGAAAAATGGCCTCCCAGGTCGGACATCCCCTGATCCAGTCCACCAGATATCTGAAGCGCACCGACGAGATCGGCACCCTGTACAACGAATATAATGCGATGGTGGAATCTCTGAATTCCGCCGTCAAACAGGAATACCAGGACAGGCTGATCGTGCTGGACGCTCAGATGAAATCTCTGGAAGCACGGATCAATTCGCATTTCCTGTTCAATACCCTCGAATCCATCAACAGCATGGCCGAGCTGGAGGATAACGATCAGATCGCCACCATGTCGCTGGC
>CAMNNM010000157.1 GCA_946545425.1 uncultured Blautia sp. | reverse complement strand
CGGGCGATCAGCGGATACAGCATATCTCTGCCGATCAGCCTGTACAGCTTCGGCACGATCACGGATTTTGTCCTCTCGGGCTTAAGGGCCTGTCCTGTCAGCTTCCGGAATACGGCGGCATGCCTGCCCTCGTCTTCCGCGATCCTCAGAAACACCTTTTTATCTCTTTCTGCTTCGACGGTATCCGCCAGCGCCTTATACATCAGAACGGCGTCCAGTTCACCCTGCTGCGCCTTGACAAGTGCCTGCATCTCCTCCGGAGTAATTACATTCTGTTCCATTTCATACCTCCGCGGCTGATCTGCCCGGTTCCTTTACAATGATCGTCGTCATGTACCCTGCCGTTTCCGGTATCTCATCTGCACAATAGTACTTTTTTTCCTCCGGCAGTCCGCAGTTCGACACCGCGTATACTCTGACCTTTTTTTCTTTTTCTGCTCTCTGAAGCACGGCCTTGATACCGGAAATACTCTTCCCGCACTTCATGATCACCTTTGTGCCCGGAAGCTTAAGCAGCTCTTCCAGATTGCTCTGACCCGTTGCGATGTGAAGCTCTTCGTCTCTTTCACATAACGAAATCCCGAGACTGGCAGCCACTGTGCTGAAGGAAGTCACTCCCCCCACCGTTTCTACGTGGAATCCATCTTGCAATGCCTGTTCCATGATATATCCGAACGTGGAGTACACGGCCGGATCACCGATCGTCAGGAAGGCCGCCGTTTTTCCTTCTGTCAGCAGTTTTTGGATTTCGCCGTAGATACCATGATGGATTTTCGAAAGCTCCGCTTCATCACGGGTCATCGTAAAATCAAAACAGACGCACGCCCTGTTTTCCAGTTCCGGAACCGCCTGCCGCGCAATCCGGTAAGCCCTGCATTTTTCTTTCGGGCTCTGGGGAAGGCAGATACAGTCTGCCGTCCTGATCAGGGCAGCCGCCCTCAATGTCATCATGTCCGGATCTCCCGGACCTACTCCAATACCATATAGTTTTCCTTTCATCGTTCTCCTCCCGTCTCATTTTACCATACAGGAATGAAAAAGAAATCTGAATTCTTCTGTGATTCTTCACAAACCTGTGGCTTTCAATGCGCCGCGGTGTTATAATCACCTTTATGAGCATCAATGCAGCACAGTACATGAGGTAATGTATGGAACCAAAGAAAATCCACTGGCTCTACCGTGTCATCCGATGGCTGGTCTGGCTGTTCTCCCCCAAGTTCAGAATTGAAGGCAGGGAAAACATTCCGGACGAAGCCTGTGTGATCGTGGGCAATCACAGTCAGATGTACGGGCCGATCTCAGCAGAGCTCTACACGCCTGTAGTACACGATACCTGGTGTGCCGGCGAGATGATGGACAAACACGAAGTGGCCGAATATGCCTACCATGATTTCTGGGCAGAAAAACCCCTGTGGAACCGCTGGTTCTTCTGGCTTGTAAGCCGCATGATCGGACCGCTGGCGGAGCTGATCTTTACCAATGCCGATACGGTGGCCGTCTATCATGACGCGCGGGTCATCGAAACCTTCCGCGATTCCATGGAACGGCTTCAGCACGGCCGCAGCATGGTCATCTTTCCGGAGCATAATGCCGAACATAACAACATCGTTCACGAGTTTCAGAACAAATTCGTCGATCTGGCCCGGTTCTACTACAGAAAGACAAGTCACGAGCTTATGTTCGTTCCCCTTTATGTGGCACCGCGGCTCAAGACCCTTTACTATGGAAAACCGATCCGGTTCCGGCATGAAGTACCCATTGCCGAGGAGCGGAAACGGATCTGCACGGAATTACAGGATGCCATTACGGACATTGCTGTCGCTCTTCCGGAGCATACAGTCGTCCCTTACCCGAACATACCCAAAAAGCAATATCCCAAAAATATTCCTCTGGAGGTCTGTTCCCTTGAAAAAAAGGCTTGTTGATTACCGGGGCTTTTCTCTTCGAAAGCTGAATGATCCGCGTTTTTCCCATTTAAAGCTTCTGGCCGGCTGGCCGGTTTATTTTGCCATGTTCGTCATCACGGAAAACCTGATCCCGGAATCGTCCTGCCATGTCGTTCACGGCTTTCTGGACGACGTGATCCCGTTCAACGAGGTCTTCGTGATCTTCTACGTCGGCTGGTACCTTCTGGTCGCAGGGGCGCTTTTATATACCCTGCTGTTCAATGTGGAAAATTTCAAAAAGGTGCAGACCTTTATCATGATCACCCAGGCCATCGCGATGATCTGTTACATCGTCTGGCCCAGCATGCAGGATCTGCGGCCCGATACATTTTCCCGGCAGAATTTCTTTACATGGGTCGTGGGGATCATATATCACTTTGACACGCCCACAGGCGTATGTCCTTCCCTCCATGTGGCCTACTCGCTTGGAATCCTGTCGGTCACTCTGAAGGACAAGGATTTTTCCGGATGGTTCAAGGCCGGGGTATCGGTATTCGTTCTGATGATATGTCTGTCGGTATGCTTTATCAAACAGCATTCCTCCATCGACGTACTGGCTGCCCTTCCGGTATGCGTGATCGCAGAAGCCATATTATACGGAAAAACATACTGGAAGCCCAGACTTCATCAGAAGATCATCGAGACAAAAGAAGAAATCGCATAGCTGTACACACAGGAGAAAAGGAAATGAGTTTATTTAACGGCAACCGAAGAGACGGTATCTATTTAAAAGATATCGACTCCATGCACACCATCATGCCTCTTATGTACCCCAACCGGTGCGACAACGAGGCATTTATCTCGGAGCACATCGATCTGACCGCAGTCAGCGCATATCTCGAGAAGAAAAACGCAGAAAATCCGGAATATCATTATAATCTTTTTCAGGTGATGGTCACGGCCATTCTGAAGATCCTGACCCTGCGGCCGAAGATGAACCGCTTCATCGCAAATCAGTCGATTTACCAGCGCAAGGAAGTATCCGCGGCGTTTACGGTCAAAAAAATCTTTGCCGACGAGGGCGGCGAGGCGCTGTCCTTTATTCATGCAAAGGACAGCGACAACATCAACACGATCCATGACGAGATCTTCCGGCAGGTTTCTCTCTGCCGGAGCGAAAAAAAGGATCCTTCCACGGCAGCCATGGACATCATTCAGAAAATCCCGCGCGTGATCCTCAAACTGGTAGGCGCCATCGCCAGATGGCTGGACCGCCACGGGCGTATGCCCAAAGACGTCATTGCCACCGATCCCTACTACGCTTCGGCGGTCCTGACGAATCTCGGGTCCATTCAGCTGCATTCCGGCTACCATCATCTGACCAACTGGGGCACCTGCTCGGTCTTCGTTGTGATCGGGGAACGCAAAAAACGCCCCTTCTATGACGAAGAAGGCCATATAGAGATGCGTGACAGCGTCGACCTTGGTCTCACCATCGACGAACGTATCGCCGACGGATATTACTATTCAAAAACCGTCCGGCTTCTCAGAAAGCTTCTGGAAAATCCGGAGCTGCTGGAAAGACCGCTGAACGAAAACGTAGACTATTAAATATTCATAACCCGCAACTGTAGAAGTGGGGGCTTCTCCCACTGAGATAACCGGAAGGCAGAACTGACATGGAAAACGAAACTGTTATCACCGCAAAAATGCCCTGGGCCGGGCACACGGGAGATATCCCGCTTCATCTTGAATATTTTGAAGGCTCCATGTACGACAAGGTGGCAGATGTCGCCGAAAGATATCCCAACTACATCGCCTTTGATTTTATGGGAAGGCATACAACCTATAAGGAACTGATCCGTGAAACCGAGAAATGCGCCAAGGCGCTGAAGACCATCGGCGTACGCGAAGGTGACCGTGTCACCATCGCCATGCCCAACTGCCCCCAGGCCATCTATATGTTCTATGCGGTCAATCTGGTGGGCGGCATCGCCAACATGATCCATCCGCTGTCCGCGGAAAAGGAGATCGAATTCTATCTGAAGGAATCCGGATCCGTCACCGCCATCACGCTGGATCAGTTCTATCACAAATTTGAAAAGATCCGCGAAAACACGGGCGTGGTAAACATTATCATCGCTTCGGTGAAGGACGCTTTGTCAAGACCCGTCCGGGCCGGCTACATGCTGACGGAAGGACGCAAGATCCAGAAGATCCCGAAGGAAGCGCCGGTCATCCGCTGGAGCGAATTCATGAAGCTCTCCCGGCACTGCTTCTATAATTACAAAGTAAAGCGCAAATCCGAAGACCCCGCCGTCATTCTCTATTCCGGCGGCACCACCGGAACGACCAAAGGCATCGTCCTGACCAACAAAAACTTCAACGCCCTTTCCCAGCAGATCATCGCAACCAATCCCATGTTCCGGCCCGGCGACAAGATGCTGTCCGCCATGCCGCTCTTCCACGGCTTTGGTCTTGGCGTCTGCATCCATTCCATGCTCTCGGAAGGCGGACGGTGCATTCTGGTGCCCCGTTTTACGGCGAAGAGCTACGGGAAGCTGATCACAAAATACCACTGCAGCTTTATCGCCGGCGTACCCACCCTGTACGAGGCTCTGCTGCGTCTTGACAGTATGAACGGGGCAGACTTAAGCTGCCTGAAGGGCGTATTCTCCGGCGGAGACAGTCTGTCGGTCGAGCTGAAAAAGAAGCTGGACAAATTCCTGTACGACCACAAGGCCACCATACAGGTGCGCGAAGGCTACGGAACCACTGAGACCGTCACGGCCTGCTGCCTGACGCCTCCCACCATGTTCAAGGAGGGGTCCATCGGTGTTCCCTTCCCGGACACCTACATCAAGATCGTCGAACCGGGCACGGATAAAGAAGTACCCTACGGCGAAGAGGGCGAGATCCTGCTTGCCGGCCCCACCGTCATGAAGGAATACATGAAGCATCCCGAAGAGACTGCCCAGACGCTCCGGCAGCATGCCGACGGCCTTACATGGGTCTATACGGGAGACCTTGGAACCCAGGACGAGGAAGGCTTTATTTACTTCCGCGGGCGCGCCAAGCGCATGATCATCTCCTCGGGCTACAATGTCTATCCTGCTCAGCTCGAGAATATCCTGGACGCTCACAAAAAGGTTCAGATGAGCTGCTTTATCGGCGTTCCGGATCCTTACAAAATGCAGAAGGTAAAGGCCTTTGTAATGCTGGTTCCGGGTACGCCCGCAACAGAGGAAACAAAGGCGGAGCTGATGGCTTACTGCCGTAAGCATATCGCCAAATATGCGATGCCGTATGATATTGAATTCCGGGATGAGCTTCCCAAGAC
>CAMNNM010000156.1 GCA_946545425.1 uncultured Blautia sp. | reverse complement strand
GACCCCATTACGAATTTATTAAGGATGTGATGCGTTTGCCCAAAAAACTTATGTTCCTGATTTTGTCGCTGGTACTTATGGGCGCCCCGGCCCTGGATATTTCCGTCTCAGCGCAGGAAAATGAGGAAACGAAGATCCTTGTGATCGAGACCACGGATATTCACGGCCATGTCATGAATGCTTCGTCAGGCAGGACGGACCGGATCCGGTACCCGCTTGCCCGGATCGCGCAGCTTGTCAATGAGATAAGAAATTCCGGGCAGTATGATGACGTGCTTCTTCTGGACGGAGGAGACCTCTATCAGGGAACTCCGGTATCTCTTATGACCGGCGGTGCGGTGGTCCGGGCGGCACTCGATGCGATGCGATACGACGCCGTTGCTCTTGGCAACCATGAGTTCGACTGGGAAGTTACGGAATATGCGGCAGATCACGAAGGAACCATCCCGCCATATGTGCTGGGGGATTACTTTGGAGATGCCAAAACGCCGGTGCTGGCTTCCAATCTTTACGATGCGGAAACCGGGGAACGCGTACCGTTTACCAAAGACTGGACGATGATCGAAAAAGCCGGAAAGCGGATCGCCGTAGCCGGGTATATACCGGATTACAGAGGAGAGGTCATGTCGGCAAAAATAAAGCCCTACAGGATCGACAAAGACCTTGCGAAGCTGGAGGCAAGGATCCGGGACATCCGTGAAAACGAACAGCCGGATGCTGTGATCATTCTTGCACACGAAAATCCCGAAATAGTGGCGGAAGCGATGGATCCCGGGCAGGTGGACCTGGTCTGCGGGGGTCATACCCACGAAATCAGAACAGGCACCGCCGGAAACGGGATTCCATATATTCAGGGATATTGTTATGCTTATGGCTTCGCATCGGCCGAACTCACCTTTACCTCGGACAACACGCCCGTTGTGGAAAATCTGAACTATACAGATATCATGACAGAGCCGGCACAGCTGTACGATACAGAAGAAAATGCCGCATATCTTGATCCTGAAATTCTTGAGATTTCCCATGCCGGCTGGGATGCCATTCAGGAGGAAATGAGCGAGGTGCTGGGCTATATCGACACGCCGGTTCTCAGAGATGACAAGGTCGGGGCGAACAGTGCCGGGAACTGGATCACCGGACTATACCTGCGGGCAACAGAGGACCAGGGAACGGTCATGGCCTTCTACAACAGCGGCGGAATCCGGGCCGACCTGAAAATACCGAAGGGGAACGAATCACGCGACGTTACGGTATACGATATCTACTCGATCAATCCCTTTTGCAACAGTCTCCTGGTTTACGAGATCAGCGGGGCGGAGCTGGCACAACTGCTGATCGACGGCCTGAAGAATCCGAATTACGGAGATCAGATGTCAGGACTGACATTTACCTATACCGCGACGGGGGACGAAAATACGGACCGCAAATTCAGGGAATACAGGATACTCAGCGCTGCTCTGGATGACGGAACGCCGATAGATCTGAATGATACGAAGACACTGTACCGCGTCTGTACCAGTACTTTTAACGCGACCACACGCGGCAGCATCTTTGAAGGAAAAGAGCCGGTCGTTCCGGAAGCGGATGCACCGGTTGACAATGAAGCCATCATCCGGCTTCTGAGAGAGGAAAAGCAGGAAAACGGCGGGTATATTCCCGTCGATACAGGACAAAGAGGAACCGAAATCAAAGAAGATGCCGGACATTAGACAATGACCAGAAGGCAGGTAACATATTATCATGGGAAAGAGATCCACACGCGAAAACAAGAATATCTATCAGTTAAGCCGGGAAGAAGCGGGATTTACCCGCGAAAAGGCTTCCGAAGCCATGGGATGCATTTCGGATGACCGGATCGAGAAGATCGAAAGCGAAAAATCGCTTCCTCATCCGGATGAGATCCTGCTGATGTCCGAGTGCTATAAAAAGCCTGAACTGTGCAATTATTTCTGCTCTCACGAATGCCCAATCGGGCAGAAATATGTGCCCGAAGTTCGCAGTAAGGAGCTTTCGCAGATCGTGCTCGAGATACTGGCACATCTGAATGCCATGGAGGAAGAGAGAAAGCGTCTGATCGAGATATCGGTAGACGGCCGGATCGCAGAAGATGAGAAAGAGGACTTTCAGAAAATTCAGGAAAAGCTGGAGGAAGTCTCCCGTACGGTGGACTCCCTGCGGCTCTGGATCCGGCGCCGTTCCCTCGAGGAGCAGCCGGCGGATGTTTTCTGAAATACTGAAAATGGCCTGAAGGACAGAAGTCCCGGGAATGCTCGGCATTCCCGGGACTTCTTGGTACAGAACAATGCGTTTTATCTGTTGATCGAGATATCCGGCGTGCTGACGTTGACGTTTTTCGTTACCTTGGCGTCATACGTATTGGCCTTCATGATCTCGGTGAAATCGACGCCCGTCGCTTCGGACATGGTATCGAACACCTGCTTCATGATCACGGGCATGTTGCCCGAAATCTGAGAAGCTCCGCCCTTTCCTTCACCCGTCTCGTAAATGTTGATCCGGTCGATGGCGGTGAGGGGTTTGGCGATCTCGGCAGCCATCTGAGGCATGATCCGGATCATCATTTCCGCCATGGCGGCACCGTTGTACTGTTTGTAAGCTTCCGCTTTCTTGACCATGGCTGCGGCTTCTGCCTCACCTTTGGCTTTGATCGCTTCTGCCTCGGCTTTACCCTTTGCTTCAATACCTGCGGCTTCTGCTTCGTACCTGGCACGGATACCTGCGGCCTCCTGTTCGGCCGCGAATTTCTGGGCTTCTGCCTGCTTTTTCTGGGCTTCGGCTTTCTGTTCCTGCTCATACTTGGCGGCTTCTGCAGCCTTCTGACGCTTGATCAGCTCGGCCTCTGCCTGTTTTTCTGCTTTGTACTTTTCTGCATCAGCCACACGGTTGATGTTCGCCTGCAGCTCCTGTTCCTTGACCTCAACCTGTTTCAGCTTCAGCTCGGCCTCGCGTTCTGCTCTGGCAATCTCGGCATTGACGGTTGCGGACTGGATGGTTTTCTGCTGCTCCTGATTCTGAATCTCATACGCCGCGTCGGCTTCTGCCTTTGCGGTGTCTGCAGTCTTCTTAAGAGAAGCCTTCTGAATATCCAGCTCGTTGTTCTTCTGGGCGATCTCGGTCTGCGCCTTCACCCTTGCGTCGTTGGCGGAACGGTCGGCTTCTGCCTGAGCAATGGCTACGTCACGTTCTGCCTGAGCTTTTGCGATGGCGGCGTCTTTCTTGATCTTGGAGGTGTTGTCCATACCAAGATCGTTGATCAGGCCGTTTTCGTCCACCACATTCTGAATGTTGCAGGAAAGGATCTCGATACCAAGCTTGTCCATGTCCTTGGAAGCCTTCATCATCACCTGATCGGAGAATTTGTCGCGGTCGGTGTTGACGGATTTAAGATCCAGCGTACCGATGATCTCACGCATGTTGCCCTGCAGGGAATCCCTCAGGTCCATGGAGATGGCATCGGGCTTTTTGTTCAGAAAGTTTTTGGCCGCCAGCTGGATTCCTTCGTTGTCCGGGCGGATGCGGATCTTTGCAATTGCGTCCACCTTGACATTGATGAAATCATTGGTCGGAATGTAGGTATCTGTTTTGATATCTACGGAAATCTGTCCCAGATACAGGCGGTCCATTCTTTCCAGGAACGGAATACGTATCCCGGCGGAGCCGATCAGGATCCGGGGTTTTTTTCTCAGACCGGAAATAATGAATGCCATGTCCGGCGGAGCCTTCACATAACCTGCGGCGATAATGAGCACCAGCAGCAGAACCGCAGCCGCGATCACTGCATATCTGATAAGTTGTCCTGTCATCATAACGACTACCTCCTTTTGTCGTTCTGCGCCGGATGAAAATAGGATTGTTTCCGGCTGTTGTTTGTTTACGATTACAGGATAGCGCGGAGCGGTCTGCACATCAACCGCTGCAGATGCGGAATAACACCCGCTAATTTGCGGCTTTGCAGGTGAAACACTGAATCCTTTTCAGACTTGATAAAGGGAAACATCCATTGTAAAATCATAGAAGCGCTATGCAAAAAAAAGAAAGGCGGAAACGATCATGGCAGAAAGACCGATTGATACTGATGTAAAACAGCAGATCAAGGATACACTGTTTACCAAAAACGATTACAGGCTTGACGACCGGTTTGTTATTCGCGACGGAAAGCGCCATCCTTTTGCAATTGTTGTGCCGGGTGGAGCGTACGCCGTTGTCTGCAGCTTTATCGAGGGCGTGCCATATGCCAGAAAGCTCAATGAGAAGGGGATTTCTGTCTTTATCCTGTATTATCACGTCCGGAAAAAAGCAGCCTATCCGGCGCCGCAGAAAGACCTGGCACGCGCGGTAAAAGAAGTGTTTGCCAGAAAGGACGAGTATCTTCTGGATACGGAGGGGTATTCGGTCTGGGGATCTTCGGCCGGCGGACATCTCACGGCTTCTTTTGGCACGAAAAACATGGGATTCCGTAAATATGACCTTCCGGCCCCTGCCGCTCTGGTCCTGGTCTATCCGGTGATTTCCATGGAAAACGGCGTTACGCATCCCGACACGCAGAAAAATCTTCTGGGAAAAGATCCGGATGAGAAGCGGATCCGCTATGCCAGCGTCGACAAGCACGTTGATGCCGGATACCCGCCTACCTATATCTGGAGCGGAGATTCCGACAAGACCGTTCCGCCCGAAAACACAAAACGGATGGACGCCGCACTGACAAGGGCAGGCGTGGACCATGTCTGCAGGATATTTCCGGGGGTGGATCACGGCGTCGGCCCGGCGACCGGTTTAAGTGCGGAAGGCTGGATCGACGAGGCTGCTGATTTCTGGCTGAGCCGCAGGTAGAGTGCAAGCCGGAAAATGAGATGAATACCGGGCTGCCTGGCTCTGAATAGTTTTCGTGGCTTCCTGTCATATTATTCGTATACATATACAGAACAGAGAAAATTCCTGTGGAGTTCGCAGATTGTTCACAGTTGAACGACACTTTCTTCACAGTTTATCGATAGAATACGAATATCAAATGACGAAAGGAAGGCGCATTGTATGACGATCAATGAAATGAAACAGAAAATTGCATTATGTGTGGCTACGCTTCAGAGGCTTAACGGTGCTGTACCGGGTTTCAAAGAGCTTTGCAATGCCCTTGGAGAAGAGTATACAGTACCGCTGATGGAATATATGAGAGAAAGCAGAGCAGCTGTTGCATAAGATTTAAAAAAGTCGTAATGGGGTCAGACCCCA
>CAMNNM010000155.1 GCA_946545425.1 uncultured Blautia sp. | reverse complement strand
GATTTGCAGCCCGCCTGGAAGAGTGTTTTTTGTGAGATTTTCAGAGTGAAAACTATGCCGGATTACTCCTTCATGAACTGGAATTCTACGTTCGCAAAGACGTCGTTTTCTGCTGTCTGGAAGCTGACGATCAGGCGGTCTTTTGAAGCAGATGTGAAAGGAAACAGGGTGTCGTTCAGGTAAGCCTGCTTCTTATATTCGGCGCGGACCTGACGGATCACGGCTCCGGAAGGAACATAATACTGTGCAAAATGAAGGTACTGACCATTGTTTACATGGCGGTTTGAATCAAGATGATATGCTGAAATACGGATCGGATCCTGTGCGGTCATATCGTCCGGGAGAGCGATTTTTCGTGGCGCATATTCCATATCCAGCTTCTGATCCAGGACGTACCCCTTCAGATCTTCTTCAGTCAGACGGGCAGGAAGACCTTTTTCCGTGTCCAGAAAAGTCCAGTAGGAATCTCCGTAGGCGAGCATCTCGTGATCCTCTGTTTCCATTGTAAAATTACGAAGACCAATGAAGCCGTGAAGCTTATAAGGGAGTGTTGAGATGATGATTTTTTCACTCTGTTCCGGGTAGCGGTTGACGATGATCTGCCAGGAAGAAACGACCCAGAAACGATTTCTTCTGAGAAGATCCTTCTGGCCCTGATGGATCGATTCGACCTGAAAAGTAGTGCAGTCCTGGAAATAATTCAGGATGCCGGAAAGGGTAAGCCGGCTGTCGGCGCCGGTTTCGCTGAACCGGACGCGGCTTTCAAAACTATAGCTCATTTTATTCTCCATTCTGTTGTAATTGGTATAATGGAAAACGTCAAAAGCATGGCGGCGTTTCCGTCAAGAAGCATTCTACCACAGCTGATATCATACTGCATGTTTTTTTTCTGAACAGCAGCAAAAAAGCAGAGATTACCAGAATGAAAAATGAGATATTTCGGCTGAATAATTTCATTGTGCAGTATAATACAGATTTAATTTCGCAATATCTGCGCAAAGGTTCGCAAATCGTTGTTTGCAGAAAGGCATGAATGTGATAAAATAGAAGACAGCTAAAGGCAGTTTTATGGGGGTGATATTATGTACTATATTGGTGTAGATCTGGGAACCTCGGCAGTCAAACTTCTGCTGATGGATTCAGTGGGAACAATTAAAAACATTGTGACGAAAGAGTACCCGCTTTTCTTCCCGCATCCCGGCTGGTCTGAGCAGAATGCAGAGGACTGGGTGACGGCAGTCAAGGCAGGAATTCAGGAACTTACAGCGGACATTGACAAGAGCCAGGTGGCCGGAATCGGTGCCGGCGGACAGATGCACGGACTGGTGGCACTGGATGCCGAGGACCATGTTCTGAGACCCGCGATCCTCTGGAACGACGGCCGCACACAGGCCGAAACTGATTATCTGAATACGGAAATCGGAAAAGAAAAGCTGACAGAGCTGACGGGCAATATTGCCTTCGCCGGGTTCACCGCGCCGAAGATTCTCTGGATGCAGAAGAACGAGCCGGAGCTGTTTGCGAAGATCGCAAAGATCATGCTTCCGAAGGATTATATAAACTATGTTCTGACCGGTGTACACTGCACGGATTACTCCGATGCGTCCGGAATGCTTCTGCTGGATGTGGAGCACAAGTGCTGGAGCAAGGAGATGCTCGATATCTGCGGTCTGACTGAAGAGCAGATGCCGAAGCTGTTCGAGAGCTACGAAACCGTCGGAACACTTAAGAAGGAAATCGCTGATGAGCTGGGGCTTCCGGAAAGCGTGAAGGTCTGTGCCGGCGCCGGCGACAATGCAGCGGCAGCAGTGGGTACCGGAACCGTCGGCGACGGGGCCTGCAACATCTCTCTTGGAACGTCCGGAACAATTTTTATTTCCAGTGACAAGTTCGGAGTGGATTCAGGAAATTCCCTGCACGCCTTCGCGCATGCGGATGGACACTTCCACCTGATGGGCTGCATGCTTTCGGCGGCATCCTGCAACAAATGGTGGATGGAAGAAATCCTGCATACCGAGAACTACGGAAAAGAGCAGGAGACCATCACGGACGACAAGCTGGGCGCGAGCCATGTATACTATCTGCCGTATCTGATGGGCGAGAGAGCGGTCCTCAACGATCCGCTGGCCAGAAGCTGTTTCTTCGGCATGACCATGGACACCACCAGGGAAGACATGACCCAGGCTGTGCTGGAAGGCGTGGCGTTCGGCATCCGTGATTCTCTGGAGGCGGCAAAGAAGCTCGGGATCAATGTTGAGACCAGCATGATCTGCGGCGGCGGCGCCAAGAGCGAGCTGTGGAGAAAGATGGTGGCCAACATCCTGAACATCCGTCTGACGCTTCCCGAGACCGAACAGGGTCCGGGCTACGGCGGAGCGATCCTGGCAGCGGTAGCCTGCGGAGAGTATGCATCCGTCGAGGAAGCAGCAGGCAAGCTGGTTCATGTAAACGGAACGGTGGAACCGGATCCCGAGATCGCGGCCCGCTATGAAAAGAAATATCAGGTATTCCGTCAGCTGTATCCGGCGCTTAAAAATATATTTCCGGAATTTTGAATAAGTAATCAATCTATGATTTGAGTGTGATCTGTTTATCTGTTATAATGTAACTACCGATTGTGTTGGGCAGGCGGAGGACGCCTGCCCGGTAAAACCAGAAATGAGCCGCGCGGAAGGTGCGCAGCATTTTAAAGGAGGTATTACCTATGAACAACGTACCTGTAATGAAGATCGGTATCGTGGCCGTCAGCCGTGACTGCTTCCCGGCAAGTCTTGCACAGAACAGAAGAGAAGCTCTGGTAAAGGCTTACGCTGCGAAGTACGATGCCGCCGACATCTATGAATGTCCGATCACCATCATCGAGAGCGAGATCGATATGGTCAATGCTCTGGAAGACATCAAGAAGGCAGAGTGCAATGCTCTTTGCGTATTCCTTGGAAACTTTGGTCCGGAAATCTCCGAGACTCTTCTTGCAAAGCACTTCGACGGCCCGAAGATGGTCATCGCAGCAGCAGAAGAGAGCCAGGACGATCTGCAGGACGGCAGAGGCGATGCTTACTGCGGTATGCTGAACGCCAGCTACAACCTGGCACTCAGAAATGTCAAGGCTTACATTCCGGAATATCCGGTAGGTGACGCAGAAGACTGCGCCGACATGATCCATGACTTCATTCCGATCGCAAGAGCTGTCTATGCACTTCAGAATCTGAAGATCATCAGCTTCGGACCGCGTCCCATGAACTTCCTGGCATGCAACGCTCCGATCAAGCAGCTTTACAATCTTGGCGTAGAGATCGAAGAGAACTCCGAGCTGGACCTTTTCGAATCCTTCAACAACCATGCAGGCGACAAGAGAATTCCGGAAGTTGCGGCAGACATGGCAGCAGAGCTTGGCGCAGGCAACAAGAAGCCCGAGATCCTCAACAAGCTGGCTCAGTACGAGCTGACCCTGAAAGACTGGATCGAGGCCCACAAGGGATACAGAAAGTATGTCGCTCTTACCACCAAGTGCTGGCCGGCATTCCAGACTCAGTTCGGATTTGTTCCCTGCTACGTGAACAGCCGTTTGACAGGCCAGGGCATCCCGGTTTCCTGCGAAGTTGACATTTACGGAACTCTGAGCGAGTTTGTCGGAACCGTCGTCAGCAACGACATCGTTACCCTGCTCGACATCAATAACTCTGTTCCGAAGGATATGTACAAGGAAAGCATCGAAGGCAAGTTCGACTACAAGTTCACCGATACCTTCATGGGCTTCCATTGCGGCAACACCTGCAGCAAGAAGCTTGCGTTCCATGAGATGAAGTATCAGAAGATCATGGCCAGAAGCCTTCCGATCGAGGTTACCAACGGAACCCTCGAAGGCGACATCGCTCCGGGCGAAATCACCTTCTATCGTCTGCAGAGCACAGCCGACAACAAGCTTCGTGCTTACATCGCAGAGGGCGAGGTCCTTCCGGTTGCCACCAGATCCTTCGGCGGCATCGGCGTATTCGCCATCAAGGAGATGGGCAGATTCTATCGCCACGTTCTGATCGAGAAGAATTTTCCGCATCACGGTGCCGTTGCATTTGGAAAGCATGGCAAGGCTCTGTTTGAGGTCTTCAAGTATATCGGTGTTCCGGTAGACGAGATCGGCTACAACCAGCCGGCAGGCGTACGCTATCCGACCGAGAATCCGTGGGGATAAGCCGTTAGCAGATTTTATAGTCAGTTCTATTAAGCCTCACCGGCCGCAAGGCCGGGGAGGCTTTTTCCCATAGAGAGGAAAACAACCATGGGAAATCAATTGCCGTTCTGGCCGGAATGGACAGTAGAAGATAAAATAGGACAAGGTTCGTATGGCAGTGTCTACAGGATCAGGAAACGAAGCGGCGGAAGCAGCGGGATGGACATCTATTCCGCCATGAAAGTACTCCGTATTCCATTGGATGATTCGGAAATCCGGAACCTGCAGAGTCAGGGAATGAGTGAAGCATCTGTACGAAGACTTCTCCTGGATGACATAAAGGTCATAGAGAGTGAGATCCGTACCATGATCTCGCTTGCTTCCGCTGCCGGAATCGTTACCATAGAGGATTATCATATCGAAGAGCTTCATGGCAGAATCGGGTGGAATGTATTTATCCGGATGGAACTGCTGGAAAGTCTCCCTTCCTATGAACAGAGAACAGGTACGCTGTCACAGGAAGAAATCCTGAAGATGGCCTGTGATCTGTGCGACGCGTTGTCCGTCTGCGAGAGCGCCAATATCATTCACCGTGATATCAAGCCTGCCAACATTTTCCGAAACAGGTTCGGCCAGTTTAAGCTGGGGGATTTCGGCGTTGCCAAACAGATGGAAGGAACCGCTTCTGCCGGTACGCGGGTCGGAACGCCGTCTTTTGAAGCGCCGGAGGTTTTTCTCGGGCGTAAGTATGATCACACGGTAGACATTTACGGCCTTGGTATTGTTTTATATACCTGCCTGAATAAAGGAAGAAAGCCCTTCTATCCCCCGTATCCGCAGGAGCTGACCAGGCAGAATATGCAGGAGGCGCTGGAAAGGCGTCTGAACGGTGAGAACGTTCCGCCGGTTCCGGGAACAGACCGGAAGCTTTCAGCCATTATAGAGAAGGCCTGTGCTTTTCAGCCGGAGCGGAGATATCAGAGCGCGGCGGAAATGAAAGAGGAGCTGGAACGGTATCGGTACAACAGAAACAGTACTCCGGTACGATCGGATAAAAAGAAGACAGAAACAGCACAAAGCAGAAGCCGGCGCAATGAAAATGCAACGGTTCTTCAGCAGCAGAGTGGAAAATCACGAAAAGCACCGGTAGTGGTCGGCTGTCTGGTGACAGTGATACTTTTAGCAGGTGGTATTCTTGGGTGGAGACTTCTGTCCGGGAAAACAAAGCCGGGACAGAATATGGGCGGCGGGATGGAAAAAGCCGCAGTTACCCTGACAGAAACACCGGTGCCGATAAGTACGCCAAC
>CAMNNM010000154.1 GCA_946545425.1 uncultured Blautia sp. | reverse complement strand
AGTTTTACTTTCAATCATTCGTCCTGTCCCCTTTTATTCTGTAGTAATCCTCCATCTCAACATCCAGAGTGATAGCTTTCGGACGGGTGTTGCTCATTCGCTGTAAAAGGCTCACGACTTCGATGTGCGGTCCCTGTGCAAACTGATCGATGCAGCATGCCTTTTTAACACGATACCCGGCAGCCCTGAAGTAAGGAAGATCCCTTACGAGACTGGTAGCTTTACAGGAAATATAGATAATGCGGTCTACGCCGTAGGACAGGATCTTCGGCAGCGCTTTCGGATGTACGCCGTCCCTGGGGGGATCCAGGATAATGGTATCCGGCCTTTCTTCGATTGTGTCCAGCTCTTTGAGCACATCACCTGCAATAAAGCGGCAGTTTGTGATCCCGTTCATCTGCGCGTTCCACGCTGCTGCCTCCACAGCCTCCGGAACGATCTCTATGCCGATGACCCGGTCCGCCACTGCGGCGGCCAGCTGGGCAATGGTGCCTGTTCCGCTGTAAAGGTCAAACACTGTCTGATCGCGTACATCGCCAATGTAATCCCGGACGACGGAATAGAGGATCTCCGAAGCCAGGGTATTCGGCTGGAAAAAGGAAAAGGTGCTGACCTTAAAGCGAAGACCCAGGACCGTCTCGTAAAAATGATCCGTTCCCCACAGAATTCTGGTCTCGTCGCTCTGCACGGTATCCGACAGGGAATCGTTTATGATGTGAAGGATTCCGGCAATGCGTCCCTCCAGACCAAGCTTAAGAAGCTCCTGGGCAAGGATTTCTTCGTCATAACTCCCCTGGCTCGTTGTCACGATATGAACCAGCAGATCTCCCGTGGTAACGCTCCTTCTGAGGAGCAGATGGCGCAGATATCCTGTGTGTGCCGTCTTACGGTAATAAGGCGCTCTGCGCTCCCGGTAAAACGAAAGAACCGTTTCCAGGATCTTTGTCATATCGCGATGCACCAGTCTGCAGCTGCCGGCCGAGAGGACATCATATGCCGTACCCCTGCGATGAAGTCCAAGCTCCAGGGGACCGTCCTTCACACTGTCGCCGAAAGAAAACTCCATTTTATTCCGGTACTCGAATTCCTGCGGACTTCCGTGAATACCGCCCCAGACCGTGTCCTCTTCCATGAAGGGCTCCAGAAGGTTCCGGATCTGGCGTTCCTTCATCTCCAGCTGGGATGCGTAGGACATGGTCTGGTACATGCAGCCGCCGCATTCGGGAAATATGTCACAAGCCTTTTCGCGGGTTTCGAGAGGAGATTTTTCGATCACCTTAAGGATTCTTCCCTCTGCACGGTCCTGCCGCTTTTTCCGTATCTGGAACTCCACCCTCTGGCCGGGCATCCCGTTCTTTACAAGCACGGTTCCTTCCTCTTGTTCTCCGGTTTCGGCATCCTCGAAGGACCGGATAAACCCACGGTCCATGTATTCAACTTTCTCTATGGTCCCTCTGTATATTTTACCTTTTTTCAATCCTCAGGCTCCTTTTTATGGAAAGAACTCCGGTATGACGTCATACCGGAGTTCCTGTTGTTCGTATTATGATCTGACCGGATGATGCAGCATCATTCTTCTGCCGGTTCTTCCGCTTCTTCTGCTTCGGCAGCATCTTCTGCAGGCTCTTCGGTCTCTTCTGCCTCGGCGGAGTCTTCTGCTGCGGTTTCTTCTTCGTCGTCCTCGAAGAAGTCGTCAAAATCGTCCTCGAAATCATCTTCGTAATCTTCGAGGTAATCCGGCTTGAAATGACGATAGATTGCATATACGATCAGTCCGATGACCGCAAGCACGACCACGATCGTCAGGATTTTGCAAAGTAAACCTTTTTTCTTCTTCTCACACATATCGCAAAGACTCCTTTCCGTTTTTTCAGAACAGAATTACGGCAGCCGCGAATATGCCGGCAGCCATTTCCGACATCTGGTAACCTTTGTGTGTCAAGTATACCATGTTTTCGAATACAGCGCCACTTAAATCTTTTTCAATTTTGCAAAGGCCGCAAACATTTTTTTGATGCCTGCCCGGTCGAAATCCACTGTTACTTCGTAATCGCGCCCTCCGGAAACGATGGACTTTACGACGCCTGTACCGAATTTCATATGAACCACCCGGTCTCCCTCCTGATAGTCCGGCTTTGCCGCAGCCGTCACCTGAAACTGCTTTGCAGGCTTTGGCACATGGGTGTAAGGATTGTTCCTGTAAATGCCGGGCGCGGTATCGGAAAAGCCCCGGGAAGGCTTTGAGGAAGCAAAGGGAAGGCCGGACCGGGCTTTCATGGATTCTTTGACGGATCCGGATGTCTCCCGCACCGTATGGCCCAGATCTACAATCTCGCGCGGCATCTCATGAATAAACCGGGATGTCTTGTTAAACTGGACGTCGCCGCGGATCATTCTCTGGCGGGCGGCGGTGAGCGTCAGCTGTTTCATGGCCCGGGTCATGCCGACGTAACACAGCCTGCGTTCCTCTTCCATGTCTGCCTGTGTGCCCGACATAATGGTGCCGTAGCCGGGAAATACACCGTCCTCCATGCCGGTCATGAAAACCCTGGGGAATTCAAGTCCCTTGGCGCTGTGCAGCGTCATCAGAAGCATGTAGTCCTGTCCCGGATCTACCGTATCGATATCCGAGACCAGGGCGATCTCTTCCAGAAAGGCCGACAGCGTTGCTTCTCTTCCCTCTTCCTTTGCGGCATCCATAAAGGACTGGGCCGTGGAGATCAGCTCGTCGATGTTCTCGAGACGGCTTTCGGACTCCTCGGTTCCTTCTTTTTCCAGTTCGTCACGATAACCGGTAACCGAGATGATCTCTTCCAGCAATTCTCTGACCGAGCAGTCTTCCGCTTTGGTCTTCAGCATACGGATCATGGAAACAAAGCTGCCTATCTTTCCGGCGCTTCTTTTCAGCGTCGGAATCTCATCGATCTGGCAGAGCGCGTCATAAAAGCTGATGCCGTACTCGTCGGCGTAGTCCTGCAGCACCTCCTGTGTTCTGTCCCCTATGCCTCTCCTTGGCACGTTCAGAATCCTTCGCACCGACAGATCGTCCACGGAATTGTCGACGGTCCTCATATAAGCCAGCAGATCCTTGATCTCTCTCCGGGCATAGAAATTGACCGCTCCGACGATCTTGTAGGGGATTCCGGCTGCCAGAAGCTTTTCTTCGAACATGCGGGACTGGGCGTTGGTCCGGTAAAGGACAGCGTAATCCTTATATTTTGCTTCACCCGTCCGTACTGCCGCCTGCACCTCGCCCACTACATATTCGGCCTCTTCAAAGCCGTTCATGAACTGGCGGAAGTGGATCTTTTCTCCCTCTTCGTTTTCGGTCCAGAGCGTCTTGGTCTTCCGCTTTTCGTTATTGGCGATGACCATGTTTGCGCATTGCAGGATGTTTTTTGTAGACCGGTAATTCTGCTCCAGCCGTATGATCCTGGTGTCCGGAAAGTCGTGCTCAAACCCGAGGATGTTCTGAATGTCCGCCCCCCGGAAGCGGTAGATCGACTGGTCGTCGTCGCCGACGACACACAGATTGCGGTATTTCGATGCCAGAAGAGAAACAAAGCGGAACTGGGCGTAATTCGTATCCTGATATTCGTCCACCAGAATATAGCGGAACCGTTCCTGATAGTACTCCAGTACCTGGGGATGCTTTTCGAAAAGCTCCGCCGTCCTGGCGATCAGGTCATCAAAATCGAGAGCGTTGTTTTTCCGGAGGATCTGCTCGTATTCCCGGTATGCGTTCGCAACCACCAGCGCAGTCCTGTCCCGTCCTGCCTCTTTTTCCATGTCGGCGGGGGAGATCAGTTTTTCTTTTGCGTGGGATATTTCTGCCAGAACAGCCCTCTCCTTGAAAAGCTTTGTATCGATCTCCAGCTTCCGGTAAACTTCCTTCATTACGTTTTTCTGGTCATCGGTATCGTAGATGGCAAAATGATTGTCGTATCCCAGAAAGTCGATATGGCGCCGGAGGATCCGCACACAGGCCGAATGGAAGGTGGAGACCCAGATGCTTTCGGCTCCCTCTCCCACCAGATTGTTGACCCGCTCCCGCATTTCCTGCGCCGCCTTGTTGGTGAAGGTGATCGCCAGGATATTCCAGGGATTCACCCCTTTTTCGGAGATCAGATATGCGATCCTGTGGGTCAGCACCCGGGTCTTGCCCGACCCGGCCCCGGCCAGAATAAGAAGCGGACCTTCGGTACATAAAACCGCCTCTTTCTGAGGCGGATTAAGGTTATCGTAAACACTCATGCGTCAACAGCTCCTGTCAGAAAAATGATTTACAAGTCGTTCCGAAAATCTTATAATCTAGATTAACGACGGAATCCGCTTCCCATTATATCATACCGGAAGCGCAAAAAGGGGAAGGAAATGACAAAAGAGACAAAAGAAATGTACCGGCAGATCCTTGATTTTGTCACGGCCATCGAATATGTCAAGGTCGAAGACATGCCGAACATCGACCTTTATATGGACCAGGTCACCACCTTTATGGAGGGCCAGCTCAAAAAGACCCGGCGCTATGAAGACGACAAGATTCTCACCAAGACCATGATCAACAACTATGCCAAAAATCATCTGCTGCCCGCTCCCGACAGCAAGCGCTACAGCAGAGAGCATATGGTCATGCTTCTTTTTATCTATTATTTTAAGAACATCCTGTCCATCACGGACATCCATTCTCTTCTTCAGCCCCTTTCCGAAAAGTATTTTCATCAGAGCGAAGGAATGGACATGACCGACGTCTATAACGAGGTCTTCTCCATGATCCATGATCAGAGAGATTATTTTCTGAAGGATCTGTACCGTCGTTACCAGGCGGCAGATGCCTCCTTTCAGGACTTCCCGGACGACGATCAGGAATTTCTGAAAAAGTTTTCCTTTATCTGTCTGCTGAGCTTTGACGTCTATATGAAAAAGATGCTGGTGGAACGTCTGATCGACAGTCTTGACAAAGAGGAAGCTCCCTCCGGAAAAAAGAACCGCAAAAAGAAGTAAACTTAAGGATGACGCAAAGAGCTGCAGCGGCAACTTCTGCCCTGCAGCTCTTTCTCTTTTGTTATTCCCTTTTGTTATTCTCTGACATCCGGGTCCGCTTTCATCTTCATTCTGCCGAACACCATTTCATACCCGTCATTTCCGTAATTCAGCGAACGGTTCACACGGCTGATCGTGGCCGTCGACGCCCCTGTCTTTTCAGAAATATCCAGATAAGTGCGCTTTTCGGTAAGCATCCGCGCCACCTCGAACCTCTGAGATAAAGAAAGCAATTCATTTACTGTGCATACATCCTCGAAAAACGTATAACACTCTTCCTTGTTTTTCAGGCAGAGGATTGCTTCAAATAACTGATCCACAGCCTCTGTTCTGATGGTTTTCCCCATGTCTTCTGCTCCTTTTCCGAGATAGTGAAATAACATATTCATATTTTAGCACACTAAAACGTGAAAAACAAGTCTTTCGTAAATTGTATTTACTCAGCACCCCGTCTGCAAGAACCAAATTCATCCGTTGAGCCTGCGAGACTTGCGCGGCGCCGTTCCGGGCTTGAACTTTTCGGTACATTTCTG
>CAMNNM010000153.1 GCA_946545425.1 uncultured Blautia sp. | reverse complement strand
CAGAAGATCGCCATTACTTCCAAAAAGCCTCAGACGACCAGAAACCAGATCAGAACCGTATATACGGACGAGACGTGTCAGATCGTTTTTGTGGACACCCCGGGTATCCATAAGGCGAAAAACCGGCTCGGCGAATACATGGTGGAGGCTGCGCAGAAAAGCCTGAAGGAAGTGGACGTGATCCTCTGGCTGGTGGAGCCGGGCACAAAGATCGGACCGGGAGACACCAGGATCGGAGAGCAGCTTTCCCACATCAATATTCCCGTGATCCTGATCATCAATAAATGTGATACGATACCCAGGGAAGAGATCCTTCCTGTCATTGAGACGTACCGGCACATTATGGATTTTTCGGAGGTCATCGCCTGCTCGGCCCTGCGCGGCAAGAACACGGCGGACATTATTCCATCCATTATAAAGTATCTGCCCTACGGTCCCATGTATTACGACGCCGATACGGTCACGGACCAGCCGGAGCGGCAGATAGCGGCCGAGATCATCCGCGAAAAGGCGCTTCACGCGCTGGATGACGAGGTACCCCACGGTATTGCAGTGGCCATTGAGACCATGAAGATGCGGAGCGGAAAAAACATCATGGATCTGGACGCGTCGATCATCTGCGAAAAGGATTCCCACAAGGGTATCATCATCGGAAAACAGGGATCCATGCTGAAGAAAATCGGCACCAACGCCAGATACGAACTGGAACATATGCTGGACTGCCAGGTGAACCTGCATCTTTTTGTTAAGGTGAAGAAGGACTGGCGCGACAGCGATTATCTGATAAAAAATTTCGGGTATGACAAGAAAGAAATCTGAGAAATGAGTGACCTGATCGTTGTACAGGGAGTCGTTCTTTCAGCGATGCCTGTCGGAGAATTTGACAGGAGACTTACGCTGCTCACAAGGGAAAGAGGCAAGATTTCTGCTTTCGCACGCGGTGCCAGACGCCCGAACAGTCCGTTTCTGGCTGCTTCCGGTGCGTTTGTATTCGGAAGGTTCACACTTTACGAAGGAAGAAGCAGCTACAATCTGAATCAGGTGGAGATTACCCATCACTTTGCGGACCTGGCAGGAATCTGGCCCGGAATCTATTACGGGTATTATTTCCTGGAGCTGGCAGATTATTTCTGCCGGGAAGGACAGGATGAAGGAGAAGTCATGAATCTCCTTTATGTGACAGCAAGAGCACTTCAGTCAAAGCGGATACCGGATAAGCTCATCCGCTGTATATTCGAGCTCCGGATGATGACGATTCAGGGAATGATGCCGGATCTGACACAGTGCAGCCGCTGCGGAAAAAGCATCGGAAAGACAGAAGAAGTGGTATATTTCTCGCAGGAGGAACACGGAATTTGCGAAAAAGCATGTGCCGCGAACGGAAAAAACCTGCAGAAACTGTCTCCCGCCGCACTGTATGCCATGCGTTTTATCGTGTCGGTCCCGCTTGGAAAACTGTATACTTTTATGGTAAAAGAGGAAGCGCTCTCCGAACTGGAAAACATAATCCACACCTATGTCAGACGGAACACGGACCGCGAATTCAAAAGCCTTGCGATCCTTAAAATGATGGATCCATAAGACAGCTTTTTTCTTTACAAGATGTTTTTATGCTAGTATAATATCGTTGTATGTCCGGAGAACGCCGGGTTGTTAAAGAACGGTTTTCAAAGGCACAGGGAAGTAGTCCGGCAGGATTCGCCGGGATGATCAAAGGAGACAGATTCATGGAAAAAACAATGGAAAAGATTGTTGCCCTGGCGAAAGCCCGCGGGTTTGTATATCCGGGTTCCGAGATCTATGGAGGTCTTGCCAATACCTGGGATTACGGCAATCTTGGAGTAGAACTGAAAAACAACGTTAAGCGCGCCTGGTGGCAGAAATTTATCCAGGAATCACCCTACAATGTGGGTGTTGACTGTGCGATCCTGATGAATCCCCAGACATGGGTGGCGTCCGGACATCTCGGCGGATTTTCAGATCCTCTGATGGACTGCAAGGAATGCCACGAAAGATTCCGTGCCGACAAGCTGATCGAAGATTATTGTGCAGAGCATTCCATCAAGCTTGAGAGCAGCGTCGACGCCTGGTCTCAGGAAAAAATGATGGAATTCATCCGGGAAAATCAGATTCCCTGCCCCTCCTGCGGCAAGCACAACTTTACCGATATCCGTCAGTTCAATCTGATGTTCAAGACCTTCCAGGGTGTAACGGAAGACGCAAAAAATACCGTCTATCTGAGACCCGAAACCGCCCAGGGCATCTTTGTAAACTTTAAAAACGTGCAGAGAACATCCCGGAAGAAGATTCCCTTCGGCATCGGCCAGATCGGAAAATCCTTCCGAAATGAGATCACACCCGGCAACTTCACCTTCCGTACCAGAGAATTCGAACAGATGGAGCTGGAGTTTTTCTGCGAGCCGGATACCGATCTTGAATGGTTTGCATACTGGAAACAGTTCTGCCTTGACTGGCTCTTCTCACTGGGCCTGAAGAACGAAGAAGTCCGTTACAGAGACCACGAAAAAGAAGAGCTGAGCTTTTACAGCAAGGCCACCACGGACGTGGAATTCCTGTTCCCGTTCGGCTGGGGCGAGCTGTGGGGCATTGCCGACAGAACCGACTACGACCTGTCAAGACATCAGGAAGTATCCAACCAGGATCTTACCTATTTTGACGACGAAAAGAAGACCCGTTACGTGCCCTACGTTATCGAGCCGTCTCTGGGCGCAGACCGTATGGTCCTTGCGTTCCTCTGCAGTGCCTATGACGAAGAGGTGCTGGATGCCGAAAAGAACGACGTACGTACCGTGCTTCGTTTCCATCCGGCCCTGGCACCCGTCAAGATCGGCGTACTTCCGCTCAGCAAAAAGCTTGCGGAGCCTGCCGAAAAGATCTATGCAGAACTTTCAAAAAAATACAACTGCGAATATGATGACCGCGGAAATATCGGAAAGCGTTACAGAAGACAGGACGAGATCGGTACTCCGTTCTGCGTAACCTACGATTTTGATTCCGAAGAAGATCATTCCGTAACCATCAGAGAAAGAGATTCCATGGAGCAGGTCCGCGTAAAAATCGAAGATCTGGATGCATGGTTTTCCAATAAGTTTTCATTTTGAGGAGGTCAAAAATGGCAAAGAAACGCAACATCATCGTAGGTCAGTCCGGCGGCCCGACAGCTGTCATCAACTCCAGCCTTGCAGGCGTGTACAAGAACGCCATCGAGAGAGGATTTGACAAGGTTTATGGTATGATTCACGGTATCCAGGGTCTCCTGGACGAGAATTATGTCGACCTTTCCACCCAGATCCATTCCGAACTGGATATTGAACTTCTGAAGAGAACCCCGTCCGCATTCCTTGGCTCCTGCCGTTACAAACTGCCGGAGATCCACGAGGACAAGGCTGTCTACGAAAAGATCTTCGAGATCCTGAACAAGCTGGATATCGATTCCTTTATCTATATCGGCGGAAATGATTCCATGGATACCATCAAGAAGCTTTCCGATTATGCGATCCTTACCGGACAGAATCAGAAGTTCCTTGGTGTTCCCAAGACCATCGACAACGACCTGGCCCTGACCGACCATACTCCCGGATTCGGAAGTGCAGCCAAGTACATCGGCGTATCCACCAAGGAAATCATCCGTGACTCCCTTGGCCTCAGCTACAAGAAGAGCTCCATCACCATCATCGAGATCATGGGAAGAAACGCAGGCTGGCTTACCGGCGCATCCGCACTGGCTCAGTCAGAAGAGAGCGAAGGACCCGACCTGATCTACCTTCCGGAGATCCCCTTCGATATCGACAAGTTCCTTGAGAACGTAAAGGCTCTGCTGGCAAAGAAATCCACCATCGTCATCGCCGTTTCCGAAGGAATCAAGCTTGCTGACGGAAGATATGTATGCGAACTCGGCAGCTCCGTGGACTATGTTGACGTATTTGGACACAAGCAGCTGACCGGTACCGCAAACTATCTGGCCAGCTTCCTGTCCGAAAAGATCGGATGCAAGACCAGAGGCATCGAGCTTTCAACCCTGCAGAGAAGCGCTTCCCATATGGCTTCCCGTGTCGATATCGACGAAGCATTCATGGTCGGCGGCGCTGCTGTCAAGGCTGCTGACGAAGGCGATACCGGCAAGATGGTCGTCATCGACCGTGTTTCCGACGATCCCTACATGTCCGCTACCGGCATCTATGACGTTCACAGGATCGCCAACGAAGAGAAGCTGGTTCCGAGAAACTGGATGAACAAGGAAGGCACCTATGTCACCAAGGACTTCATTGACTATGTCAAGCCGCTCATCCAGGGCGATTACAGCCCCATCATGGTGAATGGTATGCCCAGACATCTGGTACTGAACACAAAGGGAACCAGAAAGCCTGCCAAGAAATAATTTTTTCTGATTTTCGTACCCTAAAAACAGGGGACACCGAATAAAGAGTTCCGAACAGGATCCGTTTCCGGTGATTATTTACCGGGAACGGGTCCTGATTTCAACTAAGGCTTGACTTATTTTTAAAATCTTTATAGAATAATTGTGTGCGTGATTTTTTAGAAACACTGAATTTCAAAACAGGAGGAAAAGCGCAAATGGCAAAATGGGTTTACATGTTTACAGAAGGTAATGCTACCATGAGAAACCTTCTGGGCGGCAAAGGCGCAAACCTTGCCGAAATGACAAACCTTGGTCTTCCCGTACCGCAGGGCTTCACCATCACAACCGAAGCCTGCACCCAGTACTACGAAGACGGAAGACAGATCAACGAAGAGATTATGGGCCAGATCATGGAAGCCATCACCAAGATGGAAGAAGTCACCGGCAAAAAGTTCGGCGACGCAGAGAATCCGCTTCTGGTTTCCGTACGTTCCGGTGCAAGAGCATCCATGCCGGGTATGATGGACACAATCCTCAACCTTGGTCTGAACGAGACAGTTGTCAACGTTCTTGCAGCAAAATCAGGCAATCCCCGCTGGGCATGGGACTGCTACAGAAGATTCATCCAGATGTATTCCGACGTTGTTATGGAAGTCGGCAAGAAGTATTTCGAAGAGCTGATCGACGAAATGAAGGCCGAAAAAGGCGTCAAGCTTGACGTTGAGCTGGATGAGAACGACCTGAAGAAACTGGCCGAGCAGTTCAAGGCTGAATACAAGAACAAGATCGGCGAAGACTTCCCGACCGACCCGAAGGAACAGCTGGTAGGCGCCATCAAGGCCGTTTTCCGTTCCTGGGACAACCCGAGAGCAAACATCTACCGCCGCGACAACGATATCCCGTATTCCTGGGGTACCGCAGTCAACGTTCAGATGATGGCATTCGGAAACATGGGCGAGACCTCCGGATCAGGCGTTGCCTTCACCCGTGACCCGGCTACCGGCGAAAAGCACCTTATGGGCGAAGTTCTGATGAACGCTCAGGGTGAAGACGTTGTTGCCGGTGTTCGTACTCCGTCCAAGATCCAGACTCTCGAGCAGACCATGCCGGAAGTTTACGAACAGTTTGTCAACATCTGCCAGACTCTGGAAAACCACTACAGAGACATGCAGGATATGGAGTTCACCATCGAGGACAAGCATCTTTACATGCTGCAGACC
>CAMNNM010000152.1 GCA_946545425.1 uncultured Blautia sp. | reverse complement strand
TAGAGCACGCGGTTCATACCCGCGGTGTCGAGGGTTCAAATCCCCCTCTCGCTATGGCAGTAAAGCCCCGGATTTCCCTTTGGAGATCCGGGGTTTTCTTGTGTAAAAAAACAAGGTAGAATATTGCAGATATATTTCCTGCATGTTACTATTGATGTGCGATAAGCGAATTCACCTGGAAAGGAGAAACTTATGAGAATTCTCGAAATGAAATTTGTAAAGGGTTTCATCAAAATGGCGGACGACGGGTATCAGCAGGGCTGGCACGAGAGAAACGGCGGCAATCTTTCCTATCGTCTGAAACCGTCAGAAGTTGAGGATGTGATGCCGCGTCTCAACTCTCCGGGAGAATGGGTACCCATCGGTACTTCCGTACCCGGACTGGCAAATGAGTTTTTCATGGTTACAGGTTCCGGAAAATATTTCAGAAATATCATTGTCGATCCCGAGGTCTGTCTGGCTATCATCGAGCTGGACGATGCCGGCGAGAATTACCGGATCCGATGGGGTCTCGTCGAAGGCGGTGTTCCCACCAGCGAGCTGCCGACGCACCTGATGAACCACGAAGTAAAAAAACGTACTTCCGAAGGAAGACACAGGGTAATATATCATGCCCATACAACCAATACCATCGCCCTTTCCTTTGTCCTTCCTCTGAATGACGAGATCTGGACCCGCGAGCTGTGGGAGATGGCGACGGAATGTCCGGTGGTATTTCCGGAAGGTGTCGGAGTCGTAGGCTGGATGGTTCCCGGCGGCAGAGATATCGCGGTGGCTACGTCCAAGCTTATGGAACAGTACAACGTGGCGATCTGGGCACATCACGGGATGTTCTGCTCCGGCGAAGACTTTGACCTGACCTTTGGTCTGATGCATACGGTGGAGAAGTCGGCGGCCATTCTTGTCAAGGTGCTCTCCATGTCACCCATCAAGCATCAGACGATCATGCCCGAAGGTTTCCGGAAGCTGGAAGGGCAGTTCAACATCAGCCTGCCCGAGAGATTCCTCTACGAAAAAACAGATCCGCAGGCCATCGGCAAGAAATAACGGACTCTTTCCATGTGAAAGTCTTTCTGATATAATACCGGGAGGAGGTGGCAAGCGATGGAAGACAACAGGATACGCCTGACGGCTCTTTCCAGAGCATCGGGCTGAGCGGCCAAAATAGGTCCCGAGACCCTTGCTCAGGTTCTGAGCAAGCTGCCAAAGTTTACCGACGAACGTCTTCTTGTCGGCGTTGACACATCCGACGATGCCGCCGTATATCGTATTTCGGACGATCTTGCCATGATCCAGACGGTGGATTTCTTTACGCCGGTCGCGGACGATCCTTATATCTTCGGCCAGATCGCCGCGGCGAATGCACTCAGCGACATCTATGCCATGGGCGGTACGCCGACCCTGGCCCTGAATGTGGTCGGATTTCCGGAGTGCCTTGATACATCCGTGCTTTCGGAGATCATGAGAGGCGGAGCAGACAAGGTAAAAGAAGCGGGAGCGCTTCTTGCAGGAGGACATTCGATCCGCAGTACGGAGCCGTTTTACGGACTCTGCGCGTCCGGCCTGGTACATCCGGACCGGATCCTCAAAAATTACGGAGCAAAACCCGGCGATGTTCTGATCCTGACCAAACAACTGGGGTCCGGCATCGTCAATACCGCTGTAAAAGGCCGCATGGCCTCGCCCTCCTCTGAGGAAGAGGCGATCACGGTAATGCGCTCTCTGAACAGGAAAGCTGCGGAGGTTATACGCGGGTTTGATGTACATGCCTGCACGGACATTACCGGATTCGGACTTCTGGGGCACGCCATGGAGATGGCACAGCCCGGAAACGTTACACTGGAGATCGATACGGACAGGATCGCCTGTATCGAAAACGCAAGAGAGTATGCACAGATGGGACTGGTGCCCGCAGGAGCATACAGAAACAGAAAATACAGGATCGACCAGATCGACTGCGGAAACGCAGAGGAAGACGATCTTGACATCCTGTTCGATCCGCAGTCTTCCGGAGGTCTTTTGTTCAGTATTCCGGAGAAACAGGCGGACGATGTGATGGCCGCGCTTGACAGGACCGGTCTTGATACGAAAGTATCCATGGCCGGCCGTGTCCGTAAGTTTGATGGCCGGCCGATCCGGCTTTACAGGGGGCGGGAGTAATGTCCTGCCCCCGTCATCCGGATCAGGGGGAACGGAAAAAGTGAAATTCAAGATTATTCGATATCTGATATTGCTGATAATGCTGATCGTTGTGTCGGCTGTGATCCTGCGGGGATGCGGGGGATCCGGCACAGATGCAGCCGGAGATAAAATACGGGAAGGTGCCGCATATCTGAAAAGGGAAGCCGGAGGCAGCGTGGAAGCCGTGGAACAGATCATCCGCGACCAGGAGGCCGCCCATATCCAGGCAGAGAAGGACAGCCTGGTGGCGCAGGTCAAGGCAAATCCGGATCAGGTGTGGTCTCTTTTCAAGGATTACTGTATCATGGGAGATTCCAGGGCCGTCGGGTTCTGGTACTATGAATATCTGCCCCAGTCGAACTGCTTTTCGGACGGTGGTCTGACTATCCGCAACATTGCGGACTATCACGACCAGCTGCTGGCCCTGAATCCGGCGCATGTCTACCTGTGCTTCGGCCTGAATGACGTATCCATCGGATACTGGAGCACACCGGAAGAGTACTGTGCGGAATATCTGCAGATCCTGACGGATCTTCAGAGAGAAATGCCGTCCACCACCTTTTATATCAGCTCCATTCTTCCCGCAAGGGATCCGGCCTTTGAGACCTCCAGTCTCTGGAGAAACATTCCCGAGTTCAGCGAGGCCGTACGGCAGATGTGCGTGGAAAACGGGTATCCCTTTATCGACAACGAGGAAATCTGCAAGCAGTTTGCCGATCTCTGGGACGACGACGGCATCCATGTGATGCGGGAGTTCTATCCCTACTGGGCCGCCAACATGATCATCGCCACCTACGAGTATGAAGGAGGAGGCGATCCGCAGGCCGGACTTGACGCGCTGAAGCAGACAGACGCCGGTACAAAAACCACTCCGGAAGGCGGAGAAACACAGGAAGATACGCAGGAGGAAAGCCAGGAGGAAGGCTCTGAGGAGGATCAGGAGGACAGTCAGGAATGAAGCAGAAAACAATAGCGGCACTGGCCCTGAACGCGGCGGCGGCAGTGCTCCTGGTTATTTTCGTGGCCGTTCTGGCAAGACCCAGAGGCAAAGCCATAAGCAGCGCTTCGTTTGAGACTGTCAGCGGGGCGGTACTTTCACAGGTGGATACCGGTACCATGCAGGAGGGAGACAATCAGATGCTCAGGCGGCTGTACCGGCTGTCACCGGAAGATTTTGACGGCTTTCTTCTTTACTATCCCACCAGCAACATGGGAGCGGAGGAGCTTCTTCTGCTGAAGCTGAAGGATTTGGATCAGCAGGAGAGCGTAACGCAGGCCTGTGAGGCGAGAAGGGCCACACAGATGGCAAGCTTTGACGGATATGCCATGGAGCAGTATGCCATGGAGGAAAACGCGATCCTGGATGTGCAGGGAAATTATGTTCTGTTCATTTCCGCATCGGATCCGGCGGGCGTCGACCGGGCATTCCGCGAAGCATTGTGACCACCGGCCGGAGGAAGGGAAAGAGAGGGCGCACCATTGACACTGAACAGTCTTGTTTTTATGTTCCTGTTTCTGCCCGTATCGTATCTGCTTTGCAGGATCGTGAGGGGAACGGCAGGAAATATCATACTGGTGCTGGCAAGCATCATCTTTTATGCCTGGGGAAATCCGGCGCATGCGGTCCTTCTTGTGCTCTGCGTCCTGCTGACGTATTCCGGCGGGCTTCTGATCGCCGGCCTGAAAAAGGACTGGGCCGACAGGGCGGCAATGATCGCCCTGATCGTAGACGCGGGGATCCTGATCGCAGTACTGGCAGTTTTCAAGTACACAAGCGCGGCGCTCCCGACAGGTATTTCATTCTATACCTTCTCGGCCTTATCTTACCTGTTTGACGTATACAGGGACGAGGAGGAAGCAGCCTCGAACCCGTTGGATCTGGCGCTTTACATCATGCTGTTTACCAAGATCCTTTCGGGACCGATCGTGCGTTATAAGGACATGAAGCCGCAGCTTCACGATCATCCTGTGACCACTGAGGCGTCCCTTGCGGGGCTTGAGCTTTTTCTGACGGGGCTCTTTAAAAAGGTCCTTCTGGCGGACGTGCTTGGAAAAGGATTTGCAGAGATCTCGGCAGGCAGCCTGACGGTAGGGACGGCCTGGCTGGGTGTCCTGTTTTATGGACTTCAGCTTTATTTCGATTTCAGCGGTTATTCGGATATGGCCATCGGCCTTTCCAAAGCCTTCGGGTTTACGGTGGAAAAGAACTTCAATTATCCATACCTTTCCACCAGCATTTCGGATTTCTGGAGACGCTGGCATATTTCCCTTGGAATGTGGTTCCGGAATTATGTGTATATTCCGCTGGGCGGAAACCGCTGCAGCGAGCTGATGCAGGTAAGAAACCTGGCAGCGGTATGGATCCTGACCGGAATCTGGCACGGAAACACATGGAATTTTGTGCTGTGGGGAATCTGGCACGGCGCGTTCGTGATCCTGGAAAAATTCCTGCTGGGAAAAGGGAAAAGGCAGCTGCCGGCGGTTCTGGGAGTCGTCCTGACCGATCTGATCGCACTTACCGGATGGATCTTCTTTTTCACGCCTTCGGCAGGAAAAGCCTTCGGATGGTTCGGCGCTCTGGTGGGAATCGGTGCCTCCGGGCTCTGGAAAGCAGGAATGGGCCTTGTGCTCCGCAATTATCTGATCACGCTTCTGATCGCCGTGCTTGCGTGTACGCCGTTCCTTCACAATATTCACGAGCGGTTTGCCTTCCGGGGCGGTATCGTCCGCACCATGATCGCGGCGGCGGTATACGGGGTGCTTTTTCTGTTCAGCATTGCAAGCATCCTGGGTTCTACCTATACAACGTTTTTATACGCGCAGTTCTGAGAAATACGTTTCCCGCGGCGCGGGAATGTGAGCTGAGCGGCCTGAACATGGAGTATTCAGAAGGAGGAGCAAGTTGAATACGTCTTCCAGAACACTCAGGAAAAAAAGAAAATTGTTAAGAGCCCGATACAGGACTACCCTCGGACTGATCTTTACGGTGGTTACCCTGCTGGTATTTCTGCTGGGACTCATTATTCCGGACCGCTCATTTTCGGACAATGAAAACAGGAGCCTGCAGATGAGGCCGCGGTTCAGCATACAGGCCTTTAAGGACCAGAGCTTTCAGAAATCCTTTGATACATATTATGCGGATCAGTTCCCACTGAGGGACCAGTGGATCTCCATGGGGTTCATGGGCAACTATCTTCTTGGAAAGCGCGTATTCTCGAATGTGTATATCGGGAAGGACAGCTATCTGTTCGAGAAGCCCGAGATGCCCGTGCTGCAAAAGCTGAAGGATACGGCTTCGGCGATCAACGCCTTTTCGGAGAGTTATCCTGACGTATCGACCCGGGTGCTTGTGCTTCCCGATTCTGCCATGATTCTGGGAGACAAGCTTCCGGATGGAACCGTTTTCAGGGATCAGATCGCGGATATCCGGGATTTTGAAGGCTTCCTGAAC
>CAMNNM010000151.1 GCA_946545425.1 uncultured Blautia sp. | reverse complement strand
ATTATAGCGCATCCTTTTACGTTTGAAAACCGACCGTTTCCGGTTTTTCTGCCCGTATTCTGCTATATATGCTATACTCAAAGCTATAACAGTACTGCCCTGTGGAGCAGTCGACAAAATATTGCTTCCGAGAAGAGAAAGGAAGGTTTGCTGATTATGGAAAAAATCCGAGGCACCAATTTTGGAAACTGGCTTGTCCTTGAAAAATGGATGCAGCCCCAGATGTTCGAGGGTGTGGACGCCGAAGACGAGATCTGGCTGAACCGGCTTATGGATCCTGAAAAGCTGGCTGAGCGCATGAAAGAGCATCGGGATACCTACGTGACCGAGGACGATTTTCGGATCGTGGCAGAACACGGAATCAACCTGATCCGTATTCCTGTCCCCTACTTTATATTCGGCGACCGTCCGCCTCTGATCGGGTGTATCGAATACCTGGACAAGGCCTTCGACTGGGCGGAAAAATACGGCCTCACCATTTTGATCGACCTGCACACGGTTCCCGGAAGTCAGAACGGCTACGATAACGGCGGCCTGACCGGCGTCTGCAAATGGTATAAAGACAAAAAAGAAGTCCGCTTTGCGCTGTCCGTGCTGGAGCGTCTGGCAAAACGGTACAAAGACAGAAAAGGACTTTACGGAATCGAAGTCCTGAACGAGCCCATCAGCTTTCTGGTCTGGGTCTCGTCTCCTTCCTTCCGGGCAGCCGCGGACAAAAACGAAGCCAAGGGCTCCTGGTTTGTTCCCCTGCCTTTCCTGAAAGCCTTCTACCGGGCGGCGTACAAACGGCTCCGGGCAATTCTGCCGGAAGACAAGGTCATCGTATTCCACGACGGCTTCCGTCTCACCAAATGGAACCGTTTCTTCGATCAGGAAAAGATGAAGAATGTAATGCTGGACACGCATATCTACATCTTTGCCATGGAGAATTTTGTTCCCATCCGCGCACTTTGGGCTTATAAGATATACGTCGGCTTCAACCGGCTGAAGATACGGAATGTTAAAAAACATATCCCCGTGGTCGTCGGTGAATGGTGCATCAGCAACAAGTACGCCAACAACCTGAGTCCTGAGATTCCAAAGGATCCGGTCCTTGCCGAAAAGCAGCGCAAGCGTTATCGTCAGGTGGCAGATCTGCAGCTGAAGGCCTGGGACGAAAGTGCCGGCCACATTTACTGGAACTATCAGCTGTGGCGTGATCTTACCACGCCTCTGGATCTTTTCTGGAAGGAGAGCTGGGCTCTCAACCGCTGCTGGGACAGGGAATGGATGCCGCCCCGGATGTAACAAACCAAAAGCAAGCATCACATCCGACGGTGCAGCCTCCCGACTCGGATGCAACAAATCAAAAGCAAGCATCACATCCGACGGTGCGGCCTCCCGACTCGGATGTAACAAGTCAAAAGCAAGCATCACATCCGAGGGAACGGCCTTCCGCGTCGGATGGCACAAACCAAAAGCAAGCATCACATCCGACGGTGCAGCCTGCCGGCTCGGATGCAACAAGCCAAAAGCAAGCATCTCATCCGACTGAGCAACCTCCTCCCTCGGATGTAACAAGCCAAAAGCAAGCATCACATCCGACGGTGCGGCCTCCCGACTCGGATGCAACAAGCCAAAAGCAAGCATCACATCCGACGGTGCGGCCTCCCGACTCGGATGTAACAAATCAAAAGCAAGCATCACATCCGACAGCTCGGCCTCCTGACTCGGATGTAACAAACCAAAAGCAAGCATCACATCCGACGGTGCAGCCTCCCGCCTCGGATGTAACAAACCAATAGCAAGCATCTCATCCGACGGCTCGGCCTCCCGCGTCGGATGTAAAAAGATGGGCTGTGAAAATGATCCGACTTTCCCGTCGGATCATTTCACAGCCCATCTTCATGTTCACATTTCCCGGCAAAACCGCGTCGATGTACGTTATTTGCTGTAGCTCTTTCCGTATTCCTGGCCATCTATTTTGATGCTGCCAAGATCGGTATTCAATTTAGCCTTGTCCAGGCTGCAGTTCTTCAGCTCAATGCTTCCCAGGTCCACATCCGCTTCGAGGCTGCCGACCGTGCAGCCGCTCAGGGTCAGGCTGCCGAGGTCCAGATCAAAATCCGCCTTTTCGCACGTCAGGTCGTCCGCGGAGAAGGCGCCCAGATCCATGTCTGCCTCCACAGACCGAAGGCTGGTCCCTTTGGGGATCGTGATGGTCAGAAGGCACGTGTTTTCGCCGATGTTCAGATTTACCTTTCTCCCGGATTTCTGCGTGATCTTCAGCTGATTTCCGGATACCTTAAAGACCGGCATGACCCTCTCCGGAAATTTTCCGGACCAGGAGAAGTCATCTCCCGTGAGGATGCGGACATCTCCCAGCTGCATGTCCAGCTCGATGCTTTCAAACGCTTCCAGAGAACCTTCCTCTTCTTTTATCCGGCCCGATGCAAACATGCCGAACAGGTGCCTCGCGCTGCCAATCAGCACAGACAGGACTGTCACCACGATAAGGATCGTCAGGATCCTTTTTGTTCTTGAAGATCTTTCGCTTTCCATAGTATGCTCCTTTCCGGATTGCCCGTTATTTGCTGTCTTCCCTGATGCCCAGGTTCGCGCAGATCACCTTGCGTATAACACCGGCCACCGGCCAGATCAGCCAGCTTCTGCCCCAGTCAAAGGTCAGAAAGCTGTAGATCAGGTAAAAGCAGGTCACCGCAGGCCAGTAGATCGACATCAGCGAACTCACCTTTTCATTCTCAAAATCCGGTTCCTGTCTGTTTTTTCCCCTCGTATAGTTCCCGCCGGAGGTATTTTTGCAGGATCCACCGGAAGTATTCTTGTAAGTTCCGCCGGCGGTATCTTTGTCGGTTCTGCCTGCAGTATTTTTGTAGGTCCCGCTGACGGTGTTTTTGTCGTTCAGCTTCAGAAGATCGGTAAAACGTCCCTTCATGATACTGCTGTAGACGATCAGGAAAACTCCGACGCCTTCAAAAAGGAATAAAAGTGTCGCAATAATAAATCCCAGGTCAAAGGGGACAAAAATGGACAGCAGCGAATCGATCAGCACGCCGGGGAGCCAGCCGGTTGCACAGAGTATAATGCCGATCGTCAGGGCCGTATTTCCCGGAGTATGAAAGCGTTTCTGCTCGTCGATCACATAATTGGTCGTCGCATAATCCAGCGTGCAGGGTTCTTTTTCCAGGAACTCCCATCTCTTCATTCTGCGGCCGGCGTATACAAACAGAAGAACCGAGACCGTGACCAGTCCAAACATGACCAGCACGCCAACCATGGAAAGAAAGTCTTCAAAAATGGTATGCTCCAGAATGCTGCCGAAAATAATGGGACCGATGACCGAAACAATACATCCAAAGACGCCAAGAGCAACACAGAACGCATAGACGGATTTTTCATTCAGGAAATCTTTGGCCTCTTCCAGCGTTACCAGTCGGCGGCTCTTTTCGCTCTTCGGCTCCTCTTCGTATACGGCAAGGGCGGTCTTCAGGCCCAGGCTGTCCGCAAGCTCGTCCAGATTGCCGAATTCGGCGATCACCGTGCCTACTGCTTCGTTTTCGCTCTTTCCTTCTTCGATCAGCTCGGAGTACTTGTCCTCCATCATCTGAAGCAGTTCGTCCTTTGCCCGGAGAACATCCGGCGTATTGGGCAGGTCCGCAAACATTGCTTCCAGATAGTTACGAATTGTCTCCATGATCTTCCCTCCCTATAAATTTCTCGACCACTTCTTTGGTCAGTGTCCATTCCTCGCATTTTTCACGATAGTATTGCTCGCCCTGCGGAGTGATCCGGTAGTAGGTGCGGCGTTTGCCGCTGGCCGTTCCCTCTGCCTCGACCACATAGGACTGAACATACCCGTTTTTTTCCATCCTGGTAAAAGCCGAGTAAAGCGTCGTCTCCTTGATGATATATTTCTCATCGGTCAGCCTCCGGATCTCCCTGGAGATCTCGTAGCCGTAAGAAGGACCCTTTATCAGAATACACAGGATCATGGTGTCGTTGTACCCGCGGATCACGTCACTGCTGATACCCATGGCGCCCTCCCTGCTTTTTCTTTCTTCCTTGTTTTATTACGCCTGACGTTGCTACGTCTGACATTGTTACGTCTGACGTTGCTACGTTTGTCGTAGTATGTCTGACGTAGTAAAAGTATCACATCGTGAATGGATTGTCAATATGGAAAATTCATTTTCTCAAAAAATATATTCAGCATCCCGGGCTTCACGGGTGCTGAATAGTTACGAAAAATTTCCCCTCCCTCTTTACAGGTACCATTGGCTCCAATAAAATAAATATAGATGCAACGATTCCGCATATCGTGATCCTGCAGAAAGGAGTACATATCCATGAGGAAAGAACTGCTGCTTACCGCCACGCTTCTGCTCTCAGCGACAACCGTTGTTCATGCTGATGTTTTTGAGTACAACGGTCTGGTCATCGCCGGCGATGACGAAAACACCTATGTCCATGACCCGTCCAAAACAGAAGAGGCGACCGAAAAAATATTCTACTATCCGCCGGGAAAGAATTTCTGCGTGTATCAGAACAGCATTTATTTTGATGCCGACGATCAGCTGGTAAAATATACCCCGGATACCGGAGACGATGTGGAACGGCTCGGTTCTGTCGGAGGCGGGTTCACCGTGAAAACTTCCTTTGCCGGAATTCTGGAAGACCGGCTGTATTTCACTGTCAGCGAAGGGTATTCAGAAGATGAATATAATCTGAAATATCTGGATCTGAAGACAGACGAAATCCATGATTGTCTCACCGGAATCGCCGATGCCTGTGTCTGGAAAGACACGCTCTACGCCGTCATGGAAGTGGAGCATCCGGATGATCCCGAAAACAAGCATTTCCATTTCGGCCCTCTTTCCGAAGATCTTTCAAGCATCACGAACTATTCCAAAGCTGCCGTCGTGCCGCAGGAAATCGGTACGGACATCCTGTATGCCACGGAAGATGCGGTTTTTTATCAGGAATATATTCTGGATGAGGAAACCGGTGAGCCTTCCTGCGTCTGTCTGAGAAAAATGGCGCCGAACCCGGCCGACGGGCATCTGGAGGCAGTATCTATGGGCACGGTGGATGATCCGGCAGCGGAACTGGAGTTTCTTGGAGAAACGGCCGGGAATCTTTTCATACGCATCCGCCATCCGGAAAACGAAACGGAAAACGCCGTCGCATGCCTGAATCTGTCGACCGGAGAAATATATGATTCCGTGTTCACCGGCAACTCATCCGATACCTTTGACAGTGACATGATCTTTTCGGACGATGCGGCTTATTATATGGCAGAGGATCATTCTCTGTGGCAGTATTCCTTCGCCCTGAATGCCGAAGATTCCCTGATCGGAACCTTCCCGCCCGATGCCGTCATACAGGGGATTACGAAAAGTGATGTCTATTATAAATTCGGCGCCGATCTGTATGCGGTCTCCCTGGAAGATCTGAAAAACAAAGTCCCCGAGAGCACACAGGAGGGGACTGATCCCCAGATTCTGCTTGAAGAAATCGAGGAAGCCCTTGGCAAATCCGTCGCCGCCTCACAGCCGGTTCCCCATGTATGGCCGGAAATTCTGAAAACGAATCCGGATATGGAAACCTGGATCGGGAGCGCGAAAGGAAAAGAGCTGCATGCGG
>CAMNNM010000150.1 GCA_946545425.1 uncultured Blautia sp. | reverse complement strand
AGGACTTCAATCTTCAGATCGAAGACAAAGAATTCATCATCTTCGTAGGACCGTCAGGCTGCGGAAAGTCCACCACCCTTCGTATGGTTGCTGGTCTTGAAGAGATCTCCAGCGGTACCCTTAAGATCGGCGACAAGGTCATGAACGACGTAGAGCCGAAGGACCGTGATATCGCAATGGTATTCCAGAACTACGCTCTGTATCCGCATATGACCGTTTATGACAACATGGCATTCGGTCTGAAGCTTCGTAAAGTTCCGAAGGCTGAAATCGACAAGGCCGTTCGTGAAGCTGCCAAGATCCTTGACCTTGAGAAGCTCCTTGATCGTAAGCCGAAGGCTCTTTCCGGTGGTCAGAGACAGCGTGTTGCCATGGGCCGTGCAATCGTTCGTAGCCCCAAGGTATTCCTGATGGACGAGCCGCTGTCCAACCTGGATGCTAAGCTCCGTGTTCAGATGCGTACCGAGATTTCCAAGCTTCATCAGAGACTGGGCGCCACCATCATCTACGTTACACATGACCAGACAGAGGCTATGACCCTTGGTACCAGAATCGTCGTTATGAAGGACGGTATCGTACAGCAGGTCGATACTCCGCAGCATCTGTATGACCTTCCGGGCAACCTGTTCGTAGCTGGATTCATGGGATCCCCGCAGATGAACTTCCTGGATGCCAAGATCGGTGAGAGCGCTAACGGCGTTACCGCTACTGTTGGTGAGTATACTCTGGATGTTCCGGCTGACAAGGCCAAGGTTCTGAAAGACAAAGGCTACATCGGCAAGACCGTTGTCATGGGTATCCGTCCTGAGAACGTACATGACAAGAACATGCCGTCTACCGTTACCCTGAGCAGACCGATGAACTCCACCGTCAAGGTTTACGAGCTTCTCGGCGCAGAAGTTTTCCTGTATTTCGATCTTGCAGGAACTCAGCTTACCGCTCGTGTTGATCCGCGTACGGCTGCAAGAGCAGGCAGCGCGATCGAGTTCGCATTCGATATGTCCAAGTCTCATTTCTTCGACAAAGAGACCGAGCTTGTTATCGTAAACTGATCCTGATCATTTTACAACGTAGCATACAAGGCAAAGGCTGCTGCATATTATGTGCAGCAGCCTTCTTTTTCCGTCAGAGGTTCGATATGAAAATACAGCAGCAGATGCTTTCCTGTCTTAAAGAATGGAAAGAGATCAGCGGACTTGACTTTTGTCTGCTCGATATCGAAGACAGCATCGTCGCGTCCACATCAGACTCGATCCGACAGCCTGATTCTCAGGTTCTGGAAGATTTTCGTCTTGGTTCCGCGCTCTGCATCTCAGACAATAAATGTCAGATCCGTAAAGTGCGTTCCGACTCCGGACAGATACATCTTCTGATCGTTTCGGGGCACGCCGAATCCGCTCCCACCATCGGCGAGCTGGCCGTTTGTCAGGTGCGGACAATTTTGAACGCCTACGCCGAAAAGAATGACCGGGGCTTGTTTATCCGGAACCTTCTGCTGGACCAGTATCCCGCCGGAGACATTCCCATCAAAGCCAGAAAGCTGCATATCGACGATCCGGCAGAGCGGCTTGTGTTCCTTGTCGAGACTCGTTCCCGTACCGACAGCAACATTTCAGAGGTTCTCCGGAACATCTTCTCACATTCCGGCAGACTTCTTCTGACCGAGCTGGACGAGAAGACCCTCGCGCTGGTTCTGGAAAGACAGGGGAACCTTCAGTCGCCGTCCCAGACAGCCGCGATGATCGCTGACATGCTGAACTCCGAAGCGATGATTCCCGTTTGGGTGTCCTGCAGCAAGCCGACCTTCAGCCTGGCACAGCTTTCCAACGGTTACCGGGAAGCCCGTACCGCCATTGAGATCGGAAGGATTTTCTATCCTGACAGGAGTGTTTTTGACTATGAGTCTCTGGGCATCGGCCGTCTGATCTATCAGCTGCCTCCCGACATCTGTGAGATTTTCCTCGATGAATTCTTCCACGAAGAATCGCTGGATTCTCTGGACGCCGAGACCATGAGCACGATCCGCACATTTTTTGAGAACAACCTGAATCTCTCCGAGACATCGCGCCAGCTGTATGTTCACAGAAACACACTGGTCTACCGGTTTGAAAAGCTGCAAAAACGGTTTGGTCTGGACATCCGCACCTTTGAGGACGCCATGACCTTCAAGCTGGCCATGATGGTTTCCGATTATGTAAAATACAAAAGAAACAGCCCATAACAGGCTGTTTCTTTTGTATTTATGAAAAATTCTTACAGACCGGTCCGATTATCAGTCTTCCTCGTAATCATAATCCGTATAATCTTCCTCATAATAATCGTAGTCGGTATAATCTTCGGTATTGTCTTCGGTGTAGTCATAGTCGTCGTAGTAATACTCTTCCGTATCCCAGTCCGAATAGTCCTCCGACTCCATATCCGACTCATCGCTTCCATATTCGCCGCTGTAATCCAGAGCAAGGGTCTCGTTCCAGTCGGAGATCACTTCGTTATGGGAAGTGACGCTCATCCAGCTGAGATAACCCGTTTCTTCCTGAACGCGGAAGCTTGCGCTTTCGATGTCGGTAAAATCGATCCCGTACATTGCGAAGGAATTTCCCGATTTATCCACGACCTTTACGTCCAGAGTGGACGGATCAGAACCGGACGCGGCGTAATACATCTGCACCGTTTCGGACTGTTTTACAGTCGATTCTCCCGGGATCAGGTTCTTTCCCCAGTCTTCCGTTCCAGACTCACGAAGATAGATTTCCCGAAGCGGTTTATCGTTGTTGTTAGTCAGATAAATATACTTGCCCTGGCTGGTCTTTGTTCCGATCAGATTGGGAACAGGCGTTGAGGTCGGTACCACCGGCGCAGCTGCCGGAGCTTCTGTCACAACCGGCGCAGGCGTGGGCGTAGAGGTCACCACGGCCGTAACTCCCGTAGTCGACGCCACATCCTGAATCTCTTCACTGGAATTGGAAGATTTCATAAAAGAAGCATTGTTTTTCAGTTCATCCAGCTGTGAACATCCGGCACATGCAAACACGGCTGAAGCCATGATGCCAAGAAGCAATATGCGTTTCATTTCTATTCTCTCCTCACTCAGTTTCTTCAGCAGAGTCTTCATCCTTTGCCCATTCCCTGGTACAGCTCACTGCTTTCTTCCAGCCCCGGAGCCGTTTCCTGCGTTCCTCCTCCGTAATGGAAGGAACAAACGTCCGTTCCATCTGCCAGTTTTCGCGAACCTCCCCGGAATTGCTCCAGAAGCCGATCGCAAGTCCTGCCAGATACGCGGCTCCCAGAGCCGTCGTTTCAATGCAGGCCGGCCGGATTACATCCGTTCCCGCAATATCAGCCTGGAACTGCATCAGGAAATTGTTGGCGCTGGCTCCGCCGTCTACCCGAAGAGAATTCAGCTTTACGCCTGCGTCTTTTTCCATGGCCCGGATCACATCATAGGACTGATATGCCAGCGATTCCACCGTCGCCCGGATGAAATGAGCCTTTCCGGCGCCTCTGGTAAGTCCGAGAACCGCGCCTCTCGCATACTGATCCCAGTACGGAGCACCGAGTCCGGTAAACGCGGGCACTACATAAACGCCGTTTGTATCCGGTACAGACAGGCAGTATTCTTCGGACTGCGGGGCATTGTCCAGGATTTTCATCTCGTCCCGCATCCACTGGATCGCCGCGCCCGAAACAAAAACGCTTCCTTCCAGGGCGTATCCCGGCGTTCCGTCCGGTTTTACCGCCATGGTGGTCAGAAGGCCCTGTGTTGATTCCACCGCCTGATCTCCGGTATACATAAGCAGAAATCCGCCGGTACCATAGGTATTCTTCACATCACCAGGACTGAAACAGCACTGCCCGAACAGGGCGGCCTGCTGGTCTCCCGCTGCTCCTGCGATCGGAATCCTGTCGCCGATCAGATGGGAACTGACATATCCGTATTCATAGCTGCTGGGCTTTACCTCCGGCAGCATGCATCTCGGTATTTCAAGAAGAGAAAGGATCTCGTCGTCCCAGTCCTTCTTATGAATATCAAACAGCATGGTTCTGGATGCATTGGTGTAGTCCGTTACATGGACGCTTCCCCGGGTCAGCTTCCAGATCAGCCAGGTGTCGACAGTTCCGAAAAGCAGTTTTCCCTCTTCCGCCTTTTTGCGGGCGCCTTCCACATTGTCCAGGATCCATTTTACCTTGGAAGCGGAAAAATAGGCATCCGGTATCAGGCCGGTCTTTCGGCGGATCATATCGCCATGACCGTCCGCAACAAGCTTTTCAATGATGTCCGCCGTTCTGCGGCACTGCCAGACGATGGCAGGATAAACCGGTTCGCCGGTCTCTTTGTCCCAGATGATCGTGGTTTCCCTCTGGTTTGTGATGCCGATGGCCGCGATGTTCTCGGCCGTCACGCCGATCTGGCTCATCGCTTCCATGGCGACACTCATCTGGGAAGCCCATATCTCGTTTGGATCATGCTCAACCCAGCCGGGCTGGGGGTAATATTGCCTGAACTCTCTTCTTGCCAGACTCCTGATATTTCCCTTTCTGTCGAACAGAATGCACCGGGAGCTGGTGGTTCCCTGATCCAGTGCCATTATCAGATCTTTCATGGTCCATCTCCTGTTCTGCCGCTCTGAGTGGCAGGATGTCAAAGCTGTTTCAGCCTGCTGTAACCGTCTTTACAATAAAGTAAGCAAGCACAAGAACGCCGAGTATGATACGGTACCATCCAAAGGCTTTGAAATCGTGTTTTCTGATGTATCCCATCAGGAACTTGATGGCAAACACCGATACAAAGAACGCCACGAGGCAGCCCGTACCAAGATAAAGCGCTTCGGCTGCGCCGAATCCGCCCTCGTATTTTAAAACTTTCAGAAGGCTTGCGCCGAACATTACCGGAATGGCAAGAAAGAAAGTAAACTCCGCCGCCACCTTGCGCGATGTTCCTGCAAGGATGCCTCCGATGATCGTGGAACCGGATCTGGATGTACCGGGAATCAGGGACAGCACCTGGAAGAGACCGATGATCATGGCCGTTTTCCAGGGAAGCGTCGACAGTTTTGTGTATTCCGGTTTCTTTCCCCGGTTATAGTTTTCGATCACAATAAACAGTATACCATAAACAATCAGTGCAACGGCAACTACGACATAATTATTGAATTTTTCTTCGATCAGATCATTGAGCGGCAGACCCACCACGATGGCCGGGATACATGCCGCCAGGATCTTGAACCAGAGAATCCATTTTTCTTTATCGCAGTATTTTCCCACAAAGGTCAGAAACGGCCTCATCCATCCGGGCTTTTCTGCGATCTGTTTCGCTTCTTTTCTTTCCAGTTCTCTGATATGAAATGGCCAGAGCTTCCAGAAATACAGAACCACTACAGCCAGGATCGCACCAAGCTGAATCACCACCAGAAACAGTTCCCTGAATTCCGCGGAAACATTCAGCTTGATAAACTCGTCAAGCAGAATCATGTGTCCCGTACTGCTGATGGGAAGCCATTCCGTGATTCCCTCAACGATTCCCAGTAAAATCACTTTCAGAAGCTCGATCAAGACCATTTCTGTACTCTCCACTTAAATACTCTACACACATGCCCGCATTTACTGTCCACAGTTTATCATAGGTTATAAATTTTTTCAAGTTTCGCGTTTTTTCTTCTTGACTTTTCCAGGAAAAAAGGTTATTATAATCAGGCAGTCGGCAATACGGCTGAATGCAGAAGTGGCGGAATTGGCAGACGCGCAGGCTTCAGGTGCCTGTGATCGCAAGATTGTGTGGGTTCAAGTCCCATCTTCTGCATGATAAAGACCTGCAGCATCAGCTGCAGGTCTTTTTATTTGCTTGAACAGGGGATACATGCACATG
>CAMNNM010000149.1 GCA_946545425.1 uncultured Blautia sp. | reverse complement strand
ACGGGGCATTAGCGCAGCTGGGAGCGCGCCACATTCGCATTGTGGAGGCCGTCGGTTCGAATCCGATATGCTCCAGCAGGAAGGGCATGTGAAATCTTTTCACATGCTTTTTTTCTTTGTGCATGCAAATACGAACAGGGGAGGCAGAGCCTCCCCTGTTCGGTTCAATATGGCTGTATTTCTGAAATACAGGTGTCAGCATATTTCCATCCCGGCATGACCTCCAGGATCGTGATCCGGATAAATGTGGTTTCGATCTCTCTTCCAAAAGATATGGAATCGATATAATAATCGAAGGCACTTTCCATGGTCAGCCCGTCAGGTATGGAGGTAACTTCGTTCAACGGTCCCATCACCACGGGATCATTTCCGTCAGGAATCTCCCAGCCGTCATCCGCCGGCTCCAGCACCGTTCCGTCCGAAAACTCGATCCGGTACCGGACCGGTCTCGAATTCTTCTGAAAAATATCATTGCTCTTTCCGTAGCCGCTGAAGATCCAAAGACCGTGGACTTTCTGCGGTGTATCTGCGGTCCATGTAACGGACTGTCCTTCCCCGTATCCTTCGACTCCCTCGACCCAGGCCGTGGAAAGATTCCGGTCTTTGGTATTGCGCGCCCAGTAATCGCCGTAGCTGCTGGCGGGAAGGACGGAAGATCCCTGGGTATCTGTAAATACAATTTCCGAATCCAGCGCCTTTCTTTCCGAGCTGACCACATGATAGCCGTAAGCACTGGCCGGATCCTGTACGACTGTCAGATAGATCATGCCTCTGCTGTAGTTGCCGTCATTCCCGCAGCGAAGAATTTCCGCGGTCAGCACAGCGGTATCTCCGTTCACCGTGCGTCCGCTCAGCCTCAGAACCGGCATTGGCTCACCGTCGGCGCAGGGCATGCTGTACCGGCCGGCTTCATAAGTCATGTGCTCACTGCTGACCGGAGATGTCATCTCCCATCCGAACAGAGACCGGATCATGCTCTGTATGGTGGTTTCCGGAACATAGGCTCTTCCATTTTCAATCGTTACCTGTCCGGCAATATAGAGTGTCCTCATGCAGGCCTGTACATAGTTCGTCAGCTGTGCATCCGTGACGGCTGCTCTTTCGTAGGAAACCGTCTGAGGCGTCTGAAGATCGGCAAAATTCATACCGTAATCGCACTGAATGATATTTGCCATGATCCTGTTGATCGGGGGGATCTGTGCGCTTTCCTGCGAAGCAGATACCGTTCGAACCGTCAAAAGGATCAGCATACAGACTACCACATGAGGCCAGATCCTGCCCAAAACCCGTTTCATTCGCATCCTCCTTCTGGAATTATATATTTGCAATGTGATTTTACTATGACAAAATATAGCATAACATATTTTTGCTTATGTAATTATGACATTTTTGTGCAGACTGCACACGAAGGACAATTTTTTTCTTCCCCGTATGCACATTTTGTAATATAATAGGAACAGTACGAATGATAAACCCTCTCACAACAAGGAGGCTGATTTTATGAACAAGCTGAAACTGACGGCCCTGGAAAAAAAGTGGATCCTTTACGATGTCGGAAATTCCGCTTTCACCATGATGATCTCGACACTGATCCCGATTTATTTCAATTCGCTTGCCAGAAACGGCGGGCTTGACGAAACCCTCTACCTGGCCTACTGGGGTTACGCGATCACCATATCCACGCTACTTGTTGTTGTGGCAGGACCATCTCTCGGCGCTTTGTCAGACCGGAAAGGCAAAAAGAAAATCATATTTTCCGGCACGATCATTCTGGGTGCGATCGCATGCGCGCTGCTTGGTTTTCTGAAGCAGTGGCTAATCTTCCTGATCGTCTTCATTCTTGCCAAGGTCCTGTATGCCCTGAGTCTGATCGTTTACGATTCCACCCTCTCTGACGTTACGTCCGAAGACCGGATGGATACCGTTTCCTCTCAGGGTTATGCATGGGGATATATCGGCAGCTGCATTCCCTTTATTGCCTGTCTGGTTCTGGTACTGAAAGCGGAGTCCTTCGGGCTTTCCATGGGAACGGCCATGACGATCTCCTTTATCATCGTGGCACTCTGGTGGGGACTTGTATCTGTCCCGCTGCTCAGATCCTATGAGCAGAAAAACTATATTGAAAAAACAAAAAATCAGCCGGGAATCTTTTCTCAGCTGGGCACCACACTCAAGGAAATGTTCAAAGACAAAAAAGTCTTTCTGTTCGTTTTGTCTTTCTTTTTCTATATTGATGGTGTCTATACCATTATTGACATGGCGACCGCCTATGGTGATTCACTCGGAATCGGACAGTCTGACCTTCTGCTGGCACTTCTGGTGACTCAGTTTGTAGCCTTCCCCTGTGCCATTATCTTTGGACTGCTGGTTCATAAATACCGGGCCGAGCTGCTGATCACCATCTGTATCGTCGCCTACTTCTTCATTGCAGTATATGCCGTATTCCTTGCACACGCCTACCAGTTCTGGATCCTGGCGGTCTGCGTCGGCATGTTCCAGGGCGGTATTCAGGCCCTGTCAAGGTCCTACTTTACCAAGATCATACCGGCAGAAAAATCCGGCGAATATTTTGGCTTCCTGGACATCTGCGGCAAAGGAGCATCCGCACTCGGAACCTTTACGGTCGGCTTCCTGACCCAGATCACCGGACGTCAGCAGCTGGGCGTCGGCGCCATCGCCATCTTCTTTGTCGTCGGCCTCATTCTCTTCCGCAAGTCTGTAGCCGTGAAGTGATTAAATAGCAGGGGGCTGTGAAAATTTCACAGCCCCCTGATCATTATCTTACTACAATCTGGGAGAACACCTGTCCGATGGGTTCTTTGATGACCAGGTCGGCATAGCGGTCTCTCGGCGTGGAGGATTTGTTGATGAGGACCAGGCTGTCGCCCCGGAAGTAATCGATCAGGCCTGCCGCCGGATAGACGGCGAGGGATGTTCCGCCGATGATCAGCACCTGGGCTTTTGCAATCGCATTGACCGCGCCGCTGATCACATCACTGTCGAGACCTTCCTCGTACAGTACCACATCGGGTTTAATGACACCGCCGCAGTCACATTTCGGAACACCGGTGGAAGCCTTGATATGTGCGAAGTCATAGAATTTACCGCAACGGGTACAGTAATTTCTGTATACGCTCCCGTGAAGCTCATATACGGTTTTGCTTCCGGCCATCTGGTGAAGGTTGTCGATATTCTGGGTCACCACAGCCTTCAGCTTTCCGGCTTTTTCCAGCTCCGCCAGTTTCAGATGCGCCGCGTTGGGCTTTGCCGTATCGCACAGCATCTTGTCCCGGTAGAACCGGTAAAATTCTTCCGTCTTATTCATGAAAAACGTGTGGCTCAGGATCGTCTCGGGCGGATAGTCATATTTCTGATGATACAATCCGTCTTCGCTTCTGAAATCCGGGATCCCGCTCTCTGTAGATACTCCTGCACCGCCAAAAAAGACGATGTTGTCATGCCTGTCGATCAGTTCCTGCAGTTTTTCCACTTCATTGCTCATTTTTCCGCCTCCTCACTGAATCCATTACCTTACTGTTTTTGATCATGAAAAGTCGAATGATCCGTCAACTCTGTTTTCTCGGGGTATTCAGGTCCTTCGAATCCAGAACAAGGGTAAAGGGGCCGTCGTTGACGAGGCTCACCTTCATATAAGCACCAAAAACGCCCCGTTCCACAACGGGTACCGTTTTTTTGCACTCCCCGATCATATATTCATACAGTTCTTCCGCCAGATCCGGCGGCGCGGCGTGGGTAAAGCCCGGCCTGTTTCCTCTTCTGCAGTCGGCATACAGCGTAAACTGCGAGATCAGAAGAAGCTCTCCAGCCACATCTTTCAGGGAAAGGTTCGTTTTTCCGTTTTCATCCATAAAGATCCGGAGATTCAGCATCTTGCGGATCATAACATCCACGGTTTCTCTGGTGTCCTCATGTCCGATTCCCACCAGGACCATAAAGCCTTTTCCAATTTTTCCTTTTACTTCATCATCTACGGTTACCTGCGCTTCTGTAACCACCTGTATTACAAGCTTCATTGTTTATGTGCCTCCGGGTCGCCCTCCTGCCTGTTTCGGACAACCATATTATTGTTCACCGTAATTATACAGTTTCCGGACCGGCCTGTAAACCTGCCAGGACCTCCGTCATCTTTTCCGCAAACGTCCTGTGTCCTGCTTTTGAAATATGGACAAGGTCTGAAGACATGCCCACATGCCATTCTCCGGCATTTACAAATTCCGTCCCGTATGCATCGGCAAGTCTCTCAAATTCTTCATTCATTTTCAGATTTTCCCGGTATACTTTTTCATACAGGGGATCACCCGCGTCGCAGCTGCCCGCATACGGAGGTGCGATCACCAGAATCCCGGATGCATCCCTGCGGTCTGTGATAAATTCAAGAAATCTGTCCATAGATGCACAGGCCGCATCTGCGTCGGGCCTTCCTGTCAGCAGAAGATCATTCGTGCCAAGCATGACGGCAAACCAGTCGTCTTCTTCCAGATACGCAAGAAGCTGTTCCAGCCATCCCCTCCCGTATGGCAGATCGGCAAGTTTTCTTCCGTTCATTCCTTCGGCGATCACCTTCCAGTGTTCGGCCGTGTTCTCCTGCAGGATCGAAGTCCAGCGGCTGGCCTTCGGATATCTCTGGTTTACATAATCAGAAGGATCATATCCGTAGGTATTGGAATCTCCGTAAAACAGAATCTGTCTCATACCTGTTTTCTCCGTTTCTTGCCGCCCTCTGCCCTGGATGCAAAGCATCCGGACCAGAGGGTGCCAGACAGTTACAATCTGTCAAAGCTTGAAAGCCGTACCCACAAACTGGGCGATCAGTCTTCCGGTATCGTCCGTTACTTCCACATTGATGACTGTGGTGGTCTTTCCGCTCTTGACACACCTGGAGGAAGCGATCAGACGTTCCCCCTTCGGTGCGCTTAAATAGTTGATACTGACCTGCTGAGCGACCGAAAGGTGATGGATCTGGTTGGAGGTGACCGCCAGAGCAAAGTCTGCCAGGGTAAATGTAACGCCGCCCATGACCCCGCCATAAGCATTTCTGTGATTCTCGTTCAAGGTCATGCTGCAGACGCAGCTGTCTTCCCCCAGCTTGTCGATGTGCATTCCGTTGACCGTTGCAAAACGGTCTCCCCGAAACAGCTCCTGTGCTTCTTCCAGTGTTTTAAATGTTCCCATGGTATTGCTCCTGTTTCTTGATGATTATATTCAGCGGAAGATCTCCGCCGCTTTTCCCATTCTTTCGGCGATGGACACGCCGAAAGGACATCTTGACTCACAGCTTCTGCATCCGATGCAGGCATCCGCGCCGGGATTCAGCGCTTTATAATGTGACCGGACGCTCTCCGGAACCTCTTTCTGCTGGATCGCCAGGTCATAGAACTTGTTGACCATTGCAATATCGATGTCCATGGGACATGGTCTGCAGTGGCCGCAGTAGGTGCACTGCCCCATATAGGAGTGCAGCGGCGCTGATGCGATCACCGATGCGTAATCCTTTTCCTCTTCCGTTGCCGTCTCGTATGACACGGCGGTATCGATCTGTTCTTTCGTATCATATCCGCACAGAATTGAACAGACGGCCGGCCTGGTCAGACTATAGTGAATCAGCTGGGAGGGCGTAAAGGCAATTCCAAAAGGTGAGCGTTTTTCATCCAGAAGCGCGCCTCCGAAAAAGCCCTTCATGACCGTAATGCCAACATCATTTTCCTCACAAAGGTGATACAGGGCCGCCCGCTCCGGATCGATTCCCTTGAGCGCCGTATCGTCATACCCGTCGAACATGGTCTCAAGTTCCTCGCTGGCCGGCTTCATGTCGAAGGCCGGATTGATGCTGAACAGGATCATCTCGATGAATCCGGATTCTGCAGCCAGCTTCGCGATGCG